>JAZNSR010000080.1:0-12409 GCA_045591335.1 Faecousia sp.
ATACATTCATTTTTACAACTATGAGCGCATCCAGATAAAAACTGGAGTGGCGCCACTAACGCTGCGCCACTCCGCTTAAAACTAAATATTCCTATACAGGGCCTCTTTTTGTACTGTCCGCACAAACTGGGGCAGTCTACTTTTTGCTCATGCCTTTTTGTGAATTATTCCTGGCCGAAGAAATAGTCGTACCACTCGTCGTAGTCGCCCTGCTGAGGCATGGAAGCCTCCGGTTGCTGCACAGGGGTTTCCTGGGGCTTTTCGGAGAGGGTGATGGGCAGATGCACCTCTGCGCCGCTGCGGAATACGGTGATGGTGGTCGTGTCGCCAGCATTGAACTTCCGCAGAGCCCGGGTCAGATCTGCCATGCAGGTGATCTTGTGGCCGCCCAGAGCAATAATGATATCGCCCTTGCGAACGCCGGCTTCCTTGGCGCAGTAGCCGTCGGTCACATCGTCCACGAAAGCACCGGTGGGGAGGTTGTAGGAGCTGGCAGTTTCACTATCCATATCCCGCACATATACGCCCAGATAAGCGCCGGTAATATAGCCGTAGTTCATCAGATCGTCGATAATATCCACCACATCGTTGATGGGGATGGCAAAGCCGATACCCTCGATGCTGGCACCGGAGTTGCTGGTGCCGGAATACTTGGCGGTGGTAATGCCCACCACCTGGCCGTACATATTAAACAGAGGACCGCCGGAGTTGCCGGAATTGATGGCAGCGTCGGTTTGCAGCATATTAATGGCAGTGCCGTCGGTGCTCACCAAACGGTCCTTGGCGCTGATATAGCCAACGGTCATGGTGGCAGTCAGCTCACCCAAAGGATTGCCGATGGCGGCAACCTTGTCGCCCACCAGCAGGTCATCGCTGCTGCCAATGGTGGCGGAGGGGAAGTCCTCGCCCTCGATTTTTAAAACCGCGATGTCGTTGGAGGCATCATAGCCCACCAGGGCAGCTTCGTATTCTTTGTTATCATAGGTCACAACGGTGATGTTATAGCCGCCCTGGACCACATGGTAGTTGGTGGCGATATAGCCGTTGGGGGACAGAATTACACCGGAGCCGGTGGAGTAGGATTCGGAGACCTGGCCAAAGAAGCCCTGGGAGCGGACGGTGCTCTGAATGGCAACCACTGTGTTGACGCAGCTGTCATACACCTGGGCAGGGAGCATGCCCTCACCCTCGGGAATGGGAGCGGGGGTGATGGTGGCAGGACCGGAAATGCCCATATTCTCCAGCTTTTCTTCCAATACATCCACCCGCTGGTTGTAGGCCTGCAGCATGTTGTTGTATTTTGCGCTCCAGATCAGGTTGGTGCAGATCAGGCAAACAGCCAGCACCGCGGCAATAATGCCCACCCAGGCAAAGAATTTGCCGATTTTAGCGCCGGTACGCTTCTTGGGAGGCTCATAGCTATAAAAAGGAAAAGTTTGCTGGGCCGTAGGTTCGGGCTCAGTGGAAGGAATCTCCGTTTCTTCCGGCTGAGGCGCTGCGCCTTTTGACTGCGAAGCCTCCGGCTGGAATTCTGCATTGTTCATTTGTGTTACTTCCGGGGTGTTCAATTCTTCGAAGCCCTGGAGTTCTTGTTCGTCCATATTGCAACATCCTTTCGAATAAGGTCGGTTTTACTATAATAGCTTAATGTTACTAAAATATTACCAAATTATGTATCTTTTAACATAATAATCATTCCCGGGCTTATCGTCAAGTAAAAATCCGCGGCAGCTTGCACTGCCGCGGCGCAATTTTATTTCTTGCGGAAGGACATGCAGTCGGTGCACTGATCCATAGTGGGATTGGATTCGTGGGTGCCCACCAGAATCTTATCCAGAGAGCAGTAGTTTGCGCTGCTGCAGTGGTGCGCGCATTGAGAAACGGTGCATTCGATGCTCTTATTGGCATTGCAGTTCATGTTCATTTCCTCCTTATATTTGGGATATGCTCAGTATTCCCCGGGAAATGCTATTTATGCAGGGCAGTTTGACTTTTTATAATGTGTACAATATAATAAATATACAAGGAGGTAGTTTTATGAAGCGTTTGATTGCCTTGATTTTATGTTTGACCTTGCTGTTTACTGCCAGCGGATGCTTTTGCATTCCTGCTGATGTTTTGGATATTCCGGAGCTGCTTGCTCCCACGGAGACCACAGAGCCGGAAAGTCCTCCGCTGCCCTTTACCTATACGCTGACGGAGGAGGATGTGGCGCTTTTTTATTCTTTATTGGAAGAATCGGAAGCTTTAGCCCTGGAAAGCACGGATTTTGAAGAAGTGGATGCGCTGACGGACGAATTGGACGAGCAATATAATGTGCTGGAGGATCAGTGCGCCATTGCCCAGCTTTTGTATTATTGCGATATGACCGATGAGCAGGCCAGCCAGCTGTATTTGGACTGCGTGGATATTTGCGCTGATGCCAATAATGCCTATATGGAAATGGTGCGCCGGGTGTATCAGTCCGATGCGCCTACCAAGGATCAGCTGTTTGCGGACTGGACCCAGGAAGAGCTGGATATGCTCATGGCCTACACCGATGAGATCATGGTTTTGCAAAAGCGGAATTCTGAAATTTTGGTGGAATATCAAGCTTTGGAGGACCGGACCTCCGATGCCATGATCCCACTGTATATTGAGCAGGTGCAAAATAATAACCGCATGGCGCAAATTTATGGTTATGAGAATTATTATGAATATGCATTCAAACTGGGCTATAACCGGGATTACGGTACAGAGGAACTGACGAAGATGCGTTCTTTTGTGGCCAAGCACCTGGCACCCTTGTATGAAAACGCCTATAATGGCTTTGCCGTAGGCCTGGACGAGATGGAATATGATGCCCGGGAGCAGCTGGTGACTTTCCTGGAGAATCCCTATACAACCAACAAAACTCCTTATTTTACCAATTATCTGGAACAGGTTCCGGAGGATATGGCGGATATTATGACCGGGGCTTTGGAGGAGGATTGCTCTTATTTTACCGGTTTTTCCAATGCTTATGAGGGGGCGTTCACCACAGTGATCGGGGAGAAGTCCTTCTGTTTCTTTGGCCCCGGCTATCAGGATATGCTGACGGTTGCCCATGAATTCGGCCATTTTTACGGCAGCTATTATTCGGACTTGGATGAGCTGCCCCTGGATTTGGCGGAGACTCAGTCCCAGGGCAATGAGTGGCTGTTTATGGCCTATCTGGAAGAAGAAATGGACGAGGAGGTTTACCAGGTCCTGGCGGCTTATAAGACATTTAATGATTTGGCTACCATTCAGATCTGCGTGCTGGTGGACGAATTTGAGCAGCGGATCTATTCTGAGCCCAATTTGGATTCCTTTACTCCTGCGGATTTTAACCGGGTCATGGAGGAGGTCTGCGCCAATTATGGAGGCGTGGAGTATATCAGCTATTGGGTGTCGGATATTCAAAGCTACTGGCGGCTGGTGGTGATGGAAAGTCCTGTGTATTATATCAGCTATGCGGTGTCTGCAGTGGCGGCTATGAACTTTTTTACCATGTATTATGACGATCCGGATGCGGCTCTGGAGGCTTACCGGCTTTTGATCGAATGTCCCCAGGAAGCCGGCTTCCTGGAAACCATTCAAGCAGCCGGATTGCCTGGTCCCTTTGACGAAGCTTTTTATCTGGATATGGTGAAAATGTACGCATAAAATCTAAAAATAGTATTTGACAAATTGGGACAAAGCGTATATAATGTCTAAGCACGACTGTTAGGAGGGGGATACTATGCTGCTAGGACTGGCGCAAATTATGGACCGGCCCGGCCAAAGCGTATCCTTTTCCACCAGCGTGGATCTGAGTGATCTTCTATACGGCACCACCTACCCGGTCTCTGAACCGGTGATAGCGGAGGGCTCTGTGCGTAACACCGCCGGCGTGCTGGTGATGACGGGTCTGGTTAAGACCTGCATCCACGGCGTGTGCGACCGTTGCGCCTCTGATTTTGACATGGATGTGGAGTTTCCCATTGATGTGGTTTTGGTCAAGGAGCTTGCCAACGAAGAAAATGAAGACGAATGGGTATTCCCTCTGGAGGGTGACGCAGCGGATCTGGAAGAGATCGTTCGCACAGTGTTTGTGCTGAACATGGATTCCCAGCTGCTGTGCAAGCCGGATTGTAAGGGTATGTGCTGCCGATGCGGGCATAACCTGAACGATGGCCCCTGCAGCTGCCAGAAAGAGCCGGATCCCCGCTTTGCTGCTTTACGGCAGCTTCTCGATAAGTAATACAAAAGTGCTGTTAAAGCAGATTTGACCAAGGAGGTGTCAACCATGGCTGTTCCTAAGTGTAAAGTGTCCAGCGCCCGCCGCGATAAGCGCCGTGGCTCCAACTGGAAGCTGGCTGCCCCCGCTGTGGCAGTGTGCTCCAAGTGCGGTGAGCCCGTCATGCCTCACAGAGCTTGCAAGGCATGCGGCAATTACAATGGCCGTCAGGTTCTGGCTGCCAAGGCTGACTAAGGCAGGAAAACTATGAGGAAGGACGCTTAGCGTGCTTCCTCTTTTTCCTTTTTCGGCATTTTCAGCCGAAAGGGAAGCGACATAAAATGCTTGCATTCGATGGCATTTTATGAGATAATAAATTGATAATTCTGAAAGGAGGACTTCCCATGGCAAAACCTTTGGTAGCGATCGTTGGACGACCCAATGTGGGCAAGTCCATGTTGTTTAATAAGCTGACCGGTCACCGGACCTCCATTGTGGAGGATACCCCCGGCGTGACCCGTGACCGGATCTATGGAGACTGTGAGTGGTGCGGGCGGAATTTTTCCCTGGTGGATACCGGCGGTATCGAACCCTCCACCGACAGCGATATGCTTAAATTCATGCGCCGCCAGGCGGAGATCGGCATTGAGCTTGCTGATTGCGTGGTTATGGTGGTGGATGTGCATTCCGGTGTAACCGCGGCAGACCAGGATGTGGCAACTATGCTGCGCAAATCCGGCAAGCCGGTGGCTTTGGCGGTGAACAAATGCGATTCCATCGGCCCGGTGAATCCGGATGTGTATGAGTTCTATGGCCTGGGTATTGGAGATCTGTTTGAGGTCTCTGCCATTCACGGCCACGGCACCGGTGATCTCTTGGACTGGTGCTTGGAGCAATTTCCTCCGGAAGAAGAGCAAGAGGAAGAAAGCGAAGTCATTAAGGTGGCCATTGTTGGCAAGCCCAATGTGGGCAAGTCCAGTCTTCTGAACCGGATTTTGGGGCAGGAGCGGGTGATCGTGTCCAATGTGGCAGGCACCACCCGGGATGCCATTGACTCTGAGTTTGAAAATGAGACCGGCAAATATTGCTTCATCGATACTGCCGGTATGCGCCGCAAGAGCAAGGTGGACGATATCATTGAGCGGTACTCCAACATGCGCACCATTAACGCCATTGAGCGGTCTGATGTGTGCCTGATTTTAGTGGATGCCAACGATGGTGTCACTGAGCAGGACACCAAAATTGCAGGCCTTGTCCACGAAGCCGGTAAGGCTGCCATTATTGTGGTGAACAAATGGGATGCGGTGGCAGACAAAGAAACCAACACCATGCGGGACAAGGAAGCCGATGTGAAGCAGGGCTTGAGCTACATGACCTATGCGCCGGTGGTGTTCCTCTCTGCGCTGACCGGTCAGCGGGTAGACAAGCTGTTTCAGGTGATCCAGGAGGTCAACCGGCAGAATACCACCCGTATTACCACCGGCGCGCTGAACAGCGTGCTGGCAGATGCCACCGCTCGTGTGCAGCCGCCCACGGATAAGGGCCGCCGGCTGAAGATCTACTATATGACCCAGGCCAGCACAAAGCCGCCTCATTTTGTGATCTTCTGCAACGATGCGCGGTTGTTCCATTTTTCTTATCAGCGGTATCTGGAAAATCAGATCCGTGAGGTTTTCGGTCTGCAGGGCACACCCGTGCGGATCACCATTCGTCAAAAGGGCGATAAGGAGGAGTAAGTATGTGGCTGAATATGATTGCCGCTATACTAACGGGATATTTGCTGGGCAATCTGAACGGCGCAGTGTGCGTTTCCATGATGATGCACGATGATGTGCGCAGCCATGGCAGCGGCAATGCAGGTCTGACCAACTTTATCCGCAGCTACGGTGCAGGCAGAGCCCTGGGCGTGATCGCTATTGATGCGGGCAAGGCTTTTTTGGCTTGCCTGGTGGGCCGGCTGCTCCTTTCTCCCTTTGATTTGGGCTTGGAAGGCGCTATTATTGGCGGCTTTGCGGTGATGCTGGGCCATGATTTCCCTGCATTGCTGGGCTTTAAGGGCGGCAAGGGCATCCTCAGCGGCCTGTTTATTGCTTTGACGGTGGATTGGCGGATCGGGTTGATCATTCTGGGTGTGTTTGCGGTGTTTTATTTCACCACCTGGTATGTATCTTTGGGCTCGGTGCTGGCAGCCATTACCTTCTCTGTGTGCTTCTGTCTGATGCACTATGACCGGCCTGTGGTTATGATTTGCGGTGCGCTCATGGGCCTGCTGACTGTGTTTATGCACCGGCAGAATATTGTCCGGCTGCTGCAAGGGCGGGAGCGCAAGACCAATCTGTTCAAGAAGAGCAAGGAATAAGTTAAACCGGCAGGGAATCACTCTGCCGGTTTTTGACCATATAATCTATGAAAAAATATGGAAGTTTATCAAGGATTAACGGTTTATTTACAAACAGACGGAGAATAATTGTTATAGTATGCCCGTAATGCTATTTTCTTCCAGGAAGGATGGTTGCTATGCTGCAGCTATGTAACATCAAAAAGAATTATGCCGACGGTGACAATACCGTCCGCGCCTTGCGGGGAATCAATCTGGATTTCCGCAAAAGCGATTTTGTGTCTATCTTGGGCCCCTCCGGTTGCGGAAAGACCACCATGCTCAATATCATTGGCGGCTTGGACCAATACACCGAGGGTGACTTGATTATTGATGGCACATCCACCAAGGATTATAAGGATCGGGATTGGGATACTTACCGCAACCATTCTATCGGCTTTGTGTTCCAAAGCTATCATCTGATCCCTCACCAGTCAGTGCTGCAAAATGTAGAGCTGGCGTTGACCCTTTCCGGTGTAAAGCGGAAGGAGCGCCGCCGCAGAGCCAAGGAGGCCCTGGAGGCAGTGGGCCTGGGCGACCAGCTGCGTAAGCGGCCCAGCGAGATGTCCGGCGGTCAGATGCAGCGTGTGGCCATTGCCAGAGCGCTGGTCAATAACCCCGATATTTTGCTGGCGGATGAGCCCACCGGCGCGTTGGATACGGAAACCAGTGTGCAGGTTATGGAAATTCTTAAGGAAATCTCCAAGGACCGCCTGGTGATCATGGTGACGCATAACCCGGAGCTGGCTGAGAAGTATTCCACCCGCATTATTAAAATGCTGGACGGGCAGATCACCGATGACAGCGCACCGCTGACCGAGCAGGAGCGCAAGGAAAATTTGGAAGCGGACCGGAAGACCGCTGCCACCAAGAAAAAGGACCGGAAGCCCTCCATGTCCTTTGCCACGGCCTTTGGCCTTTCTCTTAAGAATCTGTTCACCAAAAAGGGCAGAACCACCTTAACCGCCTTTGCCGGTTCTATCGGTATTATCGGCATTGCGCTGATTTGGGCAGTATCCCAGGGTACACATGCTTTTATTAACGGGGTGCAGGAGGATACCCTGTCCTCCTATCCGCTGACCCTGCAGGCCACAACTGTGGATATGGGCACACTGATGTCTGCTTTTATGGGTGTGGGCGGCAATGCCAATGATCATGACCGGGATGCGGTGTATTCCCGCCCGGTTATGTATGATATGATCAATGCGCTCAATAGCATTGAATCCACCAAGAACGATCTGACTGCTTTTAATAAGCACATTTTGAAACAGGTGGAGGAAGATCCTGCGCTGAAGGAAGCCCTTACGGGCATTCAGTATACCTATAATCTGGATCTTTTGGTGTATACGGAAACGGTGGACGATACCATTGTCCGTTCCGATGCTCAAAAGCTCATGATGGAGTCCATTGCCAAATATATGGGCACGGATATGTCCGGCATGCTGGCAATGGGGCAGAATATGGGCGGCGGCAACACTGCTGCGGCATCCACGGGAGGCGGTATGCAGCTTTGGTGCCAGATGCTTTCCGGTATGGATGGGGAGCTGATCAATCCTCTTTTGAAGGAGCAGTATGATCTGGTCACCGGCACATGGCCCAACGAGTATGACGAGATCGTGCTGGTGGTGGACGAGAATAACGAATTGCAGGATATGGTGTTGTATGCCTTGGGCTTGAAGCCTTCGGAGGAGATCGAAAAGGTTTTTGATGCGGTGAGTAACGGCACCAAGCTGGAAGCCCAGGGGCAAAAGTGGACCTATGAGGAGATCATGGACATGGATTTCCGGGTGGTTCTGAATTCTGATTGCTATGTGGTGGATGAAAACACCGGATTTTATATGGACCTGCGGGAGACCGATGCGGGCCTGCGGTATTTGTATGATAACGGATTGAAGCTGAAGGTCACCGGTATTATTCGTCCCAATGAGGAAGCGGCGTCCGCTATGCTGCAGGGCTCTATTGCCTATACCCGGGAATTGACAGAGCATGTGATCCAGGCTATGAATGACGCTTCTGCAGTGCAGGCTCAGCTGGATGATCCGGAAACCGATATTTTCACCGGCCTGCCCTTTAAGCCCGAGGAGGGCGATATGACTGCCGCGCAAAAGGCTGCGGACTTCCGGGCCTATGTGCAGGAGCTGACCGACGAAGAAAAGGCAGAGCTGTATGTGAGGATCAAGTGCATCCCCACGCAGGAGCAGCTGGACGATGCCTTGGCCATGGCCATGGAGGGCAAGACCCGGGAGGATATGGAAAGCACTATGCTTACAGCGCTGACCCAGCAGATGAGCATGAATGCGGCACAGATCGAAGAATATATTTTGAACATGAGCGATGAGGAGCTGACCCATGCCTTCAGGCAAATGGTGGAGCAGCAGGTCCGCGGGCAGATCGCCATGCAGGTGCAGCAGCAGATGGCCATGGTGCCTATGGAGCAAAAGCTGATGCTGCTGGAAGCAGAGCTGCAGACCTATACGGACGACCAGTTCGCTCAGTATTATGACGAGCTGCTGGAATTCTCTGAAAGTACCTATGAGCAAAATTTGACGAATCTGGGTTATTTGGATCTGGAAAGCCCCGCTACCATCAATCTGTATGCCTCCAGCTTTGAAAATAAAGAGGTCATTGAGCAGGTTATTGCGGATTACAACGCATCTGTGGAGGAGCTGAAGCAGATTCGGTATACGGATATCGTGGGTATTATGATGTCTTCTATTACAGTGATTTTGGATGCCATTACCTATGTGCTTATCGGCTTTGTTGCCATCTCTCTGATTGTTTCTTCCATTATGATCGGCGTGATCACGCTGATCTCTGTCCAGGAGCGCACCAAAGAGATCGGTATTCTCCGGGCAATTGGCGCATCCAAGGCCAATGTTTCCAGCATGTTTAATGCAGAGACAGTGATTATCGGCTTTGCCTCCGGCTTGCTGGGTGTGGGCTTGACCTATCTGCTGTGTATCCCCCTCAATGCCCTTGTTTACGCATTGACGGATCTGGCAGACCTGCAGGCGCACCTGCCCGTGGGTGTGGCGGTGATTCTGGTGCTGGTCAGCGTGGTTCTGACTCTGTTCTCCGGCATCATTCCCTCCAGAAGCGCAGCCAAGAAAGACCCCGTGGTTGCTCTGCGTACGGAATAAAATTTCGACCCGGTACTTAGTACCGGGTCGTATTTTACATATTGACAGTGTTTACAAGCTTTCCGCTTAAGAAGCCCTCGATGCTTTGGGTGGCGCTGGTTAAGATTCGCTTGCGGCTTTCAATGGGCGCCCAGGCCATATGGGGCGTTAAAATGCAGTTGGGGGCGGTGAGCAGGGGATTGGAGTCCAGAATGGGTTCCGAGCTGACCACATCCGCCGCAAAGCCTTTCAGCTTTCCGGTTTTCAGCGCAGCTGCCACAGCCGCTTCGTCGATCACGCCGCCCCGGGCGGTGTTCAGCAAAATAGCACCGTTCTTCATTTTGCTGAGAGTGTGCCGGTTGATCAGCCCCACAGTTTCCGGGGTTTGGGGACAGTGCAGGCTGATAATATCCGATTTTTGCAATAAGGTATCCATATCTACATATTGGGCAATGGCTTCTCCCTCCGGGCAACGGCTGCGGTTGCAGGCCAGTACCTTCATGCCAAAGGCCTTTGCAATGCGCCCCACGGCCCGGCCAATGCGGCCAAAGCCGATAATGCCCAGGGTTTTTCCCGCCAGCTCCATTTGGGGCGTTTCCCAAAAGCAGAAGCCGATGTGCTTGGGCCATTGCCCCTGGTGGACCAGCTGATCGTGCAGACCTACCCGGTTGCAAAGCTCCAGCAGCAGGGAAAAGGTGAACTGAGCCACCGCATCCGTGCCGTATGCGGGTACATTGGTCACGGGGATGCCCCGCTTTGCGCATGCCTCGCAATCCACCACATTATAGCCCGTTGCCAGTACGCAGATCAGCTTCAGCTGGGGGCAGGCATCCAAAATGGCGGTGTTAATGATGATTTTGTTGATCAGAATAATGTCCGCATCCTGGATCCGGGGAATCACCAGCTCAGCGGGGGTGGTCTCATAAACCGTCACCTGGCCGAATACATTTAGAAAATCCCAGCTCAGATCCCCGGGGTTAACGGCATGTCCGTCTAGAATTACAATTTTCAAAACAACCATCCTTTCAGTTGAAAAACGCCGCGGTTTTTGGTAAAATATAAAAAAACTATGGGAGTTAGTATGGAACTGATTTATCAAGATCAAGATATTATCGTCTGCGTGAAACCACCCAGGGTGCTTTCCACCGATGAGCCCGGCGGATTGCCGGAATTGGTGCGGCAGGCTTTGGGGGACGAAAAAGCCGATGTGCGCACGGTCCACCGGCTGGACCGGGTGGTCAGCGGCTTGATGGTGCTGGCCCGGAATAAGGCGGCGGCTTCTGCGCTTTCCCGGCAGATCCGGGAGGATCGGTTTCAAAAAGAATATTTGGCGGTGCTTCACGGCGCACCGGAGGCAGATCAGGGCACTTTGCGGGACCTTTTGCTGCGGGATAAATCAGAGCGAAAGACCTATATCGTCGCAGAGCCCGGCAAGGATGTGCAGGAAGCCATTTTGGATTATTGGGTGGAGAAGCGCCGGGCGGATATGAGCCGTGTGCGCATTCGGCTGATCACCGGGCGCACCCATCAGATCCGGGCCCAGTTTTCAGGCAGAGGTATGCCCCTGGTGGGGGATAGGAAGTATTCCACCTTAGAGGATGATTGCGAAATTGCTTTGTGGTCCTGCTGTTTGGGGTTTGACCACCCCACCACCGGAGAGCCTATGGTCTTTACTTTGGAGCCGCCGGCGGTTTACCCCTGGACGGACTGCTGAAGCAGCTGCTCCATGGCCTTTTCAAAGGCGGTGTCCTGCTCCGGCCTGCGCTTGGCGGGGCCTTTGATCCTGCCGCCGGAGGCCCGGTAGCGGCGGCTTTTTGACCGCTGGAACAGTAACGCCTGAATGTTGTATTCGGTGTATTCCCAGCCATCCTGGTGCAAAACCCTGGCCTTGCGCGCCAGACACATGGAGGCCAGACCGTAATCCTGGGTGATCACCAGGTCGCCGGGCGCTGCCCGGTTTGCCAGGGCAAAATCTACGCTGTCTGCGCCCTTGTCAAACACCAGGGTTTCCGCACCCTCCCGGTGCATTTGGTGAGCGGTGTCGTACAGGATCATGCATGGGATACGGTAGCGTGCGCATAGCCGTACCGCCAGGTCTGTTACGGGGCAGGCATCTGCATCGATCAGTACTTTCATCATGGTAATTCCCTTTCGTAGGGAACGGATCGGTCCGTTCTGTTTTGCATTATATCATATCTTTTTCAATAAAGAAAGGCGTGGTTATATGGCGAATTACGATTTTTTTCAGCATAAGCAGTGTGAGTATTTCCCTTGCCATAAAAATGCCGAACCGGAAAGCTTCAGCTGCCTGTTTTGCTATTGTCCCTTGTATGCTTTGGGAGATCACTGCGGCGGCTGCTTTACATATACCAAAGAGGGCATCAAGGATTGCTCTGGCTGTTTGATCCCACACCGTCGGGAGAATTATGACCGGATCATGGAAAAGCTGCCCCAGGTCATTGACCTGGCGAAAAAGCAGGATTAGTGCCTTGATTTTTCCCAAAACCGTGGTATAATAAGGTCCAATATATGGAGCAGTACTCAAGCTGGTCGAAGAGGCGTGACTCGAAATCTCGTAGGACATGAAAGTGTCGCAAGGGTTCGAATCCCTTCTGCTCCGCCAAGAAAGAACGAACTTTTGTCTACCAAGACAAAGTTCGTTCTTTCTTCATTTTCGGGGGGAAAAATGCCCTA
>JAZNSR010000081.1:0-4090 GCA_045591335.1 Faecousia sp.
CATCGAGTCCGGCCCCGACGGCATGCACCCTTCCAAGGGCCTTGCCGCCAACCTGACCGCCCTGGGTCTGCCCCTGCGGCGGTTCAAAACCGGCACGCCCCCCAGAATCAACCGCCGGGGCATCGATTTTTCCAAAATGGAGCTGCAGCCCGGCGATGAGAAGGCCGAGCCCTTCTCCTTCCGCACGGAGCATCGGCTCAACAATCAGGCGGTGTGCTACCTGACCTACACCAACGAGGAGACCCACCGGATCATCCGGGAAAATTTCCACCGCAGCCCCATGTTCGATGGCACCATCTCCGGCGTGGGTCCCCGGTACTGCCCCAGCATTGAAACCAAAGTAGACCGGTTTGCGGACAAACCCCGGCATCAGCTGTTCATTGAGCCCTGCGGCCTGGATACGGAAGAAATGTATATCCAGGGCTTTTCCTCCTCCCTGCCGGAAGATGTGCAGCTGCAAATGCTGCGGACCATTCCCGGCCTGGAAAACGCGGAAATGATGCGCCCGGCTTATGCCATTGAATATGAATGCGTAGATCCCACCGCATTGCTGCCCACCCTGGAGTGTAAAAATATTCCGGGACTTTACGGTGCGGGCCAGTTCAATGGCTCCTCCGGCTATGAAGAAGCTGCGGTGCAAGGTCTGGTAGCCGGTATCAACGCCGCACTGAAGCTTCAAAACAAACCCCCGCTGATCCTCACCCGGGACACCAGCTATATCGGCACCCTAATTGACGATCTGGTGACGAAAGGCACAGAAGAGCCCTACCGGATCATGACCAGCCGCTCTGAGTACCGGCTGCTGCACCGGCAGGACAATGCCGACCAACGGCTGACCCATATTGGCGCAGCAGTAGGACTGGTCAGTCCCGAACGGCTGCGGCAGGTGGAAGAAAAATACGCAGCGGTGCAGCAGGAGATCCGCCGGCTGGAAAGCTGCGGTGTCCCCGCCAGCCAGAAGCTAAACACCATGCTGGCAGCCAGGGATTCCGCCCCGGTGACCAATTCTGCCAGGCTGGCAGACCTGCTGCGCAGACCCCAGGTGACCTATGCGGATATCGCTCCCTTTGATCCCAACCGCCCCCAGCTGCCGGAGGCAGTGACCCAGGAGGTGGAGATTCAGGTAAAATACGCGGGGTATCTTGCCCGGCAGGAAAAGCAGGTGGAGGCCTTCCAAAAGGAGGAATCCCGGCTTTTGCCCCCGGATATAGATTATGCCGCCATTCACGGCCTGCGGCTGGAGGCCCGGCAAAAGCTGGCAGATATCCGCCCCATGTCCATTGGACAGGCGGGCCGGATCTCCGGCGTCAGCCCCGCAGATATTGCTGTTTTACTGATCTGGCTGGAACAGAATAAATAACAAGAAGCACCATCGATTGATGGTGCTTCTTGCCAGTCTGTCAAAAAACTAGCTTTTTTGACAGACTGGCAGAGGTCAATAAAGCCGTCAAGACAAGCAGCTCGACCCCGAAGTGTATATAGATACTCGAGAGGGGAGAGTTGCGCAGTAAGTCAAAAAGTCTTGCGTAGCAAGCCTTTTTGAGCACCTCATCCGTCAAAAATCAAAGATTTTTGCCACCTTCCCCTCGAGGGGAAGGCTTTGTCAAAAGCCATTGCCTTATCCTGCTTTTTGACGGTTGACGGCTTTTTTGACACTCTGACAAGAAGCACCATCGGCCGATGGTGCTTCTTGCTTATGCATGATATATTTTGCGCATTTCCTGTCGGGTGGTTTCCACTTCCTCCCACAATTCCCGGGCGGACATCCGCAGTACACCGCTGCGCAAGGACCCCAGCTGCACCAAACCATCCGAGGTGGCAACGGTCACAGAATCATTTTTGCCGATCCGGTGAACCAAGGCTTCAATATAGGCATCGGCGGTCTCGTTTTCTTTGGTGAATACCACCTGCACCGTGTTTTGCAGGGTCTTTTCTCCGGGATTGCCTTTGACCTTATAGCCGTCAAACACCAAAATCAAATGCCGCTTTTTATAGCCGGCATAGCTGACCAGCCAATCGCAAAGCTGCCGCCTTGCCGCATCCAAATCGGATTTAGCGATCTCTGCCAAGGCATCCCAGGCAAAGATCATATTATAGCCATCCACAATGAGATACTGCTCCCTTAAAGGGCGAATGGTGATCTCCTCTGTGGCGGGGCGGTTGGCGGGCGCATGGTACATGGGCCGCTTAATTGGGCCAAATTCCCGCTCCATAATGGCTTCCAGCTCTTTATCGTCCATGTGCAAATTGCGGCTGATGATCTCCGGCTGGGCAGGCTCTTTTCGGATGCCGCTTTCCAGATGCATATATTCCTTTACCTGGTGCCACTTCACCGTGAAGCCCGCACCATGGGCGCAAAACACAGAATCCGGCGTGTTTTCCAGACCCGCCCCCGGGTCATAGGCCAAAGCCTCCACCACCTGCTGCGTGTTATGGCAGGGGTAATAGCCGTCCAAAGCCAGCTGCAGCTGCCCCATGCCCTGGGTATAAGCCGCCAGGGTCTGCACATAATCTCCCAACTCATAAGCTGGGACGATGCCCGTCAGCACCGCCTGGTCCGCGGTGTTTTCCGGGGTGTCCAACTCCGCATACATGGCCCGCAGATCTGTGATGGCTCTGCCCACATACTGCACCGGCAGCGTCAGCTGAAACCGGTACCACGGCTCTAACAGCACCGATTGGGCCTGCATCAAGCCCTGGCGCACCGCCCGGTAGGTGGCCTGGCGAAAATCACCGCCCTCGGTGTGCTTATTGTGAGCCTTGCCCACCAGTAAGGTAATTTTCATATCCGTAATGGGCGAGCCGGTGAGCACGCCCAAATGGGGCTTTTCCTCCAAATGGGTCAGGATCAGCCGCTGAAAATGCTGCTCCAGCACATCGGTGGAGCAGGCAGAATCAAACACCAGTCCGCTGCCCCGGGGCAAAGGCACCAAAAGCAAATGGACCTCCGCATAATGGCGCAAAGGCTCAAAATGCCCCACGCCCTCCACCGTATCCGCCAGGGTCTCTTTATAGCAAATTCGGCCGGAATCAAACTGCACCTCCAGGCCAAACCGCTGCTGCACCAAGCTGCGCAAAATTTCCAGCTGCACCTTACCCATGATCTTCACATGGATCTGCCCGTCCCAATACAGCTGCAGCATGGGATCTTCCTCCTCCAGCTGCCGCAGCTTAGGTAAAAAGATTGCCGGATCAGTGGTCTTAGGCAGCACCAGCCGGTAGGTCATCACCGGCTCCAATTCTGGCTTCTGTTCCCTCTCCTGGCTGCCCAGGCCCTGGCCCGCCCAGGTGGCGGAAAGGCCCGTAACCGCGCATAGCTGCCCCGCCAAAACCTGGTCCGGGGCAATGAATTTTTCTGCACTGTATATCCGCAGCTGCACCAGCTTTTCATCCAGCTGCGTTCCATCCGGGGCAGTATATGCCAGCGTCTGCCGCACCTGCAGACTGCCCCCGGTGACCTTCAACCAGGTCAGCCGGTTGCCCTGGGGATCCCGGGAAATCTTATAAACCTTGGCTCCAAATGCCTCCGGGTAAGCCTTTTGAGGCGCAAACCGCTCCAAAAGATTCAGTAAGCGGTCCACATTTTCCAGCTTCAAGCCAGAGCCAAAGCAGCAGGGAAACAGCTTTCTTTGGGCGATCAGCCCAGCCAACGCCTCATCCGGGATATGCCCGGTCTGCAAATACTGCTCCAAAACCCCTTCGTCCAGCATAGCTGCCTGCTCCACTGCCTCCGGGGTATCCCGGGTCATATCCACGCAGCCCGGATCCAACCGCTGCTGCAATTGCAAGATCAGCTCCTGGGCTGGCCGGCAGGGTAGGTCCATTTTATTGATGAACAAAAACACCGGCACATGATACCGTTCCAATAGCCGCCAAAGGGTCAGGGTATGAGCCTGGATGCCGTCCGTTCCGCTGATAACCAGCACCGCGCAATCCAAAACCGGCATCACCCGCTCCGCCTCTGCGGAAAAATCCACATGCCCGGGGGTATCCACCAGGGTCACATCCATATTCTGCAATGGCAGCTGCGCCTGCTTGGAAAATATGGTAATGCCCCGGCGGCGTTCCAGCTCATGGGTATCCAAAAAAG
>JAZNSR010000082.1:0-6301 GCA_045591335.1 Faecousia sp.
AAATTGATACGGTTGGCACTAAATTGGCACTGTTTTGGCAGTGTTTTGCTATTGCAAAGTTGGATTTTCTATGGTAAAATAGGACTGCAGATAAAGCAGCGGCCTCTTAGATGCCCGGAAAGACAGCGTGATACTCCTTTGCATAGAAACAGATAGCCAAAGACACAACACCCCTGATTGATCCAGCAATTCTCTAACAGGTGAATATGTTTATTCTTACGCAGCAGGTTCTGAAGTAACTTGCTGCGTTTTTTATAAATGAAAGACATACCTGCTTTTTCCGTAAACTACGTAATGCTTGGAGGCGAGAAAATGCAGATGTGAATTATAAATGACAGTAATAGAAAGAGAATGAATGTTATGAAAAAAGTTTACAAAAATTTATAATTCGGGGAGTCGAACGGTATGTTATAATACAAATATGCCTGTGGCTTACCTGAAGAAAGGAGTTATTTATGTGTAAGTTACAGGAACATAACGTCGCTAACGGCTCTGTATACACCGTTGAAGAGATCGGCATAAAACTACGGATCAGCCGAACCGGTGCTTACGAGCTTGTAAAGAAGGGCCTTTTTCCGGTGATCCGTGTCGGCAATTTGATACGGATACCCAAGGAGTCCTTCGATACATGGTTAGACGGTCGAGGAAACTAATCATGTAAAGGAGACCGATTATGGCGACAATTATAAAAAGAGGCAAAAAATATGCAGTAGTCTATTATTACACCGATGAAAATGGCGTGCAGCGGCAAAAATGGGAACCTCCGGTGGATACCAAAAAAGAGGCGCAAAAGCGGCTTAACGAAATCCAGTACGAAATGGATCACGGCACATTTATCCGTCCATCCTGTATGACTGTTCGGGATTTCCTTGCCGAGTTTGTGGAAATGTACGGCACTAAAAAATGGGGACTTTCTATGTACTCATCCAATATGGGGCTGATCCGAAATTACATAAATCCTATTATTGGAGATATTTATGTGCAGGATGTAGACGCTATGGTCGTGGATAAGTTTATCAGCAAGCTGCAGAAAACCAAGGCTGTTTCTTTCCGTGGACGAAAACCAAAATCAGAATTTGTGTCTGCGTGTACAATTGAGAAAATCAACAAGCTGATGCGCTGCGCATTTGAACGGGCGATTCGCTGGGGAATGGTAGGCAAAAATCCCTTCATTGGAGCAGCACTTCCCAAGTACGATATGAAGAGACGAGCCATCTGGGATGCCAATACCATTCGTGCTGCGCTGGAGGCCTGCGATGACGATAAATTGTACTTGGCGATCAATTTAGCATTCGCCTGTTCCCTCCGTTTTGGCGAAATCTGCGGGCTTACCTGGGATTGCGTAAATATTTCAGATGAAGCCATCCTGAACGAAAATGCCTATCTGAAAGTTGAGAAGGTACTTGCCCGGGTTGATGATGAAGCTATACGGGTTTTGGGTGAGGATGACATCTTTTTTACATTTCCTACCATGGTGTCCGGAAAAAACAAAACCCGTCTTGTGCTGAAAAAGCCAAAAACCGAATCCAGTATCCGAAAAATCTGGATTCCAACCACATTAGCAAGGCTGCTTCGCAACTGGAAAGAAAACCAGGACAAAGCAAAGACTTATTACGGGGAAAACTACTATGACTACGGATTGGTCATTGCCCTGGATAACGGACGCCCTTGCGAGGATCGGGTAATTGGACAAGCCTTCAATCGTCTGAAAAAGAAAGCAAACCTTCCGGATGTGGTCTTTCACTCCCTCAGACACTCCAGTACGACTTATAAGCTGAAGCTGAACCACGGAGATATCAAAGCAACACAGGGCGATACGGGCCACGCACAGCCTGATATGGTCACTGAGGTTTATTCTCATATTTTAGATGAAGACCGCAAGGTAAACGCGCAGCGCTTTGAGACAGGCTTTTATTCCAGACCGGATCTTCGAGGTGCGGAAAAAGCTCTTCGGGAGGAAGCTGGCTGTAAACCCACAGCAGAGCTTCTTCAACTGCTGATTGGTTTGCAGGATAAGCCGGAGCTGGTGAGCTTTTTATCGGAGCTTGTCAAGCAGAAACAACTGTAAAATGAATACTGCAAAATTCTTATTAGCAAAAATGCGATTTTATTAGCAAATTTCGCAAAAAACGTTCGAATCCTTTTGGGAAGTCCGTAAGAGCTGGGACTTCAAAATGGATTTTTAATAATGGGACAAAAAGTTATAAAAATGCCGTGATTTACGGTGAAATCACGGCATTTGGCACCCCCGGCGAGACTCGGACTCACTACCTTGCGCTTAGGAGGCGCACGCTCTATCCAGGTGAGCTACGGGGGCATATCTATGAAATTGACCTGTAAGGAATAACCTCTTCTGATTCTTAGGAGGCGATCGCTCTATACAACTGAGCTACCGGGGCGTGTACAAAGGAATTGTACCCAAAAAATAGGAAACTGTCAACCGGAACAGACACATTTTTTCTGCTCCATAGCATATACTGTCAGGAGTGGATTGGAAAGGGGAGAGGAAAATGTGGGAAAATGCGGAGCCCTATGTGGATCTGGACGATCTTTTGTTTGAAGAATCTGATGGCGGGCCCAGCCAACGCTGAAACCCAGGCAGTGAATGCCTGGGTTTTACTTATTTTAAAAGCTTGGAGTATCCCTGGCCGTACTGCACACATTGGGATACACGGCTCAGGGTGGCAGAAGAAATGTCCGCTGCTTCAATAACCTGGTTATAGGTTTTGCCCTCCAATAAGAGCTTGGCGGCGTATGCCCGCTCTGCCATTTTTTCGATCTCCTTGCGGGTGCAAAGATCATCGAAAAAGGCTTTACAGTCCTCCATGTTATCCAGCTTTAAAATGATATTGTATAGGGCCTCGATCTTTGTGTTGTTGGGGCTCATAATCATGCTCCTTACGGATAGTTTTCCTGGGCGCCCCGGAGGAACGCCTTGGTTTTTTCATTTTGGGGATCGTCAAATATTTGCTGGGGCGTGCCCATTTCTACGATCACACCCTCTGCCATATATATTACCACATCTGCCACATGTTTTGCAAACTCCATTTCGTGGGTCACCACGATCATGGTCCGGTCTGCGCTTTTCAGCTGCCGGATCACCCGCAGCACCTCACCGGTCAGCTCCGGATCCAGGGCAGAGGTGGGCTCGTCAAAGCACAAAATATCCGGCTGCAATGCCAGGGCCCGGGCGATAGCTACCCGCTGTTGCTGACCGCCGGAAAGCTGATAGGGATAATTTTCCATTTTATCCTGCAATCCTACCTGGGTCAAAAGGGCTTTGGCTTTTTCGGTGATCTGCCCGGGCGTGCCAAGCTTTAGCAGGGTAGGGGCAAGGGATACATTTTCCAGGGCAGTATATTGGGGGAATAAATTAAAATTCTGAAACACCAGGCCAAAATGTAATCGGTTTTTTCGAATCTGTTCATCGGTTAATTTGCTTGTGCCGGGGTTTAGGAGCTCTTTTTCGTTCACCAGGATTTGTCCGTCATCCGGTGTTTCCAAAAAGTTTAAGCACCGCAGCAGGGTGGTCTTGCCGCTGCCGGAGGAGCCGATGATCGCCAGCACTTGTCCCTTATCCAGGGAGAAGCTGATGTCATTGAGCACTTGGGTTTGCCCAAAGGCTTTGCGGATATGATTCACTTCTAATATGGCCATAGCTTAACCTCTGAAATAAGACAGTTTCTTTTCGATCTTGCCCAATACCACCGTCAGAACGCCCACGAACAGCAGGTAAAACACTCCGGTGTAGAACAAGGGCCAGACCAGGGCTTTGGTGGCTGCCAGCTCCTTGGCCTGCAGGATGATCTCGCCCACCAAAATGCAGTTGGCAAGGGCGGTATCCTTGATCAAAGTGATGATCTCATTGGACATGGGGGGCACGATCCGCTGGATCACCTGCTTCAAGATGATCTTGCGGAAGATTTGGGATTTGGTCAAGCCCAAAACATAGCCCGCTTCGTATTGCCCCTTGGAGATGCTCTCAATGCCGCCCCGGTAGATCTCGGAAAAATAGCAGGCATAATTCAAGCTAAAGGCAATGAGCACTGCAGTGACCCGCCCCGCATCAGAAATCTCCCAGTTCAGAAAGAAGAACCGGTCAATTTTGCTGAATAGGGGAAATTGGAACAGCAGACCCGGCACATAATAAATAATAAAGATCTGCAGCATCAGCGGCACACCCCGGACGATCCAAACAACGATCTTGGAGCATGCCCGGATGGGCTTGACCCGGCTCATGGAACAGAAGGCAATAGGCAGACCAAGCGGTGCGCCGCAAAGCAGCGTCACCGCAAAGATCAGCAGGGAAACTCCAAAGCCTTCCAGAAGATATAAGGTTACTTCTGCAAACGACATGGTAGAAACTCCCAAACGGTATTATTTTTGGTCAGAAAAATCGGTAATGACAGAGTTTGCCACATTATACTTTTCTCCAAGTGCAGCGATGGTGCCGTCAGCGGCCAGCTTTTCCAGCTGCTCATTGACCTTGGCGGTCAGTTCACTGTTCTTTTTGAAGCCAATGGCATAATATTCCACATCACTGGAAAGACCTTCTACCACGGCCAGGTCTGCATAGTTGCCCTTGCCGCAATAGCTCTTTGCCAGCTGCGCATCCAAAACTGCAAAATCAGCGGCACCGGATTTCACTTCCATCAGGCAATCGGTTTGGGCCAATGCACCGTTCACGGTGACACCATCAAAGGATTTGGCGTAGGTCTCGCCGGCAGAGCCGCTTTCCACCGCTGCCATTTTGCCGGACAGGTCTTCAGCGGAGGCGATGCCGGAATCGGTCTTTGCCACAATCACCTGGAGGTTTTCCATATACTTATAGGAGAAATCCACTTTTTCAGCCCGCTGAATGCCGTCCTCATCATCCGCCACATTGCAGGTGAAGCCGTTCCAAACGCAGTCAATAGCACCGGAATTCAAATCGGTGTACTTGCTGTTCCAGTCGATGAGCTGGAACACGACCTTATAGCCCATGTTTTCAAAGACCTTGGTGGCAAGCTCTGTGTCGAAGCCGATCAATACATTGTTGTCGTCATAATAATTCATGGGAGCGTAGACTGTATAGCCAACCACAACTGTTTTTTCCTCCTGGGCACAGCCGGCGAAACAAGCGGCAACCAGAATCAATGCCATAACCAATGCAACTACCTTTTTCATTTTCTTTTCTCCTTTTCATGTTTTTGAATGGTCCCCGGATTTCCGGGGTGGTTGATGGCCTTATTGTACTTTATCACTTTAGCTTTGTAAAGTACTAAATTGCGATTTTGCGGGAATTTGTAGGTCTGCACAATTTACATGGTGCTTTATCGCTTTAGTTTGGTAAAGTATTATACAAAATGCAAAAAAATTGCGGTTTTGCTTTGCTGCGCCGGAAGATTTCTGTTGTATATTTATAATGGATTCTGTATAATGAAAGAAAAAACAGAGGTGTGCCATGGATTCCAAAGCGGTTCTGGATCAATTTATTTATATGCCCATTATTTCGTCTGATGCGGTGTTTGCGCAATTTGCGCAGTTGCCCGGTGCGGTACACCAAAAAGGGGAGCGCCCCTTGCAGCAATTTGTGTTTGTTCCCGGCAGCCGGAAGGACCGGGTTTTGCTGGTTGCCCATGCGGATACGGTTTGGCATAAGGAATATGGTAATCCACAGGATGCTGTTGTTATCTTTGAAAATGGTGTATATTCCAGCGGTGATCCCAATTGTGGTATTGGTGCGGATGACCGGGCTGGCTGCGCCATGCTTTGGGCACTGCGGGATTGCGGTCATAGCTTGTTGATCGTAGACGGAGAAGAAAAGGGAAAGCATGGCGCAAAATTTCTCCGGGATGCGTTTCCAAAGCTTTTCAGGCAGTTGAATAAGCATCGCTTTATGATCGAAATGGACTGGGCCGGTACCGGCGGCAGTTTATATAACCAGGTGGATAACAGCGATGCTTTCAAAGCATATATTCTAAAAGAAACCGGGTTTGTTGACAGTCAGAAAAAGGGCGGCTGTGACTTGCAGATCCTTTGCCGGGATGTGTGCGGCGTGAATCTTTCCACCGGCTGGCATAGCTGCCACAGTCCAAAAGAGACCCTTTCTGTGGCGGACTGGGAGAATACATATTATATGATGGTGCGCTTTTTGAAAAAGCCTCAGCCGAAGTTTCCCATCCCTTTGAAGTACCGCACCCGTAAGACATTTCAACGGGGGAAGGCGTTTTTGGGCCGCATCCTGCGTAAATTGAGAATTCTGCCTGCAAAATAGGATAAAACTCTTTACAGAAATCAATTTTTTGGCTATAATATATCG
>JAZNSR010000083.1:0-18432 GCA_045591335.1 Faecousia sp.
TTATAATAGTATTATGGAAAGCCAGGTAGAAGGCGGAAAAAAGCTTCCTCAGGTTGTTGTTATTATAGATGAGCTTGCAGACTTAATGCTAGTAGCTGCAAAAGAGGTTGAAGAATCCATTTGCCGTATTGCGCAAATGGGGCGTGCAGCCGGCATCCATTTGATTATTGCAACTCAACGCCCTTCTGCGGATGTTATTACAGGCTTGATGAAAGCCAATATCCCTTCCCGTATTGCTTTTGCAGTCGCATCTGCTATGGAGTCCAGAATTATTTTGGATACACAGGGCGCTGAAAAGCTGGTTGGTCGCGGTGATATGCTCTATGCGCCTATTGGTAACGGTAAACCGAAGCGTGTACAGGGCTGCTTTGTCAGTGATCCTGAGGTAGAAGCGGTTGCCAGCTATGTAAAATCCAATTTTGTCAATGACTATGACCAAACGGTTATGGAGGAGATCGAACGCAAGGCTGCGCAGACCGGCAACAATAAGGCGGCAGCCCCTGATCCGGAGCCTACAGCTGATGAATTGGACGGCGACGAGATGCTTCCTGCAGCGGTTGATGTGATACTGGAAACCGGGCAGGCGTCTGTTTCTATGCTTCAGCGTCGGTTAAAGCTTGGCTATGCCCGCGCTGCCCGCATTGTTGATGAAATGGAAGAAAAGGGGATTGTAGGTCCTTTCCAGGGTAGCAAGCCCAGAGCTATTCTTATCACAAAAGAGCAATGGGAAGGTATGAAGGGCGGCCAAAGCAGTCAGATGGATTTTGATGACCTGGAAGAATTTGACCAAGAGAATATTGATTAAACAATACGGCAGGTTTCTTTTGAAACCTGCCGTATACAGTTTGTCAAAAAAACTTGTTTTTTGACAAACTGGCAGAGGTCAATAAAGCCGTCAAGACAAGCAACTCGACCCCGAAGTGTATATGGATACTCGAGAGGGGAGAGTTGCGCAGTAAGTCAAAAAGCCTTGCGTAGCAAGCTTTTTCGTGACACCTCATCCGTCAAAAATTAAAGATTATTGTCACCTTCTCCTCAAGGAAAAGGCTTTTTGAAAACAATGATTCTATTTCGCTTTTTGACGATTGGCGGCTTTTTTGACACTCTGAATACGACAGGTTTCTTTTGAAACCTGTCGTATAGTATTATTGGATATTAATGGCTAAGTCGATAATGGCATTCGCAACAGACTCTTTGGATTGAAGTGGTAATTCAGTAATATTATTTTTCGTTATTACTGTGATTACATTGGTGTCCACTCCGAAACCTGCACCGGAAACAGTTAAATTATTGGCGCAGATCATGTCGATTTTTTTGCCGGTTAGTTTTTTGCGGCTATTTTCAATTAGATTTTCTGTTTCCATAGAGAATCCGCAAATTACTTGACCGGATTTTTTGTTTTCGCCAAGATATTTTAATATATCTGTTGTTCGGGCCAGCGGGATAGAAAGGTTATCATCCTGCTTTTTTATTTTTTGATCATGGTATTGTGCGGGGGTATAATCGGCAACTGCTGCAGCTTTGAAAATATAGTCCTGATCCGGTGCATATATCCTCACAGCTTCAAACATATCTTTTGCGGAAATGACCGGAATGACGGTGACAAAGGGGGGCGGATCAATGCTAACAGGGCCCGTAATTAAGATTACATCTGCGCCGCGGAGCATGGCCATTCTGGCAATGGCAAAACCCATCTTGCCAGTGGAATGATTAGTAATATATCGAACAGGGTCAAGGGCTTCTTGTGTGGGACCCGCTGTAATCAATACTTTTTTACCTTTAAGATCCTGCTCGAAAGCTAAATGACGAAGCACATGCTGCAGTAGTATATCCGGTTCCGGTAGTTTACCTAAGCCTACTGCGCCACAAGCCAGACGGCCGCTGGCGGGGGTAATAACTTCCCATCCGTAGTTTGCCAGCAGTGTCAGATTATCTTGTGTTACAGGATTCTCGTACATATTCGTATTCATTGCTGGGGCTACCAGCTTGGGGCAGCGGCAGGCTAAAACTGTGGTTGTTAACATGTCATCCGCTAAACCGTGGGCCAGCTTTGCGCATACATTCGCAGTAGCAGGCGCTATGATCACAAGATCTGTTCTTTGCGCAAGAGAGATGTGCTCGACTTGATGCACGAAATTGCGATCGAAGGTATCGACCATAACTTTGCGGCCTGTGAGCTGCTCGAAAGTTAGCGGTGTAATGAATTGTGTTGCATTTTGGGTCATGACAACTTCTACAACCGCATGTTGTTTTATTAGGGCGGATGCTAAGGCGGCCGCTTTATATGCAGCAATACCGCCGGTAACACCCAGTAAGACAGTTTTTCCTTTCAGCATATTCTCGCCTCCTAATGTTTGGGTTTATTATATCTGTTTTCTGGCAAACTGTAAAGCATTCTTTTCTATTGTATTTTTTAAAATAGTTGTTATAATGTGCTTGGAGTAATTCTCCATTTATGCACTGTATCTTTTTAATAAAGAACGGTAGCAGGAGGTAACTGAAAATGAATAAAAAAAAGATGGATACCAGGTATATGGTAACCCTTGCATTGCTATGCGGTATTGTTTTGATGATGGGAACGACGGGAATTGGCTTTATCCCGCTGCCTGTTATTAAGGCAACTACCATGCATATTCCCGTGATACTTGGGGCTGTTTTGTTAGGCCCTGGGGCTGGCGCTGTGTTGGGGGCTGTGTTTGGAATATGCTCAATTTGGTCTAATACTGTATCTCCCGGATTGTTGTCTTTTGCCTTTTCTCCGTTTTTATCTAACGAGGGGTTGTTAGGGGTTTTAAAAAGCATTTGGATTGGATTTGGATGCCGCGTTACTTTTGGATATTTGACCGGTTGGATTTGGAAGCTGATTAAAAGTCTTGTGAAACGGGATTTTCTTGCACTTCCAATTGCTGCATCCATAGCTACGATTCTGCATACTTTTTTGGTTATGGGCAGTATTTACATATTACTTGCACAGCAATATGCTGCAGCAAAAAATGTTGCTGTTACTGCAGTATTTGGGCTTATTATGGGAACAATAACCGCATCCGGTATTCCAGAAGCTATTGTAGCGGCAATTTTGGTTACGGTAATTGGCAAAGCGTTGTTACATTTTATGGATCAATTAAAATTAAAGTGAGGAGATCATTATATGCTGCTTTGTATCGATATTGGTAATACCAATTTGGTGATTGGTTGCATACGCAATGATGAGATCCTTTTCCAGGCAAGAATTGCAACCGATAAAACCAGGACCTCCGATCAATATGGAGTTGAAATTAAAAATATGCTTGAGGCTTATGGCGTCAGCATATCTGATATTTCCGATTGCATCATTTCTTCGGTAGTGCCACCGGTTTTTAATTCTGTTAAAACCGGTGTTATTAAAATCATTAAGAAACAGCCTATGGTTGTTGGACCGGGGTTAAAAACGGGATTGAATATCCATGTGGACATTCCCAGCCAGGTCGGCAGTGACCGTATTGTGATTGCGGTTGCTGCATTGGCAGAATATAAAGCCCCGCTAATTTTGATGGATCTTGGTACGGCGACTACTATTGAGATAGTAGAGCCAGATAATATCTATATGGGTGGTGTAATTTTCCCGGGCGTAAAGATTTCTTTGGATGCCCTTACTTCCCGGGCTGCGCAGTTACCGGGTATTAGTCTGGATAAGCCCAAGCATGTGATTGGTAAAAACACTGTGGATTGCATGCGTAGCGGTATGATGTACGGCACTGCGGCGATGATAGATGGCTTGGTGGAGCGTATCGAAGAAGAGCTTGGCCATGAATGTACGCTGATTGCAACAGGCGGTTTGGCCCAATTTATCACACCGCTGTGTAAAAGAGATATCCTTCTCGAGAAAGATTTGCTGTTAAAAGGGTTAAATATTATTTATAAGAAGAATAAACATAATTGATAGCTGTCATTGCAGTCACCGGCTGCAATGACATTTTTTTATGTTCTATACTTTGAGTTGGTTACATAGGCTTCAGTAGGAGTGATGCGAATGAATTGTGCGTGGACAAGCTTTGTTGGGGTGTTGCCTAGCTGGATGCGCAAGGATATAGAAACTAACTACAGAGATTCTCTGCTGGAATTGAGAATGCGAGTGGATCAGCAGCCGGAATTGGTAACAAAAAATGGAGCTTATTGGTTAATGCAAAAGGTTTCAATTAAAGATTTAGCTTATTGCATCAATATGGCAAGTCAGTATTCCCCTTGGTCAGCCTGGACAACCCAATACGGGTATCTTACTTTAAGTGGTGGGCATCGTATTGGTATTTGCGGACAAGCTGCCATTCGGGATGGGATAATGACCGGAATAGTAGAGCCAACCTCAATTTGTATTCGAATCGCCAGGGATTATAAAGCATTAATTTATGATCATAGGTATTTAAAAGGGTCAGTCTTGATTGTTGGTAAACCTGGGAATGGAAAAACCACATTATTGAGAGATCTTATCCGGTTTCGGTCTGACCGGAACACAGATGCAATAGCAGTAGTGGATGAAAAACAGGAATTGTTTCCCGTCGAAAAGGGTAAGTTTTGTTTTTCACCGGGAAAAAGAACGGACGTTATTTCCGGCTGTTCGAAAGCTCAGGGCATCGATTGTGTATTGCGAAATATGGGGGCGCATACAATTGCGGTGGATGAAATCACCTCTGAAAACGATTGTCAAGCATTGATCAAGGCGGGGAATTGCGGTGTTGATCTGCTGGCAACTGCCCATGCTGTATGTAGAGAGGATTTATATCATCGCCCGGTG
The DNA here is from genome assembly GCA_045591335.1 of Faecousia sp. Classification (GTDB taxonomy): domain Bacteria; phylum Bacillota; class Clostridia; order Oscillospirales; family Oscillospiraceae; genus Faecousia. The sequence goes on from JAZNSR010000083.1 coordinate 4,769, forward strand.
TATCAATCGTTGATCCAAAGTAGAATTTTTCAACATTTGATTGTTTTGCAGGATGATAAATCGTGGAAACCGGAAAGGATGTATCAATGAATCTTAAAGTTTTGGGTGCAATGTTGATCATTCTGGCATGCGGAGGGTTTGGCTTTTTTCTGGCATATTCCTATAGAAAAGAAATCATAATGTTAAGACAAGTGGACATGACTTTGGGATATCTTATCAGCGAATTACAATATCGGCAATTACCGTTGCCGGAGCTTTGCCGAAAAGCTTCGGAACAAACAAACGGAAGTGTTGGTAAATTTTTTATGCTACTTGCTCAAGAATTAGAGGCGCAGGTTCTGCCGGATGTTAATCAATGCGTAGACGCAGCCATGAATAAGATCCCAACTGTTCCGATTACGGTGAAAGAACTGATGGATTTAATTGGAAATCATTTAGGAAATTTTGATTTATGCGGTCAAATTCAAGGCTTGGAATGGGTGAGAAGTGAGTGCAAAAGAATGTTGAGCATACGGGCTGCGGATCATGAAATGAAACGAAGAAATTATCAGACACTAGGATTATGCGCAGGAGCAGCGTTGGCTATATTATTTATATGACATGGAAATTGACTTAATTTTTAAAATTGCCGCCATTGGTATTATAGTTTCTATTTTAAACCAGGTTTTATCCAGATCTGGGCGCGAAGAACAAGCTACAATGACCACATTAACTGGGTTGGTTGTGGTGCTGATGATGGTTGCGCAAAAGGTATACGATTTGTTTGAGCTGGTGAAAACTCTTTTTAATTTTTGATGGAGATTTTTTTAAAAGCTATTGCCGGTGTGTTGGTTGCAGTGGTTCTAAACCAAGTGGTGCAGGTGCGGGACAAGCATTTTTCTGTACTTTTAGTGCTTGCTGTGTGCTGTATGGTGTTTACACTGGCTGGAAAGTATATAGAACAGATTTTAGCATTTTTTGATAATTTAAAGTCCATTGGCGGGTTAAATGGGGATATTTTGCAGATTATGCTTAAATCTTTTGGGATTTGCCTGTTGGCTGACTTATCCACCACTATATGCCAGGATGCGGGGAATTTAGCTCTGGGGAAAATGATACAGCTCATAAGTTCTGTATGCGTGATTTGGATCAGTCTTCCGGCTTTTTCGGAATTGATTACACTTGCACAGAGTATACTGGAGGCAGCATGAAAGTCATTATCATTTTGTTTGTTTTGCTGGCTCTATTTCCACAATCGGCAAGTGCTTCGGAAATACCTATGCCTTCTATACCGGATTCTGCGGAGGAATATATGCCGGATGAAACGGAGTCTTTTGCGGAGGGGCTTTGGTTTGTGTTTTCTTCTGCGTTGGATCATGTGCAACCAATTGTTAAACAAAGCGCTTCCGTATGTCTCAGCTGTATCTGTATTGTGCTGTTATGTGGTATCGTTCAAGGGGCTCAAGGTAATCTTCAGCATGTGATATCCTTGTGCAGTACGGTGCTAATTGGCGTAATATTATTTCGTCCTGCCAATAGCTTGATTGCATTGGCCTCTCAAACCGTTAATAGTATGATAGAATACGGAAACTTATTGCTGCCTGTTATTTCAGGCGCGTTAGCTGCCCAGGGCGGAGCAGGTACATCCGCCGCACTTTATGCAGGGACAGCCCTCTTTTCGGGAGTGCTGAATAAACTGATTAGTGTTATTATTATCCCCTTATTATACATATACGCTTGCATATGCATTGCCAATAACGCTTTGCCACAGCCGTTATTAGGGGAGATGAAGAAGTTTATCAAATGGTTAATAACCTGGTTATTAAAAACAGTACTGTATGTGTTTATTGGATATATGAGCATTACAGGTGTTGTTAGTGGAACTGCTGATGCAGCAGCGGTGAAAGCGGCCAAGCTTACTATATCGGGGGTCGTTCCTGTTGTAGGTGGAATCATTTCTGATGCGTCTGAAACGATATTGGTCAGTGCGGGTGTTGTTAAAAGTTCAGCGGGGGTTTACGGTTTGCTGGCAATAGCCGCAGTATTAGTTGGCCCGTTTTTGAAATTCTGTATACCATATTTGATGCTAAAAGCTACTGGCTCAGTGTGCACAATATTTGGAGTTAAGTCATCATCAGATTTAATTCAGGATTTCTCTGGTATTCTTGGAGTTTTGCTTGGAATGACGGGGGCGGTTGCATTAATGCTGATGGTCAGTGTTGTGTGTTTTATGAAAGGGATCGCATAATGGATGAGGTTAAACAATATGTGATCAGTTTGCTTACAGCTGCATTACTATGCAGCGTTGTAAATGTTTGGATTCCATCAAAGGGGAGTGGGGGAGCATTGGTTAGGCTGATCAGTGGAATATTGATTACGATAACTATGATATCTCCGCTAGTGAATATACGAATTCAAGATTTTTCAGATATGTTCTTGGAATATAGTGACAGTGGGCGGGATTATGCGCAGTCCGGCAAAGAACAAGCTGCTATGGCTATGGGTGAAATCATAAAACAGCAAACTGAGGCATATATTTTGGATAAAGCAGCTTGTATGGGGCTGGATTTGGAGGTGGAGGTGACGCTGAGTGAAACAGATCCAATTATACCGGATACTGTTATGTTAAAAGGGCAGGTGTCGCCCTACGCAAAAATGCAGTTGATAAGCACGATTGAAGATCAACTGGGGATCATCAGGGAGAAGCAGATATGGCAGTAAATAATATGATATCAAACATATTAAGTTTTTCAAAAAAATATCGGTATGTTATCCTGATCCTTTTGATTGGCATAGCTTTTATGCTGATACCTACGGTGAATACGCACAAGCCTGTAACTGTAGGCGTGATGCAGGAAAGTAAAACACAGGAATCCATATCTGAGGAACTGGAAGAAATATTGTCTTGTGTGGATGGTGCAGGAAAAGCAAAAGTTTTGATTAGTTATTCCCATGGAGAAGAAATATTTTATCAGACGGATCAAGAGCATTCCGCTTCCGACACCCAAGAGTCCGAAAAGTATAAAACAGTGATTATTACGAGCAATGATAAAACACAATCCGGCTTGATCAGCAGGGTAGATCCCGCAAAATATTTGGGCGTAATCGTTTTGTGTCAAGGTGCAGAACAACCATCCGTTCGGTTAGCGGTGATGGATGCAGTCAGTAAGGTTACGGGCTTGGGGACAGACCGTATCAGTGTTTTGAAAATGAAGTGACAGGAGGAGTTGTAATGAAGGTTTGGAAAAAGAACATGGTGGCGGCTGCTATACTTGTAACAGTTTGCGCTGGCATCTATGTGAATTGGTTATATAGTGAGGATCAGACAACGGCAAATTTAACCGATACATTAGATCAAGATAAAATTCTTTCTTCGGATCAACTGGTGATTAGTGATTCGGTGCAGCAACCATCTGTGAATACAGTTAGTGAATATTTTGCAGCTGTCCGATTGTCCCGCCAGGAGGCAAGAGACAGCGCGGTAACATTGCTTCAGGAAGCAATGGCATATTCAGACGATACGCAAACTTCGCAAACAAATACTCAACTGGAAAAGATTGTGCAAACTGCTCTTTGTGAAGCGCAGATCGAAAGCCTGGTTGTTGCGAAAGGTTATCAAGAGTGCGTAGCGTATATAAGCAACGAAGGTATATCTGTCGCGGTTGCGGCACCGGAGGGCGGATTGCAGAAAGAGGATGTTTCGGTAATCGCAGATATTGTACTGACTCAGTCTGATTTTGCCATGGAAGATATCCGTGTGGTTGAAGTGCAGTAATTCATGAAAAATGATTGACATATTCCTGAAATTGTGGTATTTTACCAATGATAAAAGCAAGGAAGGGAAGGGCTGACAATAAGAACCTTTCAGAGAGCGTGTGGACGGTGTGAACACGCAGGTGGATTGTTGGCTGTCGTCCCGGAGCTGATTGCCAGAATGAGAGTAAGGCAATCCGGTAATGCCCGTTATTGCATTCGAGTGTCCCTTTTGGGAAATTCAGGTGGTACCGCGGAAAGTCTATTTTCGCCCTGAGCAATTTGCTCGGGGCGTTTTTTTATTTGAAGGAGTGTTGATTATGGCAAAAGAACTGCCCAAGGTGTATGAGCCCCAGCAGGTAGAAAATGAGATCTATAAAATGTGGGAGGATAACGGTTATTTCCGTCCTACAGAAAAAGAAGGTGCAAAGCCTTTTACCATTGTTATGCCGCCCCCTAATGTTACCGGCCAGCTGCACATGGGACATGCCATGGATGCAACGCTGCAGGATACTCTGATTCGTTTCAAGCGTATGCAGGGTTATAGTGCTCTGTGGCTTCCGGGCGTGGATCATGCGGGCATTGCTACTCAGATCAAGGTGGAGGAAGAGCTTCGTAAGGAAGGCTTGACTCGCTATGATTTGGGCCGGGAGAAGTTTTTGGAAAGAGTTTGGGATTGGAAGCATAAGTATGGCAACCGAATTGTGCAGCAGCAGAAGAAGCTTGGTGCATCCTGCGATTGGGACCGTGCTCGGTTCACTATGGACGAAGGTTGCTCCAAGGCTGTGCGTGAAGTGTTTGTTTCTCTTTATGAAAAGGGCCTTATTTATAAGGGCAGCCGTATTATTAACTGGTGTCCGCATTGCGTGACCGCGCTGTCTGATGCTGAGGTGGAATATGTAGACAAGCCTGGCAATCTGTGGCACATTCGTTATCCTTTAACTGATGGCTCCGGTGATGTGGTGGTTGCCACTACCAGACCGGAAACCATGCTGGGCGATACCGGCGTTTGCGTAAATCCTAAGGATGAGCGTTATACGCATATTATTGGAAAGACGGTTACTTTGCCTTTGGTCAATAAGGAAATCCCTGTCGTTGCCGATGATTATGCAGAAATGGAATTCGGCACTGGCTGCGTGAAGATGACGCCCGCCCATGATCCTAACGACTTCGAGGTTGGTCTGCGGCATAACCTGGAAGTGATCCGCGTGCTGGATGATAATGGTGTTATTAATGAATTGGGCGGTAAGTATCACGGTATGTACCGCTATGATGCCCGTAAACAGATCGATACGGACCTGAAGGAGCAGGGATATCTGGTCAAGGTAGAAGAGCATCCGCATAATGTTGGTACCTGCTATCGTTGTCATAATGATGTTGAGCCTATAATCTCCGCTCAATGGTTTGTGAAAATGCAGCCTTTGGCTAAGGATGCAATTCGTGTAGTAAAAGAGGGCGAAACCAAGTTTGTGCCCGAGCGCTTCAGTAAGACTTATTTGAATTGGATGGAGAATGTTCGTGATTGGTGTATTTCCCGTCAGCTTTGGTGGGGTCATCAGATTCCTGCATGGACTTGTGCCCAATGCGGACATGTTACTGTTACCAGAGAAGACCCCTGCCAATGTGCCAAGTGCGGCAGCACACAAATTGAACGGGATCCGGATGTGCTGGATACCTGGTTTAGTTCTGCATTGTGGCCCTTTGAAACCTTGGGGTGGCCGGAAAAGACGGCTGATTTGGATAAGTTCTATCCCACGGATGTTTTGGTTACCGGATATGATATTATTTTCTTCTGGGTTTCCAGAATGATTTTCTCGGGCTGTGAGCATACGGGCAAGACCCCGTTCCATACTGTCTTGATCCATGGCCTGGTTCGTGATAATCAGGGCCGGAAAATGTCCAAGAGCCTTGGCAACGGTATTGATCCGCTGGAAATGATTGATAAGTATGGCTGCGATGCGCTGCGTATGAATATGGTCACCGGCAACTCTCCCGGAAACGACATGCGATTCTATGTAGAACGTTGCGAGGCTATGCGGAATTTTGCCAACAAGCTATGGAATGCCAGTCGTTATGTTATGATGAATCTGAATGAGGATTCTCTCAATACTCTTCCGTTGCTTTCTAAGCTGGAGATCGCGGATAAGTGGGTGCTTTCCAAGCTCAATACGCTTATTGCTGAAGTGACCGAAAATTTGGAAAGATACGAGCTTGGCGTGGCGGTCCAAAAGGTGTATGATTTTATTTGGGATACCTATTGCGACTGGTATATTGAACTGACGAAGGCAAGACTGTATAGCGAGGATACTGACCGGAAGCAAACGGCCATTCAGGTGCTTGTTTATGTATTGGATCAAGTGCTGCGTTTGCTGCATCCGTTTATGCCTTTTATCACCGAGCAGATTTGGCAGTCCATTCCTCATGAGGGTGATGCATTGATAGTTGCTCAGTGGCCTTCTTACTCCGATGAACTGGCATTTAAGACAGAAGAGGAACAGATGGAATCCGTTATGAACGCGATTCGTGTGATTCGTAACCGCCGTACAGAAATGAATGTACCGCCCTCTAAGAAGGCTGCGTTATTCGTGTTGACCTCCAAGCCTCAAGTGTTTACAGAGGGCGAAGGCTTTATTCAGCGGCTGGCTTATGCCGATCAGGTTATCATTTTGAATACAGAGCCCGAAAATCTGGATGGTATGGTTACTTGCACAACAGCGGATGCTAAGCTGTATATTCCTATGGGGCAGCTTGTGGATGTGGCAAAAGAATTGGAGCGTATTGGCAAGGAATTGGAAAAGGCCAGAAATAATCTAAAATCTCTGGAAGCAAAACTATCCAATGAGAATTTTGTGTCCAGAGCGCCGGAGGCTGTTGTTGCAGCTGAGCGTCAAAAGGCGCAAAAAGCGAAAGATTTGATCCTGCAGCTTGAGCAAAGCGAACAGGCTATGAAATTGCTGTAAATCACATACTTCTTGAAACAGAGTGCAAAATCGCACTCTGTTTCTTTTTTTAGGCTACCAATTACGACTGCATAACCACAATGGTTATTTTATACTGTGATTGACGATTTGAAAGGAGGAAATTCTTTGCATTTTACAAGTTATTTAGAGGATGGTAGGCTTACAGTTGCACTGACTGGTGAAATTGATCATCACTGCGCAAAGAAATATATGGAGGCAATTACCGGTAAAATTGAGGCCTATAATCCTAGAATATGTGTGCTGGATTATTCGGAGGTTACATTTATGGATTCTTCCGGTATTGCAGTGGTTATTCATGCTATGCGAAATATGCAGCGAATGAACGGGAAATTGATGGTTGATGGTTTGCGCTCTCAGCCGATGAAGGTTTTTCGTGCAGCAGGGATGGATAAATTGATTGAAATGAAAGAGGTTATGTTATGAAATTTGAAAACTATATGGTTTTGGATTTTCCAAGTCGATCAGCGAATGAGGCCTTTGCCAGATCTGCAGTTGCTTGCTTTGCCGCACAAATGGATCCAACTATGGAAGAGTTGGGAGATATTCGCACAGCGGTATCTGAAGCAGTGACAAATTGTATTGTTCATGCGTATCCGAATGAATGTGGCATGATCACTATTCGATGCAGAATATTAAAAGAAAACATTTTAGATATTGTAATTAAAGACCGTGGTGTAGGTATACAGGATGTGGAACAGGCCAGAAAGCCAATGTTTACTACCGGTGGAGCAGAAAGAAGTGGTATGGGATTGACTATCATGGAAAGCTTTATGACATCCTTTACGCTTACATCGGTGCCGGGTAAGGGGACAACTGTACATATGCGCAGAAAGCTGCAGCGGCGCAAATGAGCAGACTTGAGGAGTTAATTCAAAAAAGCCAGGCAGGCGACGAAAAGGCTAAAGAGATTTTGGTCGCTGAAAATAGTGGACTGATTTGGGCTGTAGTTAAGCGCTTTTTAGGTCGTGGCACTGATCAGGAGGATTTATTTCAGCTTGGCTGCTTAGGTTTTTTAAAGGCGGTTGAAGGTTTTGATTTGGAATTTGGTACGCAGTTTTCCACCTACGCTGTGCCAAAAATATCCGGAGAAATCCGTCGGTTTCTCCGGGATGACGGTGCAGTAAAGGTTTCTAGAGGCATTAAAGAAAAGGCGGCATTTATAAAAACAGCTAGAAACCTTTTGACAAATCAATTGGGCAGAGATCCTTCTGTTCTGGAACTTGCGGAGCATTTAGGCTTTACGGTAGAAGATATTGCATTGGTAGAAAGTGCTACTGCGGCGGTGGAGTCTATTCAGCAGGAATCCGGTGAAGAAGGATTCTCTCTGGAACAGATCCTTTCTGATACTCAGTCAGAAGAAAGGTTGCTGGAAAGCATTTCTTTGCGGCAAGCAATATCATCCTTGCAGGAAAGAGAAGCTATGGTGATACGATTGCGCTATTTTCATGGCTTGACCCAAGAGCGGATCGCTCGTATTCTACAGGTCAGTCAAGTGCAGGTTTCCAGAATTGAGAAAAAAGCTTTACTACGGCTGAAAGAACTCATGGAATAAAATAGATTTTTCTTTACCTTTTTGCAATTTTGCGGTACAATAGTTGCATCAATATTTGATAGGTGCAATTATGACAGATAAGATGTTAAGCAGGTTTATTTCTGCCAGAAAAAAATATATTGCCAGTTGTTTTTCTCAGCTGAATGATATGCAAAGGAAGGCTGTGATGACTACAAGCGGTCCTCTTTTACTGTTGGCAGGTGCAGGTAGCGGCAAAACTACCGTATTGATCAATCGTATTGCCAATTTGATTCGATTTGGAAGTGGAAGCGACAGCGGCTTGATCCCAGATTCGATCACAGAAGATGATGTGCTGTTTTTAGAATCCCTGGAGGAGCCGATCAATGAATACGATCGTGCCAGAGCGGATTTTCTTTGCGCCGTAGATCCTGCATCTCCCTGGAACATTATTGCCATTACCTTTACGAACAAAGCTGCCAATGAATTAAAAGACCGTTTGGAAGCTATGCTAGGCCCCCAGGGTCAGGATGTATGGGCGATGACCTTCCATTCTGCTTGTTGCCGTATTTTACGCAGAGAGATTGAACGAATGGGATATAGCCGCAGCTTTACTATTTATGATACCTCTGATACGGAACGGCTTATGAAAGGTATCATTAAAGATATGGGCCTGGATGATAAATCCTTTCCTGCAAAGTATGTGCTTTCTGTTATCAGTAAAGAAAAGGACAATATGGTTTCGCCGGACGAGCTTTTGGATCGGGCGGAGTTTAACTCCGATGTCCGTTTGTTCCATGTAGCCAAAGCATATAAGCAATATCAAAGCCAGTTGATCGAAAATAATGTGCTGGATTTTGACGATATTATTTTGATTACCGTGAAATTGCTCATGGAGTATGAAGATGTCCGCACTTATTATCAAAGAAAGTTCCGTTATGTTTTGGTGGATGAATATCAGGACACCAATCATCTGCAATATTTGCTAACATCTCTGCTTGCCGGAGGGTATGAAAATATTTGCGTTGTAGGCGATGATGATCAGAGTATCTATCGTTTTCGTGGTGCTACAATTGAGAACATCCTGAATTTTGAAAAGCAATATCCCGGCTCTCAAGTGATTCGCTTGGAACAGAATTATCGTTCAACTCAGTCGATTTTGAATGCGGCCAATGCGGTGATTGTCCATAACATTGGCAGAAAGGGCAGGCGCCTGTGGACAGCCAACGGGATCGGTGATGCCATAACTGTATACGAAGCGGATTCTGAAGGCGCCGAGGCCAATTATATTGCAAGTCAGATCATTTCTGCATCGAAGAAACGATCTTTTAAAGACCATGCAATTTTATACCGCACCAATGCCCAGTCTAATGCCCTTGAATTCTCTTTCAAGCGGAATGGAATCCCGTACCGCGTTATTGGTGGCATGCGCTTTTTTGACCGTGCGGAAGTTAAGGATATGCTTTCTTATTTGTGCGTGATCAACAACCGCAAGGATGATCTTCGATTGCGCCGTATTATTAACAATCCGCCCCGTGGATTAGGTGAAAAGGCGGTTGAAGCAGCTGACCGTTTAGCGGAAGCGGGAGGTACTGGATTGTATGAAGTTATATGTGATCCATATTCTTACGCTTCGCTGCAAAAGAATGCCTTAAAATATTTGAAATTTGTAACGCTGATAGAAGAATTGGCACAGCTATTGGAAAACGGTATTTCCCTGCCGGAATTTTATGAAGAAGTTATGCTTCGCACGGGGTATATTGCCATGCTGGAGGGGAAACCCACAGAAGAAAACAAAACCAGACTAGAAAATATCAGAGAATTAAAATCCAGTATTGCCGCTTATGTTCAAAATAGCGAGAATCCCTCCCTGGCGGGATTCCTGGAAGAAATTGCCCTTTATACCGATATTGAGGAATACAATGAAGGAGACGATGCGGTTGTCATGATGACCATGCACTCGGCTAAGGGTTTGGAGTTTCCTCATGTTTTTATTGTGGGATTTGAAGATGGCCTGTTTCCTGGCATGCGCGCCATAGGCGATCCCGAAGAAATGGAAGAAGAGCGGCGGCTTTGCTATGTAGCGATTACCAGAGCGAAGGATAAGCTAACCATAACTCATGCCCGCCAAAGAATGCTCTATGGACGCACCAGCGCTGCTCTGCCGTCCCGTTTTCTTAAGGAAATACCAGATGATATTCTGGAAAGAAAAGGCGGGTATCAGCAAGCAAGGGCTTATGCGGTCTATCAGCAAAATGCGCAGTACCGTCCTGCCACATATAAAAATGCTTATTCTGACTCATCGCAGACTAAACCAAGGCTTGACCTGAACAAGGGTGACATGGTTCAGCATGCGGCGTTTGGTAAAGGACTTGTTTTGTCGGTTATTAAAATGGGGTCGGACGCATTGTTGGAAATTGCTTTTGATAATGTTGGTACCAAAAAGCTTATGGCCAATACTGCCTCTGCGCATATGATCCGTTTGTCATAAACTTGTATTGTATGCATATACTCCATTGGGGTGATCTGCATGAGGCGACATATAAGAAGATTTATTATATTTCTTATATGTTTGGTACTTTTGGCAGGTATATTTTTAGTATTATTTCGAATTCAATTTCACAGTGAGATTCGCTCATTGGCACATACGCAGGTGATCAATGCAACATCAGATTTGATCAACGATGCAATTGATGCGCAAATATTATCCGGCGATATTCAATATGACCGAATCGTATATTTTGAAAAAGATCTGAATGGCCGTATTACTGCTTTAAAAACAAATATGAGCGAGGTTAACCGGCTGAAAACTGGAATACTGAATTTGATCAACGATGAAATTCTTGCTTTGGATTCCTCGTCCTTAGGTATACCTATTGGCAGCTTGATTTTACCGGAGATGTTTTCAGGGAAAGGCTTTTTGATTCCTATTCAGATTATTTCTATACGGAATTCTGATGGGTCGTTTTCCAGCAGTTTTTCTCAGGCTGGAATCAATCAAACCCTGCATCAACTTTCTATGCATGTGTGCGTTGATATATCTGTATTAGTTTTAGGCAGAGCAGAAAGCTTTACCGTTAACAGCCAGGTTGTTGTGGCGGAAACGGTGATCGTGGGAGATGTTCCCGATACATTTTTACAAACCGGAGGAGATTATGGACCCTATAAAAAGAATCGAGGAATTAACGGATCTGCTTAATGATGCCAATTTCCGGTATTATGTGCTGGATGATCCCACTATGCCGGATTTTGAATATGACCATTTGCTTCGCGAATTGGAGGATTTGGAAAAGGAATATCCGGAACATGCAAAAGATAATTCGCCCACAAAAAGAGTAGGCGGTCAGGCATTAAAAAAATTTGATGAGGTGATTCATCAAGTTCCGCTTATGAGCTTGCAGGATGTTTTTTCTTTTGAGGAATTAGCTGATTTCCTTCAAAAGATATGTGACATTTATCCTGGGACTGCATTTACTGTTGAGCCTAAAATAGACGGTCTTTCGGTTGCTTTGGAATATGAAAATGGCGTGTTTGTTCGCGGAGCGACCCGCGGTGACGGAATGGTGGGCGAGGATGTAACCGAGAATTTGAAAACGATTCGTTCCATTCCCATGCAGCTGGAAAATGCGCCACCGCATTTGATTGTACGCGGTGAAGTGTATATGCCAAAGAAGAGTTTTGAAAAACTGAACGCCCGGCAGGAAGAGGAGGGCAAGAAACTTTTTGCCAATCCCCGTAATGCAGCTGCAGGTTCTTTGCGGCAACTGGATCCTAAGATCGTTGCGCAAAGAGGCCTGGATATTCTGGTTTTCAATGTTCAGCTTGCAGAAGGCGTTAGTTTCCGTACGCATAGTGAATCGCTTGATTATTTAAGGGATCTTCGTTTTAAAGTTGTTTCTTATGATAAGCTGACAGATTTACAGCAAATCATTGATCAGATCACTGCAATTGATGCCAATAGGGGAGAGCTTGCCTGCGATATTGACGGTGCGGTTATTAAAGTGGATGATTTGAGTTTGCGTCAACAGTTGGGTCAAACAGCCAAATTCCCCAAATGGGCTGCAGCATATAAATATCCTCCCGAAATCAAACCAACAGTTGTAGAAGATATTGTTATTCAAGTGGGTCGCACTGGTGTATTAACGCCTAAAGCGGTTGTTAAGCCTGTTCGTTTGGCCGGAACAACGGTTACCAATGCCACACTGCATAATCAGGATTTTATTTCTCAGCGTGATATCCGTATTGGTGATACAGTTTTAATTAGAAAAGCAGGAGAGATTATTCCGGAAATTCTAAATGTTGATTTTTCAAAACGACCCGAAGGTACTTCGCCTTTTTATTTGCCGCAGTATTGTCCCGTATGTGGAGCGCCAACCAAGCGTGATGAGGACGGTGCGTTTTTGCGATGCGTTGGTGCGGAGTGTCCTGCGCAGTTATCTCGTATAATCACCCACTTTGTCAGCCGGGATGCGTTGGATATTGAGGGCTTTGGAAAGGCCATTGTAGATGCCTTAGTGGATAGGGGATATCTGACATCGCCTGCGGATATTTTCTATCTTTCTTTGGATCAGTTGAAGAGTTTGTGGCAAAGCGGTGAGATTGCAGCGCAAAAGCTTTTAAATGCTATTGAGGATGCAAAACAAAGAGATTTGAACAAATTGATATATGCACTCGGTATTCGTCAGGTTGGTGCTAAAACTGCCAAAGTGTTAGCTTCTACATTTGGCAGTATGGACGCATTGCGCAATGCAAGTGTGGAAGAACTTAGGAGTGTTTCGGATGTTGGTGAAATTACCGCAGAGTTTATTGTGGAATGGTTTAGTCAGCCTCAGTCTCAACATATGATTGAAAAGCTTCGTGAAGCTGGGCTGAATTTTGAAAATATGCGGCAGATCACCGATGCTCGTTTTGCGGGAATGACATTTGTGCTTACTGGCGCATTGAGTAAATTTACTCGGGATGAAGCTACGGAAAAAATTGAACTGTACGGCGGAAAAGCAGCAGGCTCCGTTTCTAAGAAAACTACCTATGTAGTTGTTGGCGAAAATGCTGGCTCAAAAGAGCGGAAAGCAAGAGAATTGGGCATCCCAGTTTTATCTGAAGATCAGTTCCTGGAAATGATTCGATAAAAATAGGCACCACATTATGTGGTGCCTGTTTTTTCAATATTGGGCTATAAAATTAGTCCTTGTACATCTCAACCAGCTTCAGCAGATGCTCGTAACGCTCCTTAGCGGCAGCCTCGTTCTTAGCGAACAGCTCAGTTGCGCGCTCGGGGAACTCACGGGTCAGACGGCTGTATCGAGCCTCGTTCATCAAGAATTCCTGGTAGCCATCCTTCGGAGCCTTGGAGTCGAGTATGAACTTGCCGGTCTCCTTGGACGGATCGAAGCGGAACATATTCCAGTAGCCGCACTCGACAGCCTTCTTCATCTCGTCCT
>JAZNSR010000084.1:0-3127 GCA_045591335.1 Faecousia sp.
ACTGCAGCTTCTTCCCGGACCTGCTAAGGCATCTGTTTCCGTTTCTTCACCGAAATATGCAGGCCAATCAATCAGATTCTTATAAGCCATAAATTTCACCGCCTTTTCTTTTATCATAACACAATGCGGAGAGATTGGCAACAAAAAGCGGCCGGCTTGTAGCCGCCCCTACATTAGAAATGTGGGTTCTCGAGTGTAGGGGCGGCAATCTGCCGCCCGCGGGCGAACACAGTTCGCCCCTACGGTGTGTATCGTTTCTGTTCGTAGGGGCGGTCTGGGGTCGCCCGTTAGGCGGCAGCGTCGATCATATTTTCAATAAAGATGCCATACCCCGTTGTGGGATCGTTGACCAAAACATGGGTCACGGCACCTACTAGTTTGCCGTCTTGGATGATAGGACTGCCTGACATGCCTTGGATGATTCCGCCGGTGGTGTCTAAAAGCCGTTGGTCGGTGACCTTGATCAGCATATTCCGCCCGCCGGAGCGGGAGGCGGGATAGATTTTCAAAATCTTCACAGAATATTCTTGAGCAACGGCAGTATTTACGGTGGAGCGGATCACTGCAGGGCCGGTGCGGACCTGGTCAGGGGAGGCGGTTTCCATGACTTGGATCTGGGGCAAGCTGACGGTATTTCCAAAAACGCCCTGGGGCGTGTTTTTGGAAATGCTGCCCACAGTGCCGTTTTCCATACAGCCCACAAGCTGCCCAGGGTCGCCTCTTTGCCCCTTTTTAATGCGCAAAATTCCGGCTTCATAGGCATTGCCGGCTGTGAACTCCATACACTTGCCGGAAGGGTCATTGACGCTGTGACCCAATGCGCCGAAAGTGTGGGTTTGGGGATCGTAATAGGTGACCGTGCCCACGCCGGTGATGCCCTGGCGTAGGTAAACGCCCAGCTGGGGACCACGACTGGTGATAGTGGGGTGAACTTGCAGGGTCTTTTCCTTGCCATCCCGTAAAAAACGAATCTGCACAGAGCCGTTGGAACAGGTCAAAGCTTTATGCACATCCTCAGTGCAGCTAATGGGGCGGGAATCAATATGGGTGATCCGGTCCCCGGGCAACATACCTGCGGCTTTTGCGGCACTTTCTTTTTCATCGAAGGCAGCTACGGTGACGGACTGATCTTTCAGCTCCAGCCCAATCAGCTGCCCACCGGGAATCAACTGCGCTGCCTGGGCCCCAAGGGGCAGCATCGATAAAATGATCATGCAGGAAACGATCACGATTGCTGTTTTTTTCATTTTTTTCAACCCTCCTTTTCGCTCTATTACTATGCCGCAGCCAGCGGCGCAATAACCCATGCAAAAGTCGAAAAATAAGGGGATAATTTCCAAAATAAGCGATAAAAACCGGCGCATGTATTACCTATTGACAAAGTAGGTAATACATGCTAATATACCTATGAAATTACTAGGCAAATCATACGATTTTTAAAATAAAATGGAGGAAAACCATGTTTGTTTATGCAGATAATGCCGCCACCACGAAAATGAGTGCTTTGGCCGTTGAGACCATGGTGCCTTATTATGAAACGGTGTTCGGCAATCCCTCCAGCCTGCATAGTGTGGGTCAGGAGGCCAAAGAGGCATTGGAGAATGCCCGCCAGACTGTGGCCGATTGTTTGGGCTGCGATGCCCGGGAGATCTATTTCACCTGCGGCGGTAGCGAGGCGGATAACCAGGCCATTATTTCCGCTGCCCGTTACGGCGCACGGAAAAATAAAAAGCATATTGTTTCCACGGCTTTTGAGCATCATGCAGTGCTGCACACCTTGAAAAAGCTGGAAAAGGAAGGCTATGAGGTCACGCTGCTGGATGTGAAGGAAGGCCATAATGTGACTGCCCAGCAGGTCAAAGATGCTATCCGGGAGGATACCTGCCTGGTGACCTGCATGTATGCCAACAATGAGATCGGCTCTATTTTGCCCATTGCGGAAATTGGCGCAGTTTGCAAGGCTGCGGGCGTGCCTTTCCATACGGATGCGGTGCAGGCTGCGGGCCATTTGCATATTGATGTAAAAGCGCAGAATATTGATCTTTTAAGCTTATCCGCTCATAAGTTCCACGGCCCTAAGGGCGTGGGCGCGCTGTATGTGCGCCGGGGCTTCCCGCTGACCAATCTGATCGAGGGCGGCGCCCAGGAGCGCAGCAAGCGGGCGGGCACAGAGAACATCCCCGGCATTTGCTCTATGGCAGCGGCTTTGAAGGACGCCTGCGAGCACATGGACGAGCATGCAGAAGCGGTCACCGCCATGCGGGACAAGCTGATTGCGGGGCTGAGCAAGATTCCCCATTGCGCCTTGAACGGTGACCCTGTGAACCGTCTGCCCGGCAATGTGAGCTTCTGCTTTGAGGGCATTGAGGGCGAAAGCTTGTTGCTGCTTTTGGATATGTATGGCATTTGCGCTTCTTCCGGTTCTGCCTGCACCTCCGGCAGCTTGGACCCCAGCCATGTGCTGCTGGCTATTGGCAGAGTTCACGATGTGGCCCACGGCTCTTTGCGTTTGAGTCTGAGCCATTATAACACCATGGAGGAAGTGGAGCATATTCTGACCCATGTTCCTCAGGTGGTGCAGCAGCTGCGTAATATGTCCCCCGTTTGGAGAGAGCTGCAAAACGGAGAACGAGAATATATTTTGTAAGTTTACAAAGTTGACAGTTGAAAATGGATAATGGACAATTGAAATCATTTCCGAAGGAAATCCCTTAATTGTCAACTGTCAACTGCACATTACCAATATTGAGAAAAAATTAGAAGGATGAATAAGGAGAATCAGAATGGCTCTGTATAGCGAGGTCGTAATGGACCATTTTATGCACCCGAGAAATGTGGGTATTATTGAGGATGCCGATGGCGTAGGCTCTGTGGGCAACGCCAAATGCGGCGATATTATGAAGATCTATCTGAAGATCGAAAATGATATAGTTGCGGATGTGAAGTTTGAGACCTTTGGCTGCGGCAGCGCCATTGCATCTTCTTCCATGGCAACGGAAATGATCAAGGGTAAGTCCATCGGGGATGCCTTGCAGCTGACCAACAAGGCTGTTGCCGAAGCTTTGGAGGGTCTGCCTGCCCACAAGATGCACTGCTCTGTTTTGGCAGAGGAGGCCATCAAATCTGC
>JAZNSR010000085.1:0-6724 GCA_045591335.1 Faecousia sp.
TACCCCTACCTGCCTGAAAAGGCGGGTAGGGGGACGATCCTAAAATGAAGGTATTAAGATGAAAAACAAAGCTGTAAGACTCAATAGAAGAGAGCAGGCCAGCGGTATGCTGGCTGCATCGATTCCCCTGATCGGTTTTGCACTGTTCGGTTTGATTCCGCTGATTCTGTCCGCGGTCATATCTTTCACAGAACTGCACTCCACAGATCTGACAGAAATGGAATTCATCGGCTTTGATAATTATGTTAAAATCTTAACTAATGCCGATGAAGGGCGCACTTATGCGTCCTATCTGTCCACGGTGGTCTATGCGCTCAATGCGCCAATTTGTATTGCGCTGGCTTTATGGATCGCCTATTTAATCAATAAATCCCAAATCGGAAAACGGTTTTTCCGTTCTGTATTTTTCATTCCCTATGTCTGTTCCACCGTTGTCATCAGTCTGACCTTCCGCAATATGCTCTATCGTTTGGAAGGCGGCGTGCTGAACGATCTGTTGGTCAATTTAGGTTTTGAACCGGTTCGCTGGCTGGTGGATATGGAAAACCCCATGATCTTTATGATCTCTGCGGTGGTGATGACTGTTTGGTCGGGATTGGGCTGGTGTATCGTTCTGTTTCAGGCGGCACTTGCCAATGTGGACCAGTCCTATTATGAGGCTGCCCGGATCGATGGCGCCAGTGATGCGCAAATGTTTTGGAAAATCACCTGGCCTGCCATTTCTCCCACCACGGCATATTTGTTTACCATGAAGCTGATTTGGGCATTCCAGTCCATGGCAGAGATGCACATTTTGGCTGAGAACTCCGGCGGCGCACCCACCTGGGGCAACTCCAGTGCCTGGGTCAGCGATACGGTAGTCAAGCATATCTATAATATGATATTCCACAGCAGCCATCAGTTTGGTTACGGTTTGGCGGCTGCAGCCGGCTGGATCCTGGCCATTATTATTCTGATTATCACCCGCATCAATTTGCGGACACAGAAGAGGTGGGTGAATTATGATTTCTAATGCTGAAAGAATCAAAGACCTGCCTGTGTGGAAAAAAAGCGTAAAGCTCATCCACCAAATTTTGGTGCCGCTGCTTTGGCTGCCGGCATTGGTCTGTACGCTGCTGTGCTGCTTTAAGCCCGCCGAGGGCAGTAACAGTCGCATCATCTGTATTATCATTGCGGCAAGCTGCTACCTTATCATTTTTGGTATAAAGTTTCTCAACAAGCGATTTACAAAAAAGGAAATGGCCTATCGCACATTCCAAAATACCACCATCAAAAAGCTGGATCTTCCCAATTTGATTCCGCTGTTAGCTCTAACGGTTGTGATTGCGCTGCCATTTTATTTGCTTTTTGTCACTTCTCTGAAAAACCCCAGCGAGGCCAATGCGTTTCAGTTCAACTGGTGGCCGAAAGAGGGGATAGATCTAACTTCTTATAAGGAAGTGTTTACTGCCAACAATGCCATGGGTGTTACCATGTGGCAGGCGGTCTTGAATTCCTTTATTTATGCCATTATTCCCACGGTGGTTGGCATTTTGTCCGCAGCGGTTGCGGCCTATGCGTTTTCAAAGCTAAAATTCAAGGGCAGAGATCTGATGTATAGCCTGCTGATTATGACAATGATGATGCCAGGCTGCGTTACCATGGCTACCAGCTATCTGGTTTACGACCGGATTGGCTGGACGGATTATATGATGCCATTGCCTTTGCCACTCATCGTCCCCGGATTGTTCGGAACAGCTGCCTGCACCATGTTCCTGCGGGAATTCTTTATGGGTATACCGGATGGACTGTTGGAGGCTGCCAAAATTGACGGCGCAGGTCGCTGGAAAAGCTTCTTGTATATTATGCTGCCTTTGGCAAAGCCTGCCCTGATGGCACAGTTTATCTTAGGTTTCATTACAAAGTTCAACGATTATATGGGCCCGCTGATTTATTTGCAGAACCCGGAGCGATACACAGTGCAGATCGCACTGAATGCGCTTAATACCGGCAATGCAGATCTGGCAGTGCTGGCATCGGCTGGCGTGCTTGCGCTGGTTCCTATGCTGCTTCTGTATGTTATCTTCCAAAAGCAGATCATCAACGGTATTTCCATCTCCTCCGGATTGAAAGGATAATAAAAATGAAAAAGATTTTAGCGTTATTGTTAGCCGCTGTTTCCGTCTTTATGATGGTTTCTTTGACTGCCTGCGGCGGCTCTGGCGGAAAAACCACCGTTACCTTTATGTACGGCGGAAGCACAGAAATGAACGAAATGTTCAAGGTTTTGGTTGACGAATTCAATGCAACCGTCGGCCAGGAACAAAATATTACCATTAAGGCAATTCCCAAGCCCGGCAGCCTGGACGGCATTTTGCCCCAGCAGCTACCCAGCAACAGCGGCCCGGATGTGGTTGTGCTTTCTGATGAATATTTCAAAAAGTACACCCAGTATCTGGTGGACCTGAATGGCAAGATCGATGATGCTGTTTTGGAGGACTTCTATCCCACCCTTAGCAGCCGCTATCACTATGACCGCGCTACTACTACCTCCAACAGCGATGATCCTCTGTACGGACTGCCTGCTTACAACGATACCACAGTTTTGTTCTACAATAAAACTGCAATGGAGGCCGTAGGCGTAATCTGCATCAGTGTGCCAGAGGAAAAACTGGCTGCCTTTAACGGTGGCGAGGCTGACCTGAACGGCAAGACCAAGTCCGATTACGGCATCGATGTCGATGTACCTGCCAAGGGCTTCTATCGGGAATATCCCTTTGTGCCTGCAGAGGGTGAAACTGACGGCACATCCTGGGCTGCTCCCGGCAGCGGCGAAGTGATGATCTTCAACGATCAGATCGCTATGAACTGGGATGAGATTGAAGATCTGGGTATGCTGACCACCAAGGCTTACAACAGCGATTCCACCACAAAATATGGCTACTACACCGAATGGTGGTTCAATTACGGCTGGTCTGTAGGCGGCAACTGCCTGGAAGATCTCAGCGGCGACGGTGAATGGACCTTTGCCCTGCAGAGCGATACCCCCAACTACATCGTAGCCGAAGGCAAGACCTATACCGGCGTTTATACCGGAACGGTTTATCAGGCCGGTGAAACGCTGAACCTGAAGGATGTTATCAATGCCAATGCCGGTGACGATATCGGCTATAAGACCGACAGCAAGACCTACTTTACTTATACGGTAAACGGTGCAGATGCTGCTGCCAGAGATTTCAGCGCACAGATCGCCGACGGCACACTGAAGGAACTGCCTTCTACCAAGGAAGCCTTCTCCCGGTTTGCATATCTTGCCGGCATCGGCGGTTTGAATGTGTGCCCCTATCCCTCTGAGTTTAGCGGCACTTCCTCTGTGAACTATTTCACTTCCGGAACCCTGGCTATGCTGGTGGAGCAGATCTCCAACTATTCCACCATCGATAAGATTGTCAGCAGCAACTGGGAGTGGGGCATTGCACCTCTGCCGGAATACAAGGTTTACGAGGATGCGGAAGATCCTGCAAATGATACAGTGGTAGTGGAAGGCAAGAGCGCAACACATTCCATCGGCTACTGTATTTCTGTGAATCAGAAGTCTGCAGTGCAGGATAGTGCCGTTGTATTTTTGACCTGGATGGCAGGCGATGGTCAGAAGCTGCTGGCAGACAAGGGATATATTTCCTCCCGTCAGTCTGATAAGGCGGTTACCACTCAGAATCTGAAGTATAAGAATGCTTCTGTGGTTATGGACTGTATCGCCTCCGCACAGGCTGGTGACTGGTGGTATATGCCGGACAGAAGCTGGATCTCCACATGGGCGACACCTCTGAACAACAAGGTTCGTTACGGTCAGATGGAGCTGGAAGAGTTCTTGTACGGCTATATTGAAGAATCTAACCAGAGATTGGCAGAGTACAAGCAGTAATAGGAAGGAGTGGCTTGTATGGCTACTAAATGCTGCAGACTGGTTGCCTTGCTTATGGCGGTGGTGCTATGCTTGAGCATCACCGGCTGCAGTGGGCAAGACGGTAAGAGTGTGTACTTAAATTATAATACCGGTGTGGATAGCTTTGGCAGATACAACTATGCCTTTTATGGTTTAAACGGTAAGAGCGATCCCACCGGTGCGGATCCGGGCGTATTTTATGTATCCCCAGAGGAGGATCCTCAGTGGGGCGGCTATTTTTACCGCTATGTCACCAGTGAGCTGTTGAGTGTTCCCCAAACGGGATATTGCAAAGAAAACAATATCGTTGCTATGATCGCATATTGCGACCGTTCCAAGGATCTGTATCATTGGGAGTCTGCCGGTGCACTGCCCGGTGGCTATTCCTGCGCCATCGACAGCGAGGATTGGTGCGCTTCCAATTTTTGGGCACCCGAGGTGGTTCGTAACCCCGGCGACGGCAAATACTATATGTATTTCAGTGCAGCTGCCAAGCAGGATCTGGAGTCAGACTGCATATCCAAATCTGACAACTATATGGACAGACTTTGTCTGGCAGTTGCTGTATCTGAAACGCCGGTAGGTCCTTTTGATGTGATTTGTGATTATGATCCGGAAACACGAGTGCGAATTCCAACTATCAATTTCCAAAAGGGATTGAATATGGAATACAATATGCCGGCCATTGATGCCCATCCTTTTTTTGACGACAACGGAGAACTGTATCTGTATTTTGTACCCCATGTCAGTGCCAATAATGCCAGCAACCATATTGTTGGTATGAAGATGAAGAGTATGGCATACGCAGATTACGCTACAGTGACGGTTTTGGCCTATCCCGGTGTCAGCACCGTGGAAAGTACCCCCGGTGATCTTGTGAACTTCAAACAAGGCGAAAAGTATTTTTCAACGGAAGGCGGATGTAATGAAGCGCCCTTTGTATACAAACACGGTGACATTTATTATCTGACCTATTCCTCTAATGGCTTCAGCAGCATCAGCTACGGCATTCATCAGGCTGTTGGCACTTCTCCCTTAGGCCCCTTTACCAAGCTGACGCAGGAGCAGGGAAACCCCGTTTTGGACGGTAGTTTGTTTGGCGATGTGCATGGAACCGGCCACCACTCCTTGGTGAAAAACGGCGATGAGCTTTGGATCGCTTATCACCGCCACAGCAGTATCTATGACGGTGTTGGCTGGGGCAGACCTACTGCAGTTGACCGGCTCAGCTTTGTGAAGAACAGCGAAGGTATGGAGGTTTTGACTGCCAATGGCCCCAGCCGTACTTTGACATGGCTGCCGGAGCATATCAGCGGTTATGAAAATGTGGCAAAAGCAGCGCAAATCTCCGTAAATAATGGAAATGGCGCTCAGTACTTGAATGACGGCATCTTGCCGCTGTATCAAGTGGCAGCTGATAAAAAGCTCCGTGCCGAGAAGGATGATGTGACCATCACCCTGTACTGGAATGAGCCTGTCAATATTTCCTCTATTCTGATCTACAATTCTGCGCTGACAGATTCGGCATTTTCCAAGGTATCCGATGTTCGCTTCAAGCTGGCAGAAACGCCTGTCTGGGCATCTGCGGACTACACTTGGGCTGTGATTCAGGATCTTCCCTTGCAGCAAGGTGCATGGAATGCAGATAGCGAGGATTATTACGAATGTGCGCCCGCAATTGCGGAATTTGATGAAATTACCGTGACGGAGATTCAAATCACCATTGCAGGCTCTGACCGATTGGTGGAATTTAACCGGATGGGTAAGACCAATACCGCAGTGGATGTGGCAGAGATCGTTGTACTGGGAAAGGCGGTGCCAAATGAATAAGAAACATATTCTTTGGGTTTTGGCACTTGCCATAACCGTTCTGCTTTGCGGTTGCAAGGAAACCATTGCCCCTGCGGAAAACCAGATTTCCAAACAGGTGTACAGCTTTTCCTCTTTTGAACACGCTTCTGATGTAACGGTGGACGGTGTGCTGGATGAGCAGCTCTGGCAAAACAAGAAATGGTTTAAAAATACCTATATTACCAATGCCGGCGGTATGCAACCGATTATGGAGCTGACTGCGGTTCCTACAGAAGCTGGTGTTTATGTAGGCTCTGTGGTATACGACAGCAACCTGACCTGTGACGGCCAGCGCAATCCAGCAAAAAATTCTTGCTGGGAGCTGTATTTCGGCGCCTGCAATGTGGGAGAGGACCTGTTCTCCGAAACTTATGCAGGCAAATGGACACTGCAAAGTATCTTCGTGGATATGATGGGTGATTCCTATAGCTTTTATACCCATTTTGACCGGATGGTTGTGGTAGAAGGTGAACTGAACAGCGGCAACACCACAAAGGCAACGCTGGAAATGTTTTTACCTTGGGAAACCCTGAGAGTGGATGTGACCAAAGGTATTCCGGAAACTGTGGGCATTCTGCCTTGCTATCGGGCGCCGCTGGAAATTGGCGGCAGCACCGCATGGATGAGCCCTGCAGCCTCCAGCTTGACCTCTACGACCGATATGTATCTGTTTGACAGCACCGGCTATATCAACGCGGATATGCCCGGCACGGTTTTGGGCGATGGTTTCTATGGCTATGCGAAAACCAAGGGCTGGGATGTAAGCCAGGCTGAAAACGGCATTGTCCGCTGTGATCGTGGCGGCAGCGATAAGATCTTCTTCAAGGAGATGTTTGGGGATAATTTCCTGATCGAGGCTACCGTCATCCCGGTAAAGGCAATTCGGGATGAATGGCCCAAGGCTGGCTTTATCTTCCAAAAGGCAGACGGTCAGCATCACACCGTTTG
>JAZNSR010000086.1:0-17263 GCA_045591335.1 Faecousia sp.
GGCGTTACCCTTGCCGGTTTCTGTGATCACGCGGTGATACTCCGTCCACACGGGGAAGCTGGCAACCACCAAATCAGTACGGTTAGGCGCATCCTCCCAGCCGGTGTGGTTACCCTCTGCGATAACAGCAAATGCATCAATTTGATCCACCGGATGGTCCACATCGGTGGCATCGAAATAAATACCGCCCTTAAAACCATTGGCACCGGGATGGATCTCCACACTTACAAAATTAAATTTCGCATTGGTATCCTGGTAAATAGCCTTAAACTCACCGGAATCACCGGTAGGCACCAGCTTGCCGTCCTGCACCTGCAGGCCACCGTTGGAAGAATGATAGAAATCAAATTTATCTCCGTCGGCTGGATCTTCAAAGCTCACCATATCTGTGGGCACCGGCTCAGTGAGCTCCGGCTCTTCCTCGCTCAGCGCCATGGTAACCGTAAAGTTATCATAGGTTGCATCATTAAAAGGAGAACGGATACCCACATCATTTAAAGAAAGCTCCACACCTTCCGCTGCGGTGTAGGTAGCGCTGACAGATTTGGAGGGATCACTCACCAGGCACAAAGTAATCAGCAGTTGATTGCCCTGAATCCTCACAGTTAGCTTCAGCGGCTGCTTCACGCCGCCGGAGAACAGGTTATTACCTGCGCCGGTTTCTGAAATGGTGCGCTGCAGCTCCGCCCAAACGGGGAACTGCCCCACCATCAGATCGATCCGGTTAGGTGCGTCGGACCAACCGGAAAAATGAGATTCCAGGCCCACATACAGCGCCTCAATCTGATCCACCGGGTCTGCCGGATTCTTTGCCCCCACATACAAGCCGCCAACGATGGTGTTGGACACACCGGGGTGCAACTCTACGCTGACAGATTGCACTTCTGCTCCTGCAGGCTTATTATAAACCGCCTTGAACTCACCAGATTCTCCGGTGGGCACCAGCTTGCCGCTTTCCACCGCAAAACCGCCGGCAGAAGAATGGAAGAACCGAAAACCGTCAGCATCCAATACCTCGGCAAATTCCACAGTTTCCGTAATAACGGTCTTCTCTTCCCCATCGTATTCTACGGTAAAGTTATCGTAGCAAGCATTATTATGATGGCTGCGGATACCCACATCACCCAAAGACAGATCCACACCTGCAGCTGCGTAATAAGTAGCCGTCAGTTTTTTATCCGGATTGCTCACCAGACTCACAGTCATGGTGACCTTATTACCGTCAAACTCTGCCCGAAGGGTAATGGGCTCTTTTTTACCGCCAAAGAACAGATTATTACCCGCACCGGTTTCCGAAATGGTACGCTGCAGCTCTGCCCAAACGGGGAACTGACCCACCACCAGATCGATCCTGTTCCGTGCATCTGACCAACCGGTAAAATTGGATTCAATACCAATATAAACAGATTGAATCTGATCCTGCCCATTGGCGGCATTGGACGCATTGATATACAAGCCGCCATAAATAGGACCGTCTGTTCCCAGGGGGTGCAGCTCTACGCTGACCGCTTTCAGCTTTTGCTCCTGGCGCTTATAAATCGCCTTGAACTCGCCGGCATTACCGGTGGGTGCCAGCTGCCCATTGGCAACAGCAAAACCGCCGTCATTGGTGCTATAAAGGTCAAATTTACCCGCATCTGCAGCAGAATCAAACTGCACGACCTCCACATTGGGCGTATCTGCAGTAACCACCTGCACAGCAGGCAATGCGAAAGCAATCAGCAATACCACTGCCAAGAGCAGAGATAGCGCTCGATGACCATACTTTTTATGGCCATTTGCTCTCTTTTTCATTTTGACACCTCCTCATATACCGCAGTCCTTGACCCGAAAAACCGGGTCAAGGGTCTGCGCTGAGTTACATTGGAATAATTATTCCGCGGAAACGGGAACGCTGAGGGTGAAGCTTTCCACCTGCAAGCTGCCGCTGCGCATGCGGATCTTCAAGGTATGCTTGCCGGCAGTCAAATCCAGCTGGCTCAGCACATCGCCCTCCATAGTGTCCAGGTCGATCTCGTAAATATCCTGACTGTCCACGATCACCTGGAACTGACCGCTGCTGTCTTCACTCAAAACAGCAGACAGATCATACACACCATCGGTATTTACCTGAACGGCATACTTGACCCAGTCGCCTTCTGTATCCAGCTTCAGACTATAGCTGCCATCAGAATTGCAAACAGTGGATTCCTTTTCCCCCTGGCGGATGCCGCCAACAGTGGCATTTGCAATGCAGAAGCCACGGTATTCGCCCTTCAGATAATGCACAGCGGGGAAAGTGCCCAGCTGCTTAATAGCATCAAAGTCGCTGGTGCCAAAGGCATTGTTGGAGAAAGCCACATAGCCAAAGCTACCCTCCAGCCCCAGCAAGCCTGCTGCGCCTGCATAAGAAACGTCCACCTTGCGCATGGAATCGATATAAACGATCAAACGATCTGCACCCTGCTCAATACGCAGCGTATGCAGCACATCGGAGGTCAGAAAATCCACCACTGCAGAGCCTAAGGTGGTCACTGTGCCATTGTTAACCGCATTGACCGTCAAGCTCTTTTGGGTATCATTCCACAAAACCTCTGCATAATTACTACTATCCACATAACTGAACACCACACGGGTGATACTGCCCTGGGCAGGTGTGAAATTGGCCTCTGCGGTAAACACGGCCTCGCTGGCCTCACCGCTAAGCCACAGGCTATCAGCAACGATGTCACAAACTTCAAAATCGGGACCCTGGGGTGCATCCACGCTCCAATAGGTGGGGCCATTAGCCAATACCCGGCTACCGTTGGTCACCAGCTTATCCAGCATATACCGGCGCTGAGGACCATCCACACTGACCAGATTATGATAGGCTGCATACCAGCTGTCCAGATCCGGTCCGATCACATTGGAGTTGTGACCCAAGCCACGGAAATTATCCGGGCCGGTTGCCAACAGCAAAATGTTATTTTCCGGCTGAGTGAACGTACCGTTGGGGGTAAACCCTTTCTGATAAGAATAACCAACGCGGTAGTTATCCTCGGTCACTTTGTTGCCGGAGTATGTCAAATACAGGTAATCTCCTCTGCGGAAGAAACCGGGACCCTCCACCCAAGTGCTGGTGCTGGAGGTGTTGCCCAGCAAAGAGGCAGCCAGCTGCGTATCCCCGATAGGCTTCATGGTTTCCGGATCCAGAGGTGCAATGTAAATACCGTTGCTCTGCCCGGATTTTCTCTTGGGATATAAAAACCAAAGGTTTCCGTTATCATCCATCCAAATAGAGCCATCGATCTTGTAGCCAAAATTATCGGTGACCGCCTCAAAAGGACCGGTGGGACTTTGGCTCTTGTAAATATAGTGGCCGCTACCCACGCTAAGCGCACCGTCTACGATCTGACTGCCGGACTGACACATATAGAACCAACCGTTATAGTAAATGACCTCGGGGGCATAAGCCATCAGGGTTTCTTCACTTTCCACACACAAGCCTTCGTACTCCCAGTTTACCAGATCATTGGAGGTGAAAACCTTAATACCGGTGCCGCCGGAGGAGGGGTACATATAATACTTGCCGTTGTAGCGCATGACAAAGGGATCACCAATACCGTAATCGCCACCATTCGTATGCTCACCGGCACCCCACTGACCGGAAATATCCAGTCCGTTTTGGTAAGTCTTGGTTGCAGGAAACACAACCTTTTTCTCACCGCGGCTCAGCGGATCGGCAAAATTCACGCCCTCAAAGAAAATATTATTCAGCTCCCAGCCGGAAACTGTATCCTCATACTGATTGCACAGTGCCAACACAGCATCCTGCTGCTCAATGGAATAGGTGTTCCAAATACCGTCGATATACTGCAAGGTAGCCTTCATGCTGGTGGTCCGCTGCATGCCGGTGAAGCGATGTCCACTCTCCCCTGCCGCAAAAGTCACAAAGGCTGCCGCGTTGATATTCCGTTCGCCGCCATTGCTTGCCAAAATGTTCTGCAAACGCAATGTCGCAGAGGTTGCGCCGGACTTCTCTCTGCAAACGGACGGACAATCATCCAGCCACAGTTCAAAACCAATGCTCTGCACCCGGGCAAGAACGGTCTCATCACCCATAACCTGCGCCTTATAGCCCAGCGCATCCTGGGCGGGCTTCAAGGAAATATGGGTCAGCACCGCGTCATAACGGTGCGCCGTATGCACATTTTCCTGGCTTTCCAGCAAATAGGCCTTACCGTCAGCTTCTGCAAAGGGCTGCACACTGCCAGCCACCACTGCCACACCACTGGGAGCGGTGAAATCATCAGAAGAAGTATCTGCAAGCTTCAAGCTGCTGCCAGCAGGTGCAAACACATTGGTCAGCTTATATCCTGCCAGATCAATAGTGGTATCACCGGTCACGGTGATCACCTCATCGGTGCTGCCCATCAGCTTCACCACATTGCCATTTGCAGTTTTTACTGCCTGACTGACGGTTGCATAAGCCTGGCCGTTTACCACAGCTGCGGTATTCACAGCAAAGTTATCATACATGGCATTGTTATGATGGCTGCGGATACCCACCTGACCCACAGACAGATCATTGGGGGCTGTATAGGTGGCGGTGATAAACTTGGAGGGATCCCGCAGCAGACTTACAGTGGCAGTAACCTTATTGCCATCCATATCTGCCCGCAGCACCAAGGGCTCCTTCACGCCGCCGGAGAACAAATTGTTACCGTTGCCGGTTTCCGCAACCACACGGACATGCTCTGCCCATGCGGGGAACTGACCGATCACCAGGTCCACACGGTTCGCCGCATCATCCCAGCCGGTAAAGTTGGATTCAATACCAATATAAATAGCATGGATGCTGTCCTGCGCATTGGCCGCATCGGATGCGCCAATGTACAAGCCGCCATAAATGGGGCTATCATTGCCAGCCGGATGCAGCTCCACGCTGACAGATGCGACACGCTTGCCGCCATTATCGTAAATGGCCTTCAGCTCCGCAGGATCTCCCATAGGAGTCAGCTTGCCGTCCACGGCTGCAAAGCTGCCATTACCGGAGCTATACAAAGCCATCATATCCGCATTGGCAAAATCCGTGATGGCTGGAGCAGCAAGGGGTGCACTGTTGACACAGAAATTATCGTAAGACGCATCGTTATAATGACTGCGGATACCCACCTGCCCCATAGACAGATCATGATCCGCAATGTATGTCGTGCCAAAGCTGACGGAGGGATCACGCACCAAGCTCACGGTCACAGTGACCTTAGGACCTTCTATGTCTGCACGAAGAAGAATGGGCTCTTTTACGCCACCGGAGAACAGCGCATTGCCAGCGCCGGTCTCAGAGATCACACGGGCATGCTCTGCCCAGACAGGGAACTGACCCACAACTAAATCGATCCGGTTAGGCGCATCAGTCCAGGTCTCTGTTGCAACAAAATGAGATTCAATGCCCAAATACAAAGCATCGATGCTATCCTGCGCATTGGCCGCATTGGATGCGCCGATGTACAAGCCGCCGTAAATCGGGCCGTCATTGCCATGAGGGTGCAGTTCCACACTGACGGAATTGACCTTGCCCTGGGCATCATAAATTGCCTTGAACTCACCAGCATCACCGGTAGGAACCAGCTTGCCGTCCACCGCGGCAAAACCGCCAGTGGAGGTGGAATACAGATTCATGCCATCTGTATTCTCAAAGCCTTGCACGATAGCAGGCATATCCGGTTCTTCCTCTGCCACATATTCCACAGTGAAATTATCATAGGAAGCATTGTTATAGTGGCTGCGGATACCCACATCACCCAGGGACAGATCTGTTCCCTCTGGCAAAGTATATGTGGTGCTCACGCTTCTGCCGGGATTGTTCACCAGGCTTACCGTGACTGTTACCACATTGCCATCCAGGTCTGCACGGATGGTAATGGGCTGCTTGTTGCCGCCGGAGAACAGCGCATTGCCAGCGCCGGTCTCAGAAACGAAGCGTCCTCCCACCGGCTCCCCTGCCCAACCCTGGGCAAACCGGCCAAAAATAATATCCAGACGGTTGGGCGCATCCTCCCAAAAATCCGCACCATTCTGGGGGAAGTTGGATTCAATGCCAATGTAATACGCATCGATCAAATCCTGACCATTGGCTGCATTGGCTGCACCAATATACAGGCCGCCATACATGCCGTCATTGCCATTGGGATGCATCTCCACACTGACAGAACGGATAGGCTGGCCATTGTCCTTATAAATGGCCTTGAACTCACCAGCGTCACCGGTGGGGGTCAGCTTGCCATCCGCAACCTGGAAGCCGCCATTAGAGGTGGAATACAGATCAAAATTCTCTGCATCCTCAAAGCCATCCACAACAATATTGTCCGCTGCCTGGGCCAACACCGGCACAAAGCCGATAACCATAGCAAAAGCCAGCAAAACAGATAACACACGATTCAAGTTTTTCATAAAAATCCTCCCGAAAAATAACTTGGGGGTTAAGGCCGCGTTTCAATCTTAAAGTTACGGAATGCGCAGCCAGCCTTATTGGAGCACAGTGCCACCTGACCGTAGAGGAACGCATCCGCATCATAATACTCCATAGCAGGAACATCCATATCGTCCAGATAAACCAGGATATGGTTATTATCAACGGTCACCTTCACCTTATGGTACTCCCCTTTGAGCCAATCTACGCCCACCAAATCCAGATTTTCCGCGCCATAATTATAACGGCTCAGAGTCACCTGGTCATTCCGCAGGGAAAGATAATAGCCGCAAAAAGACTCATCCATGGAGGAAGTAATCACATGATGCCTTGCCCGGAGCAAAATGCCTGCGTCATAGATGGTGGCATCCTCAGTCATGGCAACCTCCACCTCCATGGTGAAATTGGTCAGCTCATCGTCACCGGCGTAAGCATAAGCCACATCGCCGGAACGGGCTGTATGAGCGCCGTCAATGATCTTCCAGTTGCCGATATAAGACCAACCCATTTCGTTGATCTCATCCATGGCATTCTCATAGGTCATTTCTGTGGGATTCGCAGGCTCAAAGGTCAAACTGGAAAACTCCAGGCTGCCCTCTGCCAAACGCAGCTTCAGGGTATGCTCCCCTGCCGTCAGAGGAATATATCCCAAAAGCAGATTCACCATTTCCTCAGAAAGACCGGAGCTGGGAACGGTGTAGGTATAAACATCCTTGCTATCCACCACGATTTGGAAGCGGCTTCCCTCAGAAGCAGTGCTGATATTGGCGGAAATACCAAAATAGCCCTCCTCTGTGACCCGCACCGGATATTTGACCCAGTCACCGGCGGTGTCCAGCTTCAGATTATATACACCATTATTATCGTCGTAAACATTGTTTTCCTTTTCGCCCTGGCGGATGCCGTCCTCCATAACCCGAGCATTTTTAATGGAGAAGCCGCGGTTTTCACCTTTAAGATAATGCACCGCCGGGAATGCGCCGGGCAGCATCTTCACAGTTTCAAAATCGCTGGTGCCAAAGGCATCGTTGGAATATGCAAGATAGCTAAACTGGGCATCTCCTGCCACGCCGATTTTACCGGCGGAGGCGTGCTGCAGGTCCATTTTCCGCATGGTATCCATATACACCAAAAGACGGTCAATGCCCTGCTCAACGCGGACAGTATGCAGCACATCTGCTGCCAGAAAGTCGATACTCTGGCAATCCAGTTCTTCCTGGCTGCCATTGACCACTGCATAAAGGGTCAGCAGCTTGTTGCTGTCGTCCCACTGCAGCTGGCAATAATTATTTTCGTCTGTATAGCCGAAAATAAAGGTCGTCACACTGCCGGAGGCGGGAGTGAAGTTATACTCCACTGTGTAAACCGATTCCGAAGCAGTCTGGCTCAGCAGGTACTCCCCTGCCTGCTCCAGGCTCTCGGTGCCTCTGCACTCAAAATCCGGGCGCTCGGGCACAGGCACTTCCGAATAGGTAGGGCCGTTGGGCATAACCACTGCCGCATTGGTCACCAGCTTATCCACCATGTAGCGGCGCTGAGGGCCAGCCAAACCGATCAGGTTATGATATGCTGTATACCAGGAGTCCAGGTCCGGGCCGATCACATTGGAGCTATGGCCCAGGCCGCGGAAATTATCCGGACCTGTCTCCAGAATAATAATATTGTTATCCGGCATGATGAACAGGCCCTCCGGATCTGTGCCGAACTGATAGGAATATCCCACCCGGTAGCTGTCGCTGGTAACACTGTTGCCCGTATAGGTCATATAGAGCATATCGCCTCTGCGGAAAAAGCCAGGACCTTCGGTCCAACCGTTCAGAGTACCTGCCAGAGTAGTCTCCACGCCGGGCAGCATAGTTTCCATATCAATGGGAGCAATGTTCATCACATTGTTATCCGGATACAGGAAGAACAGCTGACCGTCATCCCCAATCCAAAATGCACCGTCGATCTTGCGGCCGAAATTATCGGTGATCCGCTCGAAAGGACCGATGGGGCTATCACTTTTGTAAATAAAGTGGCCCTGACCGCCCATGGATTCGCACAAATAGAACCAGCCGTTGTAATACACCACCTCGGGCGCATAGGCAAAATTGGCATACTGATCCTGTACGCAGAAGCCCTCATAGGTCCAGTTCACCAGGTCGTCAGAAGAAAACACCTTAACACCTGCCACACCATCCTCGGGATTACTGGAAGAAGGATACATATAATACTTACCGTCCCAGCGCATAACAAAGGGGTCACCGATGCCGTATTCGCCGCCGCTGGTGATCTCGCTTACGCCCCACTGACCTTCAATTTTCTGGCCATTGTGATAGGTTTCAGACTGGGTGAACACATAATCCTGCTCATCCTTATCCAGTCCGGAGGAAAAAGCACCGCCGCAACCGGCAAGGGAAAGCAGCACAGCCGCAGCCAATGCCAGCGCAGATGCGCGCTTCATAAACTTATTCATAGCTATGCCACCTCCTTAACCGATCGCACTGCCGGAAAACGCACTGTACCAATCCGGATTCTGGGGATCGTGGCACAGACCGTCGTTATGCCATTCTGTTCCAGAGTTATCCGCTTTCACGGTAACCTGGCCGAAGGCAACGCCGATAATGTCTTCCGGTCTTTCACCGCCAAACTCTGCCCAGGGCACAAATACTTCCACCATATAGCCGGTTTCTGTCTTCTGCGCGCCGGAGAGAATATTGCCGGTCTTAAAATCCAAATACTTGCCGGACTTACCCTTACGGAACAGCATATTGCCCGCCGCATCCACCAAAATGGTACGGTCCTTATCTCCGGGCTTGCCGCCGTTATTTTCGTAGTCCATATAAATTTCCACAGAGCTGTTTTCAAAGGGCATACCGGACTGGGTGGTCACATTGCCATCCGTAACAGTGAATCCAAAATAGCAGCCCTTATCGGTCCAGAACCAATTGACCTTCACCTGATCGTCGTGGAAGCTGTGGGAAGCCGTGCCGGTCCACTGCGAGTCGGTAAACTGACCGTCCAGAATGATCTCCGGCTGCTCCACAGGGTCACCCACCACACCACCAATGGCCTCGGGGGTAAACTCGCTGTAAAGGGCAGGATTCTGAGGATCATCACACATGCCGTCCGGATGCCACTGCGTGCCGTTCTGACCCTTTTGCAGAGTCACCAGGCCAAAGGCCACACCCATGGCTTCGGGCTTGCTGATACCCAGCTCCACCCAGGGCAGATACACTTCCACCACATAACCGCCGGTGATTCTGTTGACACCTGCCTGGATACGGCCTGTGCCAAAGTCCAGATACTTGCCGGTCCTGCCGTTACGGAAGAGCATATTGCCCGCTGCGTCCACCAGAATGGTGCGGTCATGACTATCGGGCTTGCCGCCGTTATAGTTGCCGTCCACATATACCTCGATGGAGCTGTTTTCAAAGGGCTTGGCACCCTTTACGCTCACATAATCGTCTGCCACGGTGAAGCCCATGTAGCAGCCGCGGTCCGTCCAGAACCAATTGACCTTGACCTGCTCGCCATGGTAAGTGAATTCCGGCGTATCCTTCCAGAATCCCTCGCTGAGCACACCATCCAGATTGATCTCAGAAGCAGGAGGCGGCACCACTGCGCCGTCCACACCGTTCTTATTCATGCCCACATAGGTATCGGGCACCTGGGGATCCTGGCCGATGCCGCTCCAGGCGATCTGACGGCCGCCCTTGGCATTGAACTGGCCATCCCAGTCCACGCTGCCAAAGCTGACCCGCATACTTTGAGGCGCAAATTCATAATTCAGATCCGCCCAGGGAATAAAGGCTTCAATGTCATAGCCGTCGCCCTTTTTCTGCACACCGGCAAACACATTGTTCATAACATTATTCCACTTGCCGTTGCCCATACCCCGCAACACCTCAATGCCGCCATTGACATCCACACGGATCTGCACATCATCAGTCTGAGGCTTATTACCGCCATTGGAATTGGCATCAATGTAAATTTCCACAGAATCATTCAGAAACACAGAATTGCCCTGGGCGCAAACCGCATCATCCTTCATTTTCAGGAAGAAATATGCGCCCTTTTCGTCCATGTGTGTCATAACCGCACCACGGCCGCCATCACCAAAGTAATAGCAAAGCTTACCTGCCCAGGCAGCTTCATTAGCCAAACCGTCCAGGTCCAAATTGGAGCTATTAACTTTTCTGTAATATTCAATGGAATTGGTGTCCCGGTAAAGCTTCAGATAGGTCTGGGGAGATTGCACATCCACACCGGATGCGCCCCGCCAAAGCTGACGCACATTATCCCGGCAGCCAACCAGGCCGAAAGCCACGCCGTAATCCACCTCGGGCTTGCCGCCCATTTGGGAATAAGGAATAAACAGCTCTACGCAATAGCCATTGGCAGGGTCTTTTGTGCCCACAGTGCCGTTGACCTTCACTGCGTAGTTCTTGATCATATTATCATCAAGCCATCTGCCGCCATTGCCACGGCGGGTCATGCACTTTTCGTTCACATCGATAAAGATCTGCACCTGCTCATTTTCCGGCTGTGCACCGCCCTTACCGCTGTAATCCAAATACAACTCAAAAGAGGAGTTGTCATACACCATGGAGCTGATGGCCCAAAGCTCAGGGTCTGCCACCTCTGCACCGATGCAGAGGCCACTCTCACCATAAAAGGCTTTTACATCGGCAACGATCTCGTCGCCAAAGGTGAAGGTCTTCAGGCCGTCCCATACGCTTTCGTCCAGCACGCCATCCAGGGTGATCTCGGGCTTTTTATAGCCCACATCCACCAAAAACGGATTCTCATCCACCTGGGGCTTATAGTCTGCCGGAATGCTGCTGCAGGCTGCCAAAAGGCAAAGCAACCCCAAAACCGGCAAAATGAATTTTATTTTTTTCATACACTTAACCCTTAATTCCGGAAACCACCATGGAGTCCACAAAATACCGCTGGAAGCAAATATACAAAATCAGCAGCGGCAGGCAGGAGATCACTGCACCTGCCATGATCATAGGATACTCACTGGTGTGTTCAGACGAGGTCAGCAGGCGCAAAGCCAGCTGAACGGTATAATTCTGCTCGCTGTTCAAATAGATCAGCGGACCCATAAAGTCATTCCAAATACCCATGAACCAGAAAATAACCTGGGCAGCGATGGCGGGCTTCATAGCAGGCAGCATAATTTTAAAGAAGGTGGTGAACCAGCTTGCACCATCCAGCTTTGCCGCATCGATGAGCTCATTGGGCACACCTGCCAAAAACTGCCGGAAGAAGAACATCATGGTAATATTGCCCAAGGTGCCGGGCAGGATCAGAGGGATGAAGGTATCCACCATCTCCAGCTTACTCCAGACAACATACTGGGGGAACATAGTCACCACACCAGGGATCATCATGGAGCTAAGCAACGCCATGAACAAAAAGTTCTTTTTGGGCAGATCCATCTTGGCGAAGGCAAAAGCCGCCAAAGCCGAAGACAGTGTGCCAAACACCAGCACCGGCGCAGCGATGATCAAGCTATTGAAAATACCGCTGAGCAAGGGTGTGGCATCCCAAACATCTATGTAGCCATCCAGCTTGAAAGGATCGGGGATCCACTGAGGCGGGAAAATCAAAGCATCGCTTTTTTCCTTAAAGGAAGTGGAGAGCATCCAGATAAAAGGAAACAGCATGGTGAAGGATACCAGGATCATAATAATATGAATGAAGGTATTTACAAGCCGTTCTCTGGTTTGTACTTTCATAATCCCACCTCCTTAATGACTACCGTCATAGACCCAATTCTTGGAGACCTTGAACTGGATCAATGTGACAACAAAAATAATTGCGGACAGGATCAATGCTACCGCACAGGCCATGCCCATATTGTAATTGGTCATGCCCTGCTCCCACAGATAATACACCACAGTCATGGAATCGTAGTTGCCGGGGGCAATGATGAACTGATCACCAAAGGCCTGCAAACCGCCAATGACACCGGTGATGATCACATAAAAATATGTGGGGCTCATCATGGGAAGGGTCACATAACGCAGCTTATGCCAGGCATTGCCGCCGGAAACATCCATAACCTCGTAGTATTCCTTGGGAATATTCTGCAGGCCTGCCAAAAACAGTAGCATGGTGTTGCCTGCACCTCTCCAAACGCCCAGGATGATCAAGGTGATCTTCAGCATGACGGGATCGTTGAGCCAGCGGGGACCCTGGACCTCATCCAGAGTCACAGCCAGCTGAGTCAGCCAATCAACATTTCCTGCATTGACCGCATTGATCAGATCTGCAACGCCCTGGCACACCTGCTGGATCAGCAGATTGATAACGCCGGTTTCCGCATTGAAGATCATCCGCCACAAAAGCGCAATGGCAACGGTGGAGGAAACCGCGGGCAAATACAAGATCACCCGATAGACGGTCTTGCCCACCAGCTTGCGGTTCAGTGCCAAAGCTGCCAGCATAGCCAACACCATGCCGATGGGAATACCCAGCATCAAAAACAGGGTATTCCACATGGATCTCCAAAACAGCGGATCGGTCAATACAGTGATAAAGTTGTTCAAACCGACAAAATCCCGGGTGTCATACAAAATATTCCAGTTCGTCATACTCATGACGACGGCATAACCTAAAAAGAACAGAAAGAAAACAGTGAACTGCAGATAAATAGGCGCAATAAAGAGCATGCCGGCCCGGCGTTCCGACCGATTGAGCCTACTGACCTTTCCTTTCTTTCTCATTTACCTCACCTCAGTATTGATTATTTACCGCTGTCCAAGCGCTTCTGCATTTCCGGCTGGACCTGCTTGACATATTCCGCAGCGGTGATTTCGCCAGTCCAGACCTTGCTGGATTCAGACATGAAATAAGAGAACCAAGTAGTGTTCTTGGTGAAGTACACGGGCTTGAACTGACCCTTTTCGGTGTTTTCGATAATATCGATGAACACCTGCTTATTGGCAGGAGCCTTCTCCATTGCCATGTAATCGTTCTTTGCCATATCGATAATGTTAGGAACAGCCTGGCCTGCCTCGTAGTTATAGGTCTGTGCGTCCTTATCCATGGACAGGAACTCTGCCAGCTCGTAAGCCAGCTGCTTTTCCTTGGAGGTATTGGAAACACACAAAGCAGCAGATGCTAACCAGGAAACGCCCTTGCCAGTCTTATCAGACACGGGGGTGGGCATAATATCCCACTCAAAGCTGCAGCTATCCCAGAAGGTAGCCTGGTCCCAGGGACCCATCCATGCCATGCCAACTTTGCCGTTGACCCAACGCTGGAACCAGCCGCTGGCACTGTCTTCCTCAGGAGTGGGAGAAACACCATGGACCAGAGCCAGGTCAGCAACCCACTGCATAGCTTCCGCGAATTCGGGGGTATCTACAGTAACGGTTTTGTGATCCTCGCTGAGGTAATCTGCGCCATTGGACCAAACCGCGGATTCCAGAGTATAGTTAGCGGTGCCGAAGACCTTATTAATACCTTCGCCATCGGCCAGCTTCTTGCAAACTTCAATGAACTCGCTCCAGGTCATAGGCTCCTTGGGGTCGGGCAGCGCAACGCCCTTTGCCTCAAACAGCGTCTTGTTATAAACCATAGCCCAGGGGCCCAGGTCCTTGGGCAAACCGTACAGATCGCCGGTGCCCATCTGCTTTGTGGCGGTATCATAACGGAAGATGTTCAGAGACTTTTCCCAAACCTGGGTATTGGATGCAACCTGGGAGGCCTCCATATAGGGCGTCAGATTCTCCAGACGGCCTGCGTCCACCCAGGAATAGAATTCATCGGAGTGGATATAGAACACATCGGGCATCTTATTGGCTGCCAGCAGGGAGATCAGCTTAACCAGGTAATCTTCCTGAGAGCCGGGGATGTGCTGATAGTTAACTTTTACGCCGGGGTGGGTCTTTTCGAACTGGTCGATCATAGAAGTGAAGATCTTCTTCTCTGCCAGGGAGCCCCAGCCTGCGAAGGTGATCACGGTGGTCTTACCGTTGCCGCCGCCTTCACCGCCGCCTTCGCCGCCACCGCAGGCAGCAAAGCCCATAACCATAACCAGGGCCAACAAAAGGGCCATCATTCTTTTTGCGATTTTCATTATTTCTTCCTCCTTAATATATTAACCAAAAATTGTTCTCATTGTTTCAATGGGAACCTTGGGCACCCGGTTGCCGTCCAGCAAGCCATTGGTTTCCTGCTGCACATCCGTCAACTGGGTGTAGCAGAAGCCACGGACTCTTTTATGAGAACGGATTGCCTGCATCATTCCACGCAGGTATTCCACCATGCATTCTTCGTTCTCCACATCCTGGTTATAGCCCCAGCCGCCGTCATTCTTCAGCTTTACACCGCCCATTTCCGTAATCAAAATCGGGCTGTTGTTATAGGTTTCTCCCCGGGCATAGATGGGCTTAAAGTTCACACTGCCTCGCAGAGTCTCCTCTATATCACCGTAACGGTCAGCAAAATTGGAAGGTGTAATGTCGTAATCGTGAACACCGCAGAAATCCGTCAGATTCAGCTGCTCCCAGCCATCGTTGGAGCCTACCAGACGGGTATCATCCAGGGACTTGATCAGATAGTAGCAGCCCTTTACAAAGTTCTTCTGCATGGGATCTCCCACGATCTGGTGCACGCCCCAGCTTTCGTTGAAAGGAATCCAGGTGATAATACAAGGATGGTTATGGTCCCGCTTCATGAAGGCCTGCAGCTCAGAAAGGAACATCCGCTGACCCTCACGGGTATAATCGTAATTGCTGGGCATTTCACCCCAAACCAGCAGACCCAGCTTATCTGCCCAGTAGTAATACCGGGGATCTTCGATCTTCTGATGCATTCTGGCGCCGTTGAAGCCCATGGCCTTGGTCAGCTCCACATCCTTGCGGATGGCATCATCAGAGGGTGCAGTCATCAAGCCCTCGGGCCAATAGCCCTGATCCAGCACCAGACGCTGGTACAGCAAAGAGTTATTCAAATAGATGCGCTCACCGCACACATGGATCTTGCGCATACCGAAGTATGTATTAACCGTATCCAGGAGCTTTCCATCCCGGATCATCTTAACCTCCACATCCAGCAGCGTAGGGAATTCGGGGGTCCAGTAAAGATCAAAAATAGAATTAACGCCATTTTCCACAAAACCAAAGCTACAGCAGGTGCGCTGATCACCGGCGCAAACAGTCATGGAGCCCAGCACCTCGTCACCCTTGCGAATAGTCAGAGCAAGGTCGCAGGACTTTTCTTGCAGGGTACGAATCTCAAAGAATGCCCGGTTATTATCCAGGTCCGGGGTAATGTGGATATCCGTGATGTAATCGCAGCCAGTGAACTCCAGCCACACGCTTTGCCAGATGCCGGTAGTGTTGCGGTAGAAGCAGGAGCGGGGCTGTTTGTTCCACATCTGCTTGCCACGGGGAAGCTCCCGGGCGTAGCTGTCCTCTGCTTTCACCACCAAAGTATTCTCTCCGGCAGTTAAGTAGTGGCTGACTTCAAAATAGAAGGGAGTAAAGCCACCCTCATGGCAGCCAACATACTGGCCGTTCAGCCATACCCGGGCCACATGGTCCACTGCGCCAAAGTGCAGCAGCACAGAGCCGATCAGTTCTTCTTCTGTCACTGTAAAGCCGCGCCTGTACCACACGCTCTTGGAAGTCATGTCTGTATTAATGCCGCTGAGCGCGGATTCATAACAAAAGGGCACTTGAATGGTCTTGTTAAAGTTCACCTTCTGCACACCCTGGCCCTGGAACTGATCCTCCGGATCAAAGGCAAAGTCCCACTGGCCGTTCAGCGTGCGCCAGGCTTCACGGGCAAAGGCCGGATTGGGAAGCTCGTTGCGTAAGATTTCTTCAGGCTTCATATTTCTACCTCCGTTAGCTTTCTTTATATGAAAGCTTTACTATAATATTTTGCTGATAATTGCCGAATTTTTCACCAAACAGATTCATACCGCCCACATTGACTGCATCGGGCTTAATGCCGATACGCAGGGTAAAATACTCGCCTTGATCAATATGTAGGTCGTCAATGGTCACATTTGAGGCCTCATGCTCATCTAAGTATGTGCCCCTGTTGTTCACCCGGACAGTTTTCAGTAAGCCGAACTGCGTGGAAGAATCTGACCACCATTCCGGGTTCAGCTGCCCCCGGTGACCGCCAAAATCTCCCGGCGACACCCAGGTGCAAACCTCCTTGCCATTGACCCAAAAGGTGATATCCGACTCCCACTCGTTACGGTAATTGGGAGCCTCCGAGCAAAGCTCCAAGCTAAAACTAAGCCCCACGGTTTCCTTGTTCCGAAGAACAAAGTTTGGAATTCGATACTCCAAAAAACCTGCACTGAACCAAATGATCTGCGCGCCAAACCTGGCGGGAGAATAAAATACGCTGGGCATATCATCCATTTCGATGATATTCTCCTCTGTAGCCATACCGCAGCTGGGCAGTGCCCGGCAGTCCATAAAGCTGCCGATGGGGATATCCATAACGGTGGTCATAACTTGATCAGAATCAAAATCCGGCACATAGCTGATATTGATCTCGTCCAGCTTACGGCTAATGATCTTGGACGCGCCATGGAGGGCAGATTTGGTCTGCACATGCACCAAATCCGCAGCCTGCAGATGGTTCACATGAAATGCCGCGGTAGATGTGGGAATATCCAAGAGCCTTGCAATCTCTGAAACGCTGTAGCTATTACGGTTTACCAATCGCAATATATCCCGACGGACCTTGGATGCCATTGCCGCCATGATCCGATCGATCCGGTCTTCATCATAAATGGATAAATGCATATACCGGGACATAACCTGCCCCCCTTTCCGGGATTTATTACAACTAAAGTTGTAA
>JAZNSR010000087.1:0-35328 GCA_045591335.1 Faecousia sp.
GCAAAACCGATCAGGGGAATCGATGCAGCCAGCATACCGCTGGCCTGCTCTCTTCTATTGAGTCTTACAGCTTTGTTTTTCATCTTAATACCTTCATTTTAGGATCGTCCCCCTACCCGCCTTTTCAGGCAGGTAGGGGTAAATACGGGAATGATAACGCTCTCTTTTCGAACAGAGACCCGAAACAGATTAATAACCGCTGGTAATAACTTCCATATCGGAAATGACAAACTGGCAGGGGTCAACAGAGTACATACACAGCTGATAGCTGCTGCCGGCAGTAAAGCCGCCCCACAGTTCCTCGGTCAGAGGCAGCTGCCAAGCCAGAGTCTTTTCGTACTGGTCATTGCCAAAGTAAGCCTTCAGCACATCGTTTTCAAGCTTGATGGTGAAATCCAGCTTCTGTCCGCCCAAACCGGCAGTCTTATAGTAGAAATGCTCGGATGCCGAATTCGCAAATACATAAGTATCGTCGATATCGTATTGGGTGTCTGCCCAGTTCCATACATTCTGGCGAGCCAGACCATTCTTATAGACACAGAACCACTGGGTCATACCGTTTTGATCCATTACGCCAAAGGAGAAGAACAAGTTCTTGGAGGTATTGCCCTTTGTAATCGTGCCGGAGTACTCCCAGGTTGTTGCACATTCCTGGTCGGCAGCTGCCTTCAGAATCACCTGCGTCTTGCTGGCAGTGGAGCTGGATACATACTGACCTTCCTCAGTAATGGCTACCGCATTGGTGGGTGCAGCACTCACATAGTACTTCGGTGCAACTTCCTCTGCAGTGGGAGCGTTGGGAGTGGTAATGGCGCGCTGTGCTACACTGATAGCAGAAGCACTTGCAGTCACATCAAAGAAGGTAGCCCGTTCCTTGCCGGAGTTGGGAGAGTGCAGAACCAAAACATCGTTGCCGTTTAAGTCCTTAAAGATCATACCGTGGCCACCGTCAAGCTCCACATCAGTTCCCTCGGGGAAGATCTTGGTGGACTTACGAACCACTGCAGTGAACAGTTCAGATTCGCTCAGAGTGGAAAACTTGGATGCGATCTGGCAGTAGTCCCCATCCCAGTGGGTGGACCACAGCAGATACTTCTGACCATCGGGAGCCACATAGACCTCAGGACCATCGGTAACGGTGGGAGCGTGACCGGTAATGGTGCTGATCCAGTCCAGATCAGAAGCGTCAAAACACTCGATATACTCGCCTACGGTAGACTTCAGATCAGCAGACAGCTGCACATAAGCCATGCTGCCCATGCCGTCACTGCAGGCTTCATTCTTGCACTGATGCTGATGGACATAGATCATATAAGGTACGCCATTTTCAATATACAGAGTACCGTCAATGCAGGAGTGGTCAGCGGGAGTCACAGCGCCCTTGTAGCCGCGGGGGTCCTCAGACCATACGGTGAAAGGACCTGCGGGGCTGTCAGACTTCAGGATCACAACCGCCTGCTGGTTCATGGCTTCCTCGTCCTTGGTGAAGGTAGCGAACATATAGTACGCACCTTCGTACTTGAACACCTCAGGAGCCCAGTAAGCAGCCAGCTTGCCTTCCACCTCGCTGCTGCCTGCGGCATCGCCCCAGAACTCGCCGCCGCCTACGAAAGCGGGAGCCTGCTCGGTCCAAATGCCCAGGTCGGTGCTGGTGAACACATCCAGCTTGCCGAAGCTGCGGGTGCCGTACATGTAGTAAGTGCCGTTATCTACCAGAATATAGGGATCGCGGATCTGCAAATTCTCTACCTTATGCAGCTTGGCAGGGCTATTGGAAACATTGTCGGCCTTGATCTTGATATTGGTAATTTCAAAAGCACAGGGGTCAACGGTAGTGATACCCAGCTGATAGTAGTCGCCGGGAACAAAATCGCCCCACAGGTCCTCGGTCAGCGGGAGCTTCCAAGCCAAATGCATGGCATTGTAGTCACTGCCAAAATAGACCTTCAGGATATCGCCATCCAAAGTAAGCTTGTAGTACAGCTTATCGCTGCCGCAATCGGATTCCTTCCAGTAGAAGCTGCAGGCAGCCTGGTTAAAGAACACATGCTCGCCATCGGCGGTGGTGTAGGTATCTGCCCAGTTGTAGTATCTCTGACGGGACAGACCGGCGTTGTTAATGCAGAACCACTGGCTTCTGCCGGCGGCATTGCGGACGCCAAAGGACAGATAGAAGTTATCCTTAGCTTCCAGCTTGGTAACTGTGCCGGACATCTGCCAGGTCTTTGCGTAAGCACCGGTGCCGTCGGCAGCAAAGTAAACCTCGGTGTTGGTAGCATCGGTGGTTGCGGGATCATAGTTGGATGCCAAAGTGCCGCC
Source organism: Faecousia sp. (assembly GCA_045591335.1). Taxonomy (GTDB): domain Bacteria; phylum Bacillota; class Clostridia; order Oscillospirales; family Oscillospiraceae; genus Faecousia. Next base: position 2,320 of record JAZNSR010000087.1, read on the forward strand.
TACGGTATCAGCGGTGATATTTGCGGACTTGCGTGCAATGTAGATAGCATCGGCAGTATTGTCATTCTCCACTGTAATGTCGGAGATTACAAACTGGCAGGGATCAACGGAGTTGAAGCCAAATTGATACTTGCTGTCTACAGCAAAGCCGCCCCACAGTGCCTCGGTCAGAGGCAAGCTCCATGCCAAAGTTTGTTCAGTGTAAAGATTACCGAAGTAGGCATACAGCACATCGTCCTGAACCTCGATGGTATAGGTCAGTACATCACCGCCGGTATAGGCAGTCTTATAGAAGAACCAATCGGCGCAGGAGTTGGAGAATACATACACCTCATCGGGAGCATAGTAGGTGTCTGCCCAGTTCCAACCCTTCTGACGGGCCAGACCGATTTCGTTCACGCCGTCTGCGTTCTTCTTGCCATAGATACAGAACCACTGCTCCTTGCCGTTTTCGTCCTTCAAACCGAAGGAGAAGAACAGGTTCTTCGTGATATCTGTCTTGGTGATCTTACCGGTTACCTTCCAGTTACGGGCATAGCTTTCTGTAGCGGAAGCCTTCAGGAAAGCCTGGGTGTTGCCGGTGCCGGCTGCGGTGATCGTACCTGCGGTCTTATCGTAGGTGACATCACCGGTGGTAGAGGCAATCTGGAATCTGTCGGCATCGTTGTTGATCTCCACAGAATCGATGGCATTGACAAACACACAGGGGTCTACAGAGTAGAAGCCAATCTGATATTCTGTGTCGACCGCAAAGCCGCCCCATAGCTCCTCAGTCAGAGGCAAGCTCCATGCCAGGGTGGTGGGCTCGTGGTCGTTGCCGAAGTACATCTTCAATACATCGTCGTGCAGCACCAGCTCATAGTGCAGCTTGTCACCACCGTATGTCAGGGTCTTATTGTAGAAGAAATCGGCAGGACGGTTGGTAAATACATATACATCATCCGGTGCATAGTAGGTGTCCGCCCAGTTCCAGCCCTTCTGACGGGCAAGGCCGTCCTTGTAGACACAGAACCACTGCTCTTTACCGTTTGCATCTTTTAGGCCAAAGGAGAAGAACAGGTTTTTATTTTCGTTCTTGGTGATGGTACCGGAAATCTTCCAGTTACGGGCATAGGTTTCTTTATAGGAAGCCTTCAGGAAGGCCTGGGTATTGTCAGTACCGGCGGCAGTGATCGTACCGGCGTTTTCGTCATAAGTAACGGAGCCGGTAGTAGAATCCACATAGATTACATTTTTGAAAACAATTGCTGCCTCGTGGTAACCATACATAGCCTGAACAAGCGTCTTCAGTTCTGTGCTGGAGGATTCCTTGTGATACATTCTTGTAATGTAGTGCATAGGACTGTAGCCAACCGTCATTATTTCTGTGCCGTTGGATACAACAAGCTCAATAACCTCATCATAATTCTGAGGGTTGATGCCCGGGATCTCCACATAATGCAGATCATTCTTGGATCGAGCCTCATAGGAAGTCTGTCCAACCTTAAAGGTAATGCCGTCTGTGCTACCGCTGAAGTAGAAACGGACAGCTACTTTGCTGGTACAAACCAGAGTTGCGCCGTAAATACGGATGCCGCTAACAGACCCGTCTATGCTGGTTTCTAGTTCTCCGGAAGGTTGTGCAGCATCTGTAATTTCGTAGCCGGTGTTTGCCAGATTGGTATCGTTGTACTGAAAGTACTTCTGTGCAGCCGCGCCATAGTTCAGCATAGCCTTTACCATTGCCTGTGTTTTGGCATCATAGCTGCCGGTTAGAATTTCCTCGGCATAGCCGCGGACGGTATAGGTTTTAGAAACAACTTCTGTTTCACCGTCCATCAAAGACAGGGTGATATTATCTGTCATCTGAGCAGCAGCCAATGCAACGGTAAACACATAGTTACCATCCTCATTGGCGGTCATTTCGCTGATGGGATATGCCTTAGGCTCTTTATTGCCTACGGTAATATGCATTACTGCAGTTTGAGCGATGGCAGGATCGACGGATACATGGTAATTCATATCCAGATCATCACCTAAGTTCAACTGCTGACCGACAAATTTCACAGAGGGAACCGGTGTGTCCACGGCAGTGTAAACTGCGTTAATAACCGTATCGGCGGTAATATTGGTACCGTCGTGATCCCATACGCCAGTATAGCCATCCTTTTCAGGCACTTCCGGCACAGAAGAAACGCTCTCACCGTTGTTTACCTCAAATGTTCCAACAGTCACACCATCGGCAACATAGGTTACAGTAAAGGGTTTATAGACTTTGATGTTATCGATCACAATACTGCCCAGAGAGCCGTTAGAGGTCATGAAACCGATAGAACCGTTCTGTGCATCCTCGTAAATATTGTTGATCGTGAACCCATTTGACCAATTACCCAAAACGCCATCAGTATACGGGGCAACCCAAAGTGTAGCAGAAGTATTCTTCACGCTGATCTTAAAACGCATCTGGCCTTTGGCCGCAGCAGTTGCAAGTCCCATATTTGCCAATGTTGTCTTGTTCAGCTTTGCATCATTGTTGGTCCAGTTTTTGTTATAACCATTCAAGCCAACACTGCCGGTAGTCGAAACGCTTGCTTTCTGCCACTTTGTATCCGAGTGGACATTATAAGCAAGGGCTGCCCAACCCACATTATCGGTATTGTAGCTGATGTCGGCTTCTACCGTGTAGTTGCTCCAATTCAGACCGTCAGTACGGTACAGTACATCGTACTTGCTGCCGGCAAAATACAGCTTGCCATTTTCAATGTAGGCATAGCCGTTTGTGGACTTTTTGCTGTAAGTCCAGCCGCTGGCATTGGTACCATTGGACAACTCAACCTTATCGGTATAGCTCTCAAAGTCTTCACTATACAGCAAATACTGAGATTCAGAGCTTTCCGACAGTTCTGCTGCCTCATTTTCTGTTGCCAGTGCAGCCATAGGCAGCATACCCACCAGCATGCACAGCATCAGCAGCAAAGCAAAGATTCTTTTACCTTGAATTTGCATATGCGTTTCCCTCGTTTCTTAAAATTTATTTGAGAGTACTTGCCGCAAGAAGCGGCAAGCTTCTCTGAATTACACTGTTTATGCCTCTTCCTGCTCTGGCTGTTCTGTCAGCTCCGTGATTTTCTCAGGAATCACGGCAGGCAGGTCGGCAGCAGATGGGGTGTGAACCATCCGCAGATTGCTCTCTTGCACCGCATCCCCCGTCAGCACCTGCACATTGCTGTGGATATGGGCACAGGGGTCAACGGTGTTGATGCCCAGCTGATACTTGCTGCCTGCTGCAAAGCCACCCCAAAGCGCTTCTGTCAGGGGGAGCTCCCAGGCAAGGGTCATTTCATACTGGTCATTTCCGAAATAAGCTTTCAGAACATCATCTGCAATCACCAGCTTGTAGTGCAGCTTGTCACCGCCAAGGTTGGGTGTCTTGTAGTAGAAATGCTCGGAAGCCGGGTTGGCAATGACATACACGCCGTCCGGTTGATAGGTGGTATTTTCCCAGTTCCAATAACGCTGACGGGCAAGCCCCTTCTTGTACACACAGAACCATTGCTCCTTGCCGTTTTCGTCACGCACACCAAAGGACAGGAACAAATTCTTCATTTCTGTCTTGGTTACCGTGCCGGCCAGCTGCCACTTTTCACTGTAAGTTTCCTCAGCATTTGCCTTGAGCATTGTTTCGGTCTTACTGACGGAATTGCTGATTGTGATGGTGCCTGCCTCTTGGTTAACGGTTACACCGTTTGTGGCGGTATCCACATAGAAGCGGTTGGTATCTGGCTTCTCTTCAGGGATCTCCTCCCCCACCGCATCACCGGTCAGGACTTGCACATTGCTGTGGTTATGGGTGCAGGGGTCAACGGTGTTGATGCCCAGCTGATACTTGCTGCCTGCCGCAAAGCCGCCCCACAGCGCTTCTGTCAGGGGAAGCTCCCAGGCAAGGGTCATTTCAAACTGGTCATTTCCGAAATAGGCACGCAGTACATCATCCATAATCACCAGCTTATAATGCAGCTTGTCACCGCCAAGACTGGGCGTCTTGTAGTAGAAATGCTCGGAAGCCGGGTTGGCAATGACATACATACCATCCGGTTGATAGGTGGTGTTTTCCCAGTTCCAATAACGCTGACGGGCAAGACCCTTCTTGTATACGCAGAACCATTGTTCCTTGCCGCTTTCGTCACGAACACCAAAGGACAAGAACAGATTCTTCATTTCTGTCTTGGTCACCGTGCCGGTCAACTGCCACTTATTGCTGTGGGTTTCCTCAGCATTTGCCTTGAGCATTGTTTCGGTCTTACTGACGGAATTGCTGATTGTGATGGTTCCGGCCTCGGGATCCGCCGTTACACCGGCAGAAACACTGTCTGTAAAGAACTTGTAATTGGAGTAATCCGGCGTTTCTTCCTCCGGTACTGCATCACCGGTCAGAACCTGCACATTGGTATAGCTATGAGCGCAGGGATCGACCGTATTGATACCAAGCTGGTACTTGCTGCCTGCTGCAAAGCCACCCCAAAGCGCTTCTGTCAGGGGAAGCTCCCAGGCAAGGGTCATATCAAACTGATCATTACCGAAGTACGCCTTCAGCACATCCTCCCGCAGCACCAGCTTGAAGTGCAGCTTGTCACCACCCAAAGAGGGGGTCTTATAGAAGAAATGCTCCGATGCCGGGTTGGCAAATACATATTTGCCGTCAATGTCATATTTGGTGTCTGCCCAGTTGTAATACCGCTGACGGGCAAGACCCTTCTGATAAATGCAAAGCCATTGATCCTTGCCGTTTTCATCCCGGATACCGAAGGACAGGAACAAATTTTTCATCTCTGCCTTGGTAACCGTGCCGGTCAAAAGCCATGTTTCGCTGTAGATATTTTCCGCATCTGCCGCAAACATGGTTTCCGTCTTGCTGGCAGAATTACTGATTGTTATCGTGCCTTCCGTGGGCTTTGCCGTTACACCGGTGCTGTTGGTGTCTACAAAGAACTGATACCCGGATGTATCCACCGCTACGATTTCGCAGCCTGCTGCGGCCAGTGCCTGGGCATACTTCTCATAAGTCTGCGCTGTGGGATGCAGTCCGTCCACGCAATCCGTGTTGGGATCGGTGATGGGACTTTCCACATAAGTAACGCCGTTTTCATCGCACCACTGCTTCATGGCGGCATTGATGAGCGCCTTGTCATCCTCCCGATTCAGATCATTCCTGGGAGAAATGGAGAACCAGTAGATATGTGTGCCGGGGAAGGTATCCTTCAGCATGGAAAGCAGCGATTGTAAAGCATCTGTTACATTTTCTACACTGTTATAAGGAGACTGCAGAATCAGGTTATTGGTACCCACATTCACAACAATATTTTTCGGGGTGTAGTCCTTTAACCAATTCTGGGTAAAGCTCTCCCAATGATAGGTAGTAGTGGTGCTGATGCCTACACATACAGCCTCTTTATTTCTGTAGATGCTTGTGAAATTCTTAAAGAATGCATCCTGATGGAAAAACGAGTCGCCAATGAATACGGTAGTCACATTATCCTTGGCACCGGCCTCCATTTTTTCCTGCATAGCATTGGATAGATCTTCAAAAGCGGAGACATTATAAAGCTGCGCTTTGTACCATACATCGTTCACAGCATCCCCGGTCACCACCGATACATCCGTATGGGTATGTAAGCAAGGATCCACGCTGTTGATGCCTAATTGATACTCCGTTCCGGGTGCAAATCCGCCCCAAAGTTCTTCTGTCAGGGGTAGATACCAGGCAAGCGTCATATCATATAGGTCATTTCCAAAATATGCCTTCAGAATGTCATCCTGCACAATAATCACATAATGCAGCTTGTCGCCACCCAAGCTGGGTGTCTTATAGAAGAAATGCTCAGAAGCAGGATTGGCAAATACATATTTGCCGTCAATGTCATATTTGGTGTCTGCCCAGTTGTAATACCGCTGACGGGCAAGACCCTTCTGGTAAATGCAGAACCACTGTTCCTTGCCTGTCTTATCCTTTACACCAAAGGAGAGGAACAGATTTTTCATCTCTGCTTTGGTAACCGTACCGGTAAGCTGCCAGGATTTACTATCCACATCATAAGGAGATGCAGCAAAAATGATTTCAGACTTATCTGGATCAACAGCCACATTCAGCGTTCCTGCAACCGGATCGTCGGTCACATTGACAGTCTGATTGACAATATAGAATCTGCCGTCTTCTGTAAATTCCGGGATCTGCGCAGCTTGATCGCCATTGTTGACAACAATATCCTTAATATGCATATTCAACGGATCTACCGTAGCAATGCCGATTTGATAACCGCTTCCGGCCTTAAAGCCGCCGTATGTATCCTGCGTCAGCGGCAAATTCCACGCTTGGGACAAGGGGTATTTGTCATTACCAAAATAAGCCGTCAAAACATCATCGTGAAGGATCAGCTTGTAATGGAGCTTTTCAGCCCCCATATCCTTCTCCTTCCAGAAAAAGCTGCAGGCCGGCTGGTTGAATTTTACATAGGTGCCGTCCACCTTTTGCTTGGTTTCATTCCAATCCCAGTTTTTCTGCAGAGACAGTGTGTTCTGGTAAATGCAGAACCACTGTGTTTTTCCGCTGCTGTCTCTCACGCCGAAGGAAAGGAAAACCGTATCCGACAGTTTTTCCTTCTCAATCGTTCCGGAGAACTCCCAGCGATCATCATACTTTGTATGATTACCGGCAAAGAAAGTAACTGTTTCCTTCACCGTCTGTTTCACATCCACAGTTCCTTGCTTGCCGTTATAGGACACACCTATGGAAGAATCGGCAATTTTGAACTTATCACCGGTGATTTTGATATCGGCATACTTGCCACCAACAACACCGCCTAAATCCCGAACCTCTTGCCCGTTTTTACAGGAAAGTTCTGTAATCGCAAAATTACAGGGATCAACTGTATTGATGCCAAGCTGATATTTGCTGCCTGCAGGAAAGCCACCAAAGATTTCCTTGGTCAGAGGCAAGCTCCATGCAAGGGACATCTCCTCCTGACGGTTGCCGAAATAAACCTTCAGCACATCGTCTTTCAAAACGGCAATGAAGTCCAATCGATTGCCGTCTGCCTTGGCATCCCGCTTGTAGAAGCTGGCGGCCGCCTGATTATAGCCCACATGGACATTGTCGATATCATATTTCGTATCTGCCCAGTTCCAATAACGCTGGCGGGAAAGACCCGTTCCATAAAGGCAGAACCACTGTTCCTTTCCGGATTCATCCCGAACACCAAAGGAGAGGAACAGCGTTTGGTTGATATTCTCACGATTAATCGTGCCCCGCAGCTCCCAGGCATCTGAATGGGGATAATTCATACTGTCGGCAAAGAAAACTTCTGTCTGCTTTACTTCATCGGAAAACTGAATTGTGCCGGCATCCATATCCGCGGTCACACCGTTTGAGGCACTGTATACCGTAAAGCACTTGCCTTCAAAATCCGGCTTTTCCTGTGTGGCATCTCCGGCCACCATAACCTTGTCCGCTTGATTCGGATCCATTACCGTAACGATGGTGCTCAGACTGTATTCCTTGCCTTTGCGCTCCACCTGTGCTGTAATCCGGGTTTCACCGGCGGCTAGTGCAGTCACAAGGCCGTTTTCATCTACCGTTGCGACGACATCCGACTGACTGCTCCACACAGCGGATAGTTTCTGTGTTTTTCCTTCCTCTGAAAGAATTTGGAGCTGTTGCGTCTGCCCGATTTGCAGCTGTACATCCTCCGGGCTGAGCGACAACCGGGCGTCGAAGGGCTGCAAAAGCAACAATATAACAATGGCAGCCAATAAAACAAATGTCGCTGCACCAATCCAAAGCAGCTTCTTTTTACCGGTCATAGATACCTCCTGTTCTGCGATCAAAAAAGTGGCTTTTTCGCCAATAACCCTATTTTCTCTATAACAGATTATAGTTTTGCAGCCAGAGACGGTCAACGGCAGTCAACCTATTGACAAGTTCAGGCTACAAAATGACAAGTTCTACAAGGATACAAATACAACTCTTTGGTAATTTAGGAAAAATTTACAAAAAAATTACTCCATATTTCATACGATTCCAATGTTAATACAACCTTTTTCCATAGGATGGTTTCAAGGTTTTTCCAGCTGTTATTGAAGAAAGAATTTTAACACATCCGGCAATTGAAAAATGCAGTGTTGTTGGGCAAAAGGATCCTTGCAGTGACGATGAACAACTCCCCGTAGCGTTTCTTGTTATGAAAAGTAAGGATGCCATACGCAAAAAAAGATCGTGTTGGAAACAAAGGTACTTTGTGAAACAGCTCTACCTGAATATTCACAACCTGTGAAGTATTTCGTCAAAGAATCATTCCCTTTAACCCCTGCAGGCAAAGTTGATTACCGTGCACTTGAAAAAGAAGCAGAGAAGTTATAAAAAGGTATTCGCGATAACACTGTAACAGTCTCCTAAACGATAGGTTGGAGGTTAGAGTCCTCTCCGGGGTGCTAAAAAAGCACATAAACCCAAATGGGTTTATGTGCTTTTTACATGAAATCCATAAGGCAAGGGGTGGTTCTCTTGTCCCATCTTTTCCTTGTCACCTTGGGCAAATCGCTTTAGCATTTTACCGTGGAATCAGTACATATTCCCGCTCCTATACACTTTTTTATCAATTTGTGAATCTTTTACAAATAAGGTAGAAGGATTTCTGCTTGAAACCAGTTGTAAATTAGTAAAAATCGCAATTATTTATCGATTCATAATAATTAAATTGATCTTGATGAAAGAATGTGATATATTGTAAATGGTAAGACCCTGTATAGGCACCTGCATAATAAATCTACTGTCCCCTCTCCGTGTAACAAGTGGATGAGCAGGGACCGCTGTATTATTTTTTCTTACCTATCTAAATGACAAATTAAGGTTGGGGTGTGTTATGATTCATAGTATTAAAAAAATTACTGCCATTGCTTTGATGCTTATTCTGTTGTTGAATTTATATGGCTGTATGAGTGCGGAATTGAATGTAAATATTTTTTCAAATATTGAGGAATGTGAAAAAATATCAACCTTAAACCAAAGCCAGGCAAACATACAGATATACGACATGCCAACAAAGGATACACGATTAAAAGAATTGGAATATCAAGAGTTTTTTGGGTGTAAATATATCCATGAGGATTATTCATTTGAACTTTTTGCTTATGAATTTTTAAATAACGATATTGCAATGGCATATTTTAAGAATGAAACGGGAAAAGGAGCCGATCCTAATCCAACTTTCTCAGACAGATCAGGGATATTTTCATATCATAGAATAGTTGTAAATAATAATATGGCATATATTGTAACTTGCAAAAATATACATAAAGATAAAGTAATAGATTATATAAATACCTGTTTCTCAGTAAATGTTTTTTTAAATAGTAACACAAGAGACGACTTGCGTAAGCCCTAGCAAATGTGTCAAGAAAACCCTCCCCTTTTTCATCGTTACCTAGGTCATTTCTTCTGCTCCCATGACATATATTATCGGCAGCAACTCCTTGATATGTGTATAATTTCGTTTGGACATAATGATACCCCCTAATGTAGCTATTATCCTACATTAGGGGGTATTTTGTTTATTGTCCGATTTTACCGGTTCAGCACAACCTCTCAGCAGTGTGCGTTTTTTATTATCTCGTTGGCTGGAATGATTTACTTGAAATAATCAACTGCAGACTCAAACATACGAATATCATACTGACCGGGAACATTGGCATACAGTCCCTTGCCAATGCGTTCACTATGCCCCATCTTACCAAACACTCTGCCATCGGGAGATGTAATACCCTCAATTGCAAACAAAGATCCGTTGGGATTGAATACCGCATCCATGGAGGGCTTGCCGTCCAAATCCACATACTGGGTTGCGATCTGGCCATTTGCTGCCAACTGCAACGCCAATTCCTCAGAAGCAAAGAAACGGCCTTCTCCATGAGATATGGGAACATTCACCACATCGCCTACCTGCATAAGCCGCAACCAGGGGGACATATTAGAGGCAATGCGGGTGCGGACAATACGGCTCTGATGCCGTCCAATGGTGTTAAAAGTCAAAGTGGGACAGCTTGCGTCCGTATCAATAATCTTTCCATAAGGCACAAGGCCCAGCTTGATCAACGCCTGGAAGCCATTACAAATACCGCACATCAAACCGTCACGGTCCTCCAAAAGCCGTGTCACCTGCTCTTTAATGGCAGGATTACGGAAAAACGCCGTAATAAACTTTGCAGAGCCGTCCGGTTCATCGCCGCCCGAGAATCCGCCGGGAATAAAGATCATCTGACTGTCTGCAATCTTGGAAGCAACCGTTTCCACACTCCGGGCCACATCCTCAGCGGTCAAATTGCGAATAACCACAATCTCTGCGTCACCGCCGGCAGCAATCACCGCCCGGGCAGAATCGTACTCACAATTGGTTCCGGGGAACACGGGAATGAGAACCTTCGGCTTTGCCACCTTAATAGCCGGAGCAGCATTGCAAACGCCGGAACTGGTAAACACAGGCTGCTCCACATTGGTTTCCACAGTCTTGGTGGGATAAACTTTTTCCAACACCTCTGTGTTCCAACGGTAAAGCTGATCAATGGATGCACTGTCCTGCTCCAGGGTTACCATGCCATCGTCCGTGGTACAGCCGATCTTCATTGCCCCGGGCAGGCTCACATCCTCAGTCAGCTCCGCCACCAGGAAACCCCACAAAGACGGCCAATGCCAATTCTCGTTCAGCTCTGCGCAGGAGCGGAAACCAACACCGTTGCCAAAAGCCATTTTCATAACAGCCTCACCGATGCCATGCTCCACCGCCCAGGCAGCCTTCACCTTCCCCTGGCAATGAAGGGCATAAAACCCATCCCAGGCAGCCTTCATACTCTGGGCATTTTCATCGGCAGGGCCAATCACATACACGGGATGCCCGGCTTCTTTAAACTCCGGAGACAATACCTGCTGCGCATTCATCGGTGCAATGGCAAAGGAAATCAGCGTAGGCGGTACATCCTTATCCAGGAAAGTGCCGGACATGGAGTCCTTGCCGCCAATGGCAGCAGCCTCCAGCTCCAGCTGCGCATCCAACGCGCCCAGCAGTGCAGCAAAGGGCTTGCCCCAGCGCAAAGGCTCTGTTCTCAGCTTTTCAAAGAACTCCTGCAGGGTCAAATAAACCTTTTTATAATCCGCACCGGCTGCCACCAGCTTGGCAACAGAGGTATATACAGCCGCCCGGGCACCGATATAGGGATCCACAGAAAGCTGATCCGGATCGCAGCCCCAGGCGAACACGCTGGCCTGGTCTGTATGCTGGTTGGGCAAAACGGGCAGCTTTGCCGCCATAACCTGCGCGGGGGTGGACTGATTCTTTCCGCCAAAGGGCATCAGCACAGAGCCTGCGCCGATAGTGGCATCAAACCGCTCCACCAAGCCCCGCTGGCTGGCTGTTTTCAAATCCGAAGCCATTTCCTGCAAGGAAGCATACAAAGGCTTCTTCAAAGGGGAAGTATCCTTGGCATCAACGGCAACGGAAACATGCTTAACCGCGCCGTTTGTATTCAAAAACTGGCGGGAAAGATTGGCAATTTCATTACCCTTCCAGGTCATGACCATACGGGCTTCTTCTGTGACCACCGCCACACGGTAGGCCTCCAAATTCTCCTCCTGGGCATAGGCAATAAAGGCATCTGCATCCTCTGCAGCCACCACGACTGCCATCCGCTCCTGGGATTCAGAAATCGCCAGCTCCGTCCCGTCCAAACCTTCATATTTTTTGCGCACTGCATCCAGATCGATCCGCAAACCATCCGCCAGTTCACCAATAGCAACAGACACACCGCCTGCACCAAAATCGTTGCAACGCTTAATCAGCCGGGTCACCGCGGGATTCCGGAACAATCTTTGGATCTTCCGCTCTTCCGGGGCATTACCCTTTTGCACCTCGGACGCCATAGTGGTCAGCGATTTCATGTTATGACTCTTGGAAGATCCGGTAGCACCGCCAATACCATCACGGCCCGTTCTGCCGCCCAGCAAAACAACCACATCACCAGCAGCAGGACACTCACGGCGAACATTTTCAGCGGGCACAGCAGCAACCACCGCACCGCACTCCAAACGCTTGGCAACAAAACCATCGTGATACAGTTCTGCCACATGACCGGTGGCAAGACCGATCTGATTGCCATAAGAGGAATAACCGGCTGCCGCAGTCTGGCACAGCTTCCGCTGGGGCAGCTTACCGGGCAAGGTTTCCTGCAGGGACTTTCTGGGATCGCCTGCACCGGTGACACGCATAGCCTGGTGTACATAAGCGCGACCAGACAACGGGTCACGAATACAGCCGCCAATGCAGGTTGCCGCACCGCCAAAAGGCTCGATCTCCGTGGGATGATTATGGGTCTCATTCTTAAACATCAGCAGCCAATCCTGCTCCTGATTATCCACAGTTGCGGTTACATGAATGGAGCAAGCATTGATTTCCTCGCTCTCATCCAGCTCCGGCAATAAACCACGCTTTTTCAGGGTTTTTGCGCCGATGGTGGCAATATCCATTAAGGTTTGGGGGCGTTTGGCAGCCTTTTCTTCTCCATAGACCTCCACCCGGGCAGCCAGGTAACGGTTATACGCCTCCTGCACCGCAGGATCGTGAATTTCCACATTATCCAAATGGGTGGAAAAGGTGGTATGCCGGCAATGGTCCGACCAATAAGTATCCACCACACGGATCTCGGTAATAGTAGGATCTCTGTGCTCCGTATCCCGGAAATAAGCCTGCAGGAATTTCAGATCATCCATATCCATTGCAAGCCCCAGCTTATCCAGCAGCAAAGCCAATCCCGGATCATCCAATTCCACAAACCCGTTCACGGTTGCCACCGTATCCGGCGCAGCATACTGCACAGCCAAGGTTTCAGGCATTCCCAAAGAGGCCTCCCGGCTTTCCACTGCATTGATCACATGCTTTTTAATGGCAGCAATTTCATCGTCCGTCAGCTTGCCGGTGAGCACATAGACCTTCGCCGTGCGAATGGTGGGACGATTTCCCTGAGAAATGATCTGGATGCACTGGGCAGCAGAATCCGCCCGTTGGTCATACTGACCGGGCAGGGGTTCCACAGCAAACACCGTATCGCCGGTGGGCACTTCATAAGTAACATGATCCACCTGAGGCTCGGAAAAAACCGTATTCACAGCATAAGAAAACAAACTCTGTTCAATATTTTCCGCATCATAACGGTTCAGCACACGAACCGCTTCCAGGGCACTGACCTGCAAAAAATCTTTGATTTCCCGCAGCAGGCCATCAGCCTCATGGGTCTGCCCCTGCTTTTTTTCTACATATACACGATAAACCATGGTGCCTCCTTATTTCTTTGCGGCCAATGCCCGCTGACCAATATCACTGCGGCTATATGCATTTGCAAATTTCACGCCGGAAGAAAGCCGGTATGCCGCGGCAATGGCATCGGCCAGGCTACTGCGAACCGCAGTGGTGCCGGTAACACGGCCGCCGGATGTAACCAGCTTGCCATTGTCCAGCTTTGCGCCGGCAACAAAGGTATGGGCGGCAGCACGGGGCGACATAGCAAGCCGATAGCCTTTCTTATAGCTTTCCGGGTAACCTGCAGACGCTTTGATCACGCAGCAAGCATGCTTTTTAGAAAAACGAACAGGGGTTTTTGCCAAAGTGCCGTTGGTGCATGCCTGCATAATCTTCAACAAGTCACTTTTCAGCAGCGGTAGAACCACTTGTGTCTCCGGATCACCGAAACGGCAATTATATTCAATTACCTTAGGTCCATTGGGCGTCAGCATCAAGCCGAAATACAAGCATCCTTTAAATGTGCGGCCTTCCTTTTTCATTGCACGGATCGTGGGCAGAAAAATCTCCTGCATACACTGCTTGGCAATTTCATCGGTATAATAAGGGTTCGGCGCAATGGTGCCCATACCGCCGGTATTCAAGCCCGTATCGTTGTCCCCTGCCCGCTTATGATCCATGCTGGACACCATAGGGCGGACAACTCTGCCATCCGTAAAGGCCAAAACAGAAACCTCCGGTCCGGTCAGAAACTCTTCAATGACCACCGTACTTCCACTGCTGCCGAACTTGGCATTGACCATCATATCGGTGACGGCCTGCTTGGCTTCTTCCGCCGTTTGGGCAATGATCACGCCCTTTCCCAGCGCCAAGCCGTCAGCCTTGACCACGGTGGGCATAGGAGCAGTCTCCAAATAAACTAACGCTTTATCCAAATCTGTGAATATCTCATAAGCGGCAGTAGGAATTCCATACTTTTTCATCAGATTTTTAGCAAATGCCTTACTGCCTTCAATAATCGCCGCATCGGCCCTGGGTCCAAAGCAAGGGATGCCCTTTTCTTCCAGCGCATCCACGCAGCCTAACACCAACGGATCATCCGGCGCAACAACCGCATAATCAATGGCATTTTCCACCGCGAAAGCAACAATGCCGTCAATATCCGTTGCCTTGATATCCACGCATTTTGCGTCCGCAGCAATGCCGCCATTGCCGGGAGCTGCAAAGATTTCCGTTACATTTGGATTCTTTTTTAAGCTTTTGATGATGGCATGCTCACGGCCGCCTCCACCAACAACCAACAGTTTCATAGAATTACCTCCTTATTCTTTCCGAGGGTTCTCAAAACGCACCCACAGGGGGCGGCAAAATGCCGTCCCCTGCCGGATCATTCTTAATGGTGGAACAAACGCATTCCGGTGAATGCCATAACGATTCCCCGGTTATCACATTCTTCAATAACCAAATCATCCCGGATAGAACCGCCGGGCTCAGCAATATACTTCACACCGGAAGCGGCTGCCCGCTTAATGTTATCGGAGAAGGGGAAAAACGCATCGCTGCCCAAAGCCACATTCTGACGGGTGGACAAAAATGCTTTCTTTTCTTCTTCTGTCAAACGCTCAGGCTGGCAGGTGAAATAATTCTGCCAAATGCCATCGGCGCACACATCTTCCTCATTGCCGTTAATATAACCGTCAATCACATTATCCCGGTTGGGACGACCCAGATCTGCCTGGAAAGGCAGCTGCAGGGTCTTGGGATGCTGCCGCAGGAACCAGGTATCTGCCTTGGTGCCCGCCAGGCGTGTGCAGTGAATACGGCTTTGCTGACCGGCACCAACACCAATAGCCTGACCGTCCACTGCAAAGCAAACAGAGTTGGACTGGGTATACTTCAGCGTAATCAGCGCAACGATCAGATCAATCTTGGCAGACTGCGGCAGCTGCTTATTGGCTGTTACAATGTTTTCCAGCAAATGCTCGCCGATTTTAAAATTATTGCGTCCCTGCTCAAAGGTAAAGCCGAATACATCCTTGGTCTCCTGGACTTCCGGCACATAATCAGGATCAATGGCAACCACATTATAGCCGCCTTTTCGCTTTGCCTTCAGAATTTCCAAGGCTTCATCCGTATATCCGGGAGCGATCACGCCGTCAGAGACCTCACGGGCAATGAGCGTTGCGGTCATGGCGTCACACACATCAGAAAGCGCAACCCAATCGCCAAAGGAGCACATACGGTCTGTGCCGCGGGCACGGGCATAGGCGCAAGCCAGGGGGTTCTCATCCAAGCCCGCAATATCATCCACAAAGCATGCCTTTTTCAGTTCTTCACTCAAAGGCTTACCCACTGCAGCGGAAGTGGGAGAAACATGCTTAAAGGAAGTGACTGCAACCATCCCCGTAGCCTCTTTCAATTCCTTAACCAACTGCCAGGAATTCAGCGCATCCAAAAAATTAATATATCCCGGACGGCCATTGAGAATGGTGATGGGCAGCTCACTGCCATCTTTCATATAAATAGAAGCAGGCTTCTGATTGGGGTTGCAGCCATATTTTAACTGAAATTCTTTCATTTTCTACGCTCCTTTTAATTATGCTTATTGATAATCCGCTGCTCATAAGCGTGGGTCTGCAAATCCGTATAGCGCACAAACAGAGAGATTTTGTTACTTTCGTTCAAGTTGTCCCACAGCTCCGCTGTGAACGCGTCAATATCAGCGGGAATGGCAACACGCTCCGGCTCCCCCTGAAAGGTGGGAATCACAGGATTGCCATCGCATACATAAGTATGTAAGAAATGACCCAAACCCGCAGTTGCCGGGTACTCCCAGAAGAACCGGGCGCAATTCGCGCCTTCCGGATCTGCTGCTTTCAGAATAGACATCTTATAGCTGCCGTCATTGGCTTGCAAGCCGGAGATTCTGGGGGTCCAATTGGGGCCGTCGTCCTCAAACATACGGGTGCGCAAAGCAGCCTCCCAGCTTTCGCCCTTGGCAAGATACTCCCAGATGGTGTCCGTTTGATCTCCGTTTGTGACGATCAGACCATTGCCCACCTGACGGACCGGATGATAAATAATCAAATGCGGGTCTTTCATTAACGCAGGATCATGGGCTTCTGTGCGAATGCCGTCAGGCTCCTGAATAAACACACGGTTGCGGGAATTGACGCTGCGGCCCATAATGAAATAGGCTGCCACTGCCTTTTTTCCGTCGGGCGTAATGCCCAGCACAATACCACGGCCGGGATAAGTATTGGTGGAGAGCTTTTCGCTCATTTTTCCGATCTCATAAACATTCATTTTTTATTTCTCCTTTATGATGACTGTGCGGCCCTCCACACTTAAGCGCCCCTGGCAAAACAGGCAGACCGCTTCCGGCAGCAATTTCCACTCCGCGTCTTCCATGATCCGGCGCTGCAATACCTCCGGTGTATCATCTGGACAAACCTGCACGGCTTTTTGGGCAATAATGGGCCCGCCATCGCACTCTTCACTGACAAAATGAACCGTAGCACCGGAAAGCTTCACACCATAACGCAGCACCTGCTCATGAACATGCAATCCATAAAAGCCCTGGCCGCAAAATGCAGGGATCAGCGCAGGATGCACATTCATAACGGCATTGGGATAAGCATCCACCAGCTCATGGGTGAATATAATCATGCAGCCCGCCAAAACGACCAAGTCAATATTCAACTGCTTCAATTTTTCCACCAAAGCCACCGTCATTGCCCGGTTGGAATCAAATTCCTTTCTGGGAATCACGTATCCGGGAATCCCGGCTCTTGCTGCCCGTTCCAGAGCATAAGCCCCTGCCTTGGAGGAGATCACCGCAACGATCTGCCCACCGCCCAGTTCGTTTCTGCTTTGGGCATCGATCAAGGCCTGCAAATTGGTGCCGCCTCCGGATACCAGCACGGCAATTCTCGTATTTGCCATCACAAAATCACCTTTTCATCGCCTGCAACGATCCGACCGATCACATAGGCATCTTCACCGTGGGCTTTCAAAATCTCCAGTGCCATATCCACTTGCACTTCCGGCACAACAATGCTCATACCAACGCCCATGTTATAAGTGTTATACATATCCCGCTCGGGAATATTGCCCCATTTTGCAATCACATCAAAAATAGGCAGCACTTTAATAGCAGTTTTATCAATCTTGGCACACAGCCCATCAGGAATAGAACGGGGAATATTTTCATAAAATCCGCCGCCTGTGATATGGCTGATGCCTTTTACATCCACCTTTTCCAGCAATGCCAAAACTGGCTTTACATAGATCTTTGTGGGAACCAGCAAAGCCTCCGCGATGGTCTTGCCGCCCAGAACATCCCTGGGGATGTAGAGCTCGGGATTATTGTTATCAATATCAAAAACCTTGCGGCACAAAGAAAAGCCATTGGAGTGAATACCGGTGGAGGGCAATGCGATCACCACATCACCGGCTTTCATTTTGGAATTGTCCAGGATTTTCTTCTTATCCACAATACCAACGGCAAAGCCAGCCAAATCATAATCCTCAACAGGCATCATACCGGGGTGCTCAGAAGTTTCACCGCCAATCAACGCCGCACCGGACTGAACGCAGCCCTCCGCAACACCGGAAACGATCTGCGCGATCTTTTCCGGAACATTCTTGCCGCAGGCAATATAATCCAAAAAGAACAATGGCTTTGCACCGACGCAGATAATATCATTGACGCACATGGCCACCGCATCAATACCAATGGTATCATGCTTATCCATCAAAATCGCAAGCTTAACCTTTGTGCCGCAGCCATCGGTACCGGATACCAGCACAGGCTCCTCCATACCGGCCACAGGCAAACCAAAGCAACCGCCAAAACCACCCACATCATCCAGACAGCCTGCATTGCGGGTGCGGGCAACATGTTTTTTCATCAGCTCCACCGCTCTGTAACCAGCAGTAATATCCACACCTGCCGCAGCATAGCTGGCAGAAAACGAATTCTTATGATCCATTGATAACCCCTCTTATTTATTCTTCACCGGTCCAGCAATAAGTGCAGACCTTGTCCCGATCCAATCCAATTGCTTCCAGAATACCGTCTAAAGACTGATACCCCAGAGAATCAAAGCCCATTTCCTCACAAATGGACTTCAGCAGGCATTTACCCCGCTGGGTACTACCATCGGCATATTCCGCAATATGCTTCTGCCCCTCATCCCCTTCCAGCTGTTGGATCTTTTTTCTTGCCAGCAGTTCCATTTCAGAATTGGAACGGGAGAAATTCAAAAACTTGCAGCCATACATAATGGGCGGACATGCCGAGCGCATGTGCACTTCCTTAGCGCCGCTCTTATACAGGAAATCCACGGTCTCCCGCAGCTGCGTGCCACGCACAATGGAATCATCCACCAGCAGCAGCTTTTTCCCTTCGATCAATTCCGGCACGGGGATCTGCTTCATTTCCGCCACCAAATTCCGGATCTCCTGATTGGAGGGAGTAAAAGAGCGCGCCCAGGTGGGTGTATACTTCACAAACGGCCGGGCAAAGGGCGCATGAGAAGCATTGGCATAGCCAATGGCATGCGGCAAGCCGGAATCCGGAACACCGGCAATATAATCCACATCCGGCATCGTACCTGCCTTTTGCTCCTCCCTGGCCATGATCTCACCATTGCGGCAACGCATGACCTCCACATTCACGCCTTCATAATTGGAGTTGGGATAGCCATAATAAGTCCACATAAAAGCGCAGACTTTCATTTTGTCTCCGGGAGCAGAAAGTTGCTCAAAGCCGTTAGCTGTGATTTTAACGATTTCTCCCGGGCCTAAATTATAGCAAGGCTCGTAACCCAATTTAATGGACGCAAAGGATTCCATGCACACGCAATAGCCGCTATCTTTCTTGCCGATCACCACTGGCAAACGCCCCAACTTGTCTCTGGCTGCAATCAAGCCATCCTGGGTCATGAGCAAAACAGTGCTGGATCCTTCAATCACCTGCTGCGCATAACGAATGCCATCAGTTATATTGCTGCAACGGTTGATCAGCGCAGCAGTCAGCTCGGTGGCATTGACTTTTCCGGAGGACATGGCCATAAACTGGTTGCCCGGACCGCTGAAGGATTCCACCAATTCTTCTGCATTGTTGATGATTCCAACAGTCACAAGGGTAAACAACCCCAAATGGGAGCGCACCAATAAAGGCTGCGGGTCGGTATCGGAAATACAGCCAATACCGATGGTGCCATCCATTTTGCTCAGATCTCCTTCAAATTTCGTGCGAAAGGGTGTATTTTCAATATTATGGATTTGGCGTTGGAAGCCTTCCTCCGCATCATAAAAGGCCAAACCGCCCCGTTTGATGCCCAAATGAGAATGATAATCCGTGCCAAAGAAAACATCATATTTGCAGTTTTTGCGGGAAACTGCCCCGAAGAAGCCGCCCATTGGCAAATCCTCCTAAATCAGAAATGCAGACGCATACAATCAAGCAAAAAACAGCTTATTCAGCGTCAGCGGATCCACATACTCCCCGTCCTTATAGACGCGCATATTGCCGGAAGCGATCTCATCAATGAGCATCACATTGCCATCCGCATCATAACCAAATTCAAATTTAATGTCGTACAGCTCCAGGCCCTTGGCTTTCAGATCGTCCGCAACGATTTTCGTGATAGCCTGCGTCTGTGCCTTCAAAGAATCATACTGCTCGCCGGTCATAACGCCCAGATCCACCAAGCCGTCCTTGGTGACCAGCGGATCGCCTTTTTCGTCGTTTTTAAAGGTTGTTTCCACATAAGCGGGCAGATCCTGGCCCAGCTGACAATAATCAGAATAGCGTCTGTAAAATGAGCCGACTGCCTTATACCGGCAAATTACCTCCAGGCCCTTGCCAAACACTTTGGCGGGCAGAACCTCCATAGTGGTATCATCCAGGTTGGCAGAAACAAAATGGGTGCGAATGCCGGCAGCATTGATCTTCTCAAAGAAATAAATGGACATACGCAGATTCACATCGCCAACGCCATCAATGGTCAAGCCGACAGCATTCTCGCCGGGATCAAACACACCGTCCTTACCGGTGCAATCGTCCTTAAACAGCAGCAGGCAATTACCGTTAGGCAGCGCATAAACATTCTTGGTTTTACCGGTGTACAAAAGCTTCAGATTTTCCATAATTTATACCTCTTTCTATAAATGATGCAGGTTTATACATTCAATTCCGCTTGCAGAGCAGCATCTTTTTGGAGAACCTTTGCCGCATCCGCTTTGCGTTTTTCATCAAGCTTTACAGCCAGCTGCGCATCTTCCACAGCCAAAATCTGCGCACACAACAAAGCGGCATTCACGGCTCCATTAATGGCTACGGTGGCAACCGGAATACCGGAAGGCATCTGTACCGTAGACAAGAGCGCGTCAATGCCGTCAAGACAAGCAGATTTACAGGGAATGCCGATCACAGGCAGGGTGGTGTTGGCCGCAATAGCCCCCGCAAGGTGCGCAGCCATACCCGCAGCGGCAATGATACAGCCAAAGCCATTGCTGCGAGCGTTTACCGCAAAATCCCGGGCTTCCTGGGGTGTGCGGTGGGCAGAATAAATATGGCATTCAAACGGGATATCCAAAGACGCAAGGGTATCCATGGCTTTGCGCAGGATCGGCAGATCACTGTCGCTGCCCATAACGATTCCAACCTTTTTCATGATGATCCTCCTTCATAAAAATGGCAAAAGGGCGCACTTCTCCCGATTAAGGTTCCGTGCGCCCAGACGGTCGGCTTAACTAAAAACCCTTACTCCATGTGGTGCTCCACTTATCCGTCAGTCATAAGGGCTTTATCAAAATCAGTATACCATGACAAGCCAACCTCGTCAACTTGAAATCGACGGTTTGTGCCACAGTTTTTTTCGTCAATTGCGTGCAAAATTTGTGCGATTCTCCAAAGAAAAGGCAGCACCATCCCTTAAGAAACGGTGCTGCTAAAAATTATTGAAGCTGAGTGATAATCAAATGGGCAGATACCGGGCGGGTGCCACCAGCCAAAGGCGTAATAGTCAAGGCTTCTGCGGTACCATCCGGATTCCGAACGGTCAGCACAGACCCCGTCACGGTTGTATCTACAATTGCCATCCCTACAATTTGCGATGTTCCGGTTGCACGGCCAGCCACTGTATATGCCAAATCCTCGCCGTTTAATGTGAGGATCAGCTGTCCAGCCTCCGTGACGCTTACCTGGAATTGCACCAAATAAGTGCCAATATCACCAAGAACAAAGGAACTATCCCCAGCCCGGACGATCCCGGTGCCGCTGTTAGGCCCATCCTGAGGGAAGCTGACATCCGTACCCGGAGCTACAGTGACCGCATTATCCGGCGGCATGAGTGCGAAGAAATCTGCATAGTTCAAAATGCCCCCTGCAGGACCTTGAGGACCAACAGGCCCGGTTTCGCCAGCAGGGCCTTGTGGACCGACAGGACCAGTTGCACCCACTGGACCTTGTGGACCCACAGGACCGGTTTCACCCGCAGGACCTTGTGGACCGACAGGACCAGTTGCGCCTACAGGACCTTGCGGACCGGCTGGTCCAGTTGCGCCTACAGGACCTTGGGGGCCGGCAGGACCGGTTTCACCCGCAGGACCTTGCGGACCGGCTGGTCCGGTTGCGCCTACAGGACCTTGCGGGCCGGCCGGTCCGGTCTCACCTGCGGGACCTTGAGGTCCAACAGGACCAGCTTCCCCCACCGGGCCTTGGGGACCCACAGGACCGGCTACACCTGCAGGACCTTGGGGGCCCACAGGCCCAGTTACACCCGCAGGCCCTTGAGGGCCAACAGGACCAGCTTCACCAGTAGGGCCTTGAGGACCCACAGGCCCGGCTACACCCGCAGGACCTTGCGGACCAGCTGGACCGGCTACACCCGCAGGGCCCTGCGGTCCAACAGGACCGGCTTCACCAGTAGGGCCTTGAGGGCCAATCGGCCCAGCCACGCCCTCGGGCCCCTGGGGGCCCACCGGACCTCTGACTCCCGGGACACCCTGTGGACCTATGGGACCTCTGGGTCCGATAGGTCCTTGCGGGCCAGCAGGACCCGGCGGACAATTGGAGCAGGAATTCTGATCCCGGTCTGTGCAGCAATACTCATTGGGTCTATGACGCTTGTATGCATTCTCTTCATACTGTCCGTCACAGCTTCTATCGTTAAATCCATTGTATCTACTCAAAATAATCCCTCCTTTTATTCTGCGTGTACCCCATCATACGCAATTTCGGCAGGATTTGACACAACATTCTTTCTCATCCTGCCCCCTTCCAAAGCATCGTCATAATATATGCGCATCCTCTTGATCCTGTGCCAGTCCATCTATTCCAATCCCAGAAACAGCAAACGCACTTCCCAATTCATTCCAATTCCTCTATTTCTATTCTTTTCTGAAAAAACATGATATTATGAATGTAATATTTACAGTCATAATTCTACTATATAAGTGAGGAGGGATTTATGTGGAAGATCAAAATATCATAAAACTACTTTGGCAACGGGCAGAAAGTGCCATTGAAGCACTCTCCAGAAAATTTGGGAAACGGCTCATGGCCATAGCCATGAATATTTTGGGTGTGCATCAGGATGCAGAAGAATCCGTCAATGATACATATCTTGCTGTTTGGAATACCATCCCGCCGAAAAAGCCGGACTCTTTGGCAGGCTATGTATATGCCACCGGCAGAAATATTTCTTTGGACCGTCTTAAATACAACACCGCAGAAAAACGGGATAACCGATATGATGTTTCCATTGACGAATTAGCGAATTGCATTCCCGCTCCTGCCCTGGCAGAAACCGTTGAAGCAAGAGAATTGGGGCTGGCCATCAATCGTTTTCTGGGAAGCATACATGCGGATAACCGTTCGCTCTTTCTACGCCGTTACTGGTTTGGAGATTCTGTCCAGGAAATTGCCAGGGATTTCGGTTTGAGAGAAAATGCTGCCAGCGTTCGTCTGGGCAGGATTCGCATGCAGCTTCGTGAACACCTTATTAAGGAGGGATATATTGATGAATGATAAAGTCGCAAAAGCACTTGGATATGTGGACGAAAAATATATCAGCGCTGCCGCAAAACGAAAAAAGAAAAAGCACTACTGGTTAGCCGCCATTGCCGCGGTCCTGACTTTGGTAATCCTTTTTAACATTCCAAGCATTCCCCTTTCCATTTCCGCAAAAGCCGTCAGTATTGCTTCTGAATCCAGAAAAATGGAGCGTCCCAATATCCGGTCCGAAGAATTTGACCAATGGTATGCAGAATCTCAGCAACGAAATAGCATTACCAAAAACGCCATACCTCCGCTTATTACATTTTCGGCGAAATGCTCCAAGGAAGTTTTGTCCGGTTCCGATATCAAAAACAGAGTTTGGTCCCCTATTAACGCATATATCGCATTGGCGATCACCGCGGAGCTTACAGCCGGAGAAACCCGGGATGCGGTACTGGAAATTCTTGGGGTTACGCATTTGGAGGATCTGCGGACAATCATCAGCGCCCTATGGGAGCAGGTATATCAAGATAACGGAAAAGAGATCAGTGTGCTCTCTAACTCTCTTTGGCTGGATAAAGATGTTGCATACCATCAGCAAACCATGGATCTGTTAGCGCATCATTATTACACCTCCGTATACCAAGGAGATCTGGGCACGGAGCGAACCAACAAGGATATTTCCAATTGGATAAGGAATCAAACAGGAGGATTATTCAGCGATCAAAAGGACAATGTTCATATTACTCCCAACGCCATGCTGGCACTGGCTTCCACGGTTTTCTTCCAATCACAATGGAGCGATAAATTTGACAACGATAATAACACAGAACAGCCGTTCCACACCAATGACGGAGATGTGATCTGCACCTTCATGAACAAACAGCTGGCTGAAATGAATTACTACTGGGATGAGGATTACGGCGCCGTTCAATTGGGGCTGGAAAACGGATCTTCCATGTGGTTAATACTCCCGGACGAAAATAAGACAGTAAACGATGTGCTTAACAGCGGAGCATACATGTATATGATCACCCATAGCGACGCTTTCCCAAAGGATAATCACAAGTGGATGAAGGTCAACTTATCTGTGCCTAAATTTGATGTTTCATCCAGTGTTGATTTAGAGCCTGCCCTCAAAGAAATGGGACTGCAAGGAATATTCAACCCCTTAGGCAACGATTTTTCCAGTTCTGTAAACAGTGAAATCCCAGTATTTCTGGACAGCATTCAGCAGAATTCCAGAGTGACCATCGACGAAGACGGCGTAAAAGCTGCCAGCTATATCATTCTGGAATTCGGTGCCGGTGCAGCCGAACCGCCGGATGAGATCATTGATTTTATTCTGGACAGACCCTTTCTGTTTGCCATTACCAATCATTCCGTTCCTATGTTCGTTGGAGCAGTAAATATCCCATAAAATAAGGCTGCGGCAATCATTGATTGCCGCAGCCTATATTTTTAATTATTCAGAGGGTTGGCTTTCGTAAGTATTTTTTTGGCTGCATCCAGCCCGTCCGCCTCCGGCACAAGCGCATGCACAGGCACAGGCACATCCGCCGCTTCTGCCGCCACCCCTGCCGCCATGGGTAGCCCTATGCGCATTTCTTGTACGGATATAAACGGGATTTGTTCTGCCATGGGTATGAATATGATGCCCGTATCCGGTCAAAAAGCCTCTGCCCCGGCCGTAGGACACATAGCAATCAATAATGAACACTTCCCCAATGACCAACAGCAGGATTATAACACAACACAGTACGATCATACCGGTCTTATCCTCTGCCAATTCATTATACGCCCCGGAATCATCAAAGGGAACATACCTGGCAGTTTTGCAACCGGAAAACTCCTCCATGCCGTACTGAACCGTCATTTTGCTGTATTCGCCGTAATCCAGGCTCCCCCGTTGAACATAATCCTCGAAGCCGTCCATATTCCATACAAACTCATATTGCTCCACCCGGATGGCATTAAACCAGCCGGGGACAAACTCATAAAAATAGCCCTGGTCATTTTGGCAAAGCATATTTTTCTGATTCACCTTAAAGGAAAAATCGATCACATCTCCGTCATAATAAGCCTCATGAAATTCCAGCCTTGCTGCCACATAATCCTCGTCCACATAGGTGCTGTACTTGCTGATATTGTCACTGACGGAATCGGGATAAACAGCAAATAGTCCGTTAGGCATACCGATATCCACCCAGGTCAGCGGTTCAGAAGGATCCAAAGCCTCCCACACCAAACGGTATTCCACATCCAAACTGCCATCCTCCAGGGGCGTTACGGTGACCTGATACTGATGGATCACATCCTGGGGTGAGGGCTCATAGGCAAACGCAAAAATAATAAGAGCAACTTGCGCCAGAATAATAACTAGTAAACACACCGTATATTTCACCGGAAATGTTCTTTTGGATTTTTCATTCTCTTTTTGCTTTTTCATAGCCCCTCACCGCCCTTCTTCGCCCGGAAGGGGCAGGTCAGCGCTTGCTGCTCCGGCATATTGCGCAGCTGCTTGCACACAGGATGCTCCCAAATCTTTTTGAACGGGTCTTGCAAAATATTTCCAAGGGAAGCATCTGCCCCAAGCCAGCTTTGGCATGGCACCACTGTGCCATCCGGCGCAATGGCCATATTGCTCAGGCACGCACCGC
Organism: Faecousia sp.; assembly: GCA_045591335.1. GTDB lineage: Bacteria > Bacillota > Clostridia > Oscillospirales > Oscillospiraceae > Faecousia. The sequence continues at coordinate 28,305 of JAZNSR010000087.1, forward strand.
ACATAGGCACATGCATTCCCAGTTCCTCCAGCCTTTCCGCCTGGATCAAGCCGGGAGAAGTAAAATCCATTTCCATTTCATTCTCATTGCAAAATCCCTTTGCGGTCTTTACAATTGAATATAATTCTTCTGCAGAAAGATCATATTCCAAATGGGTGATCCCAGCCATACCGGTGCAGATCAATCCACTGACGGTCACAAAGCGCACACCCAATGCGTGAATAAACTGCAAGGTTTTTTCATAATCCGCATTTTTCCTGCAAAGAGGCGTATTGATGCTGATATCCAGTCCCGCAGCAACCGCATTGCAGATACCCTGCACCGTTTCTGCATAATGGGCGCTGCCCACCAAGGCATTATGAATGGCAGGATCATAAGAATATAAGGTCACCTGCACACTATCCAGCCCTGCCGCCTTCAACTGTCCAACCAACTCCGGAGTCAAGTTGATGCCGTTGGTATTCAGCCGGGTCACCATGCGCTTGGCATAGCCCACCAGCTCTGCAATGTCCGCCCGTTGGGTGGGCTCACCGCCGGTAAAGGTCACCATGGGCACTCTGGCAGCTTCCAGCCGGTCAATGACCTGCCTCCATTGCTGGGTGGTCAATTCTTTTGTTTTTCCCATCTCCTGTCCGGCTGCATAACAGAAAATGCATTTTTGATTGCATTGCCATTTTCCCCATGCATCGGTCATAGCGCTAACCATCAGATCCACCCGATGGGGCGCGGTCATATTGTCCTTATACGCCCGAACAGAAAGCTTTTCGATCTGCACCTGCGGGTCATTTCCCCCAGCCACCGCAAACAGAACATCCAGCAAAAATTCCAAATCTTCTTCCAGTTGTGCCTTGGGAACAGTGGGATAAGCCTTTTGCACACAACGCAAGGTATTGCGCAAAATACACCTTTCGTCTTCCTGGGTAATAGGCTTCCCGTCAAACCGGTTAACCTCATCCATAAAGCTGCCCAATAGAACAGCCCAAGAATATCCTAACGGCAGCAGATAATAGCCATTTAAAATCACAATATACGGGCTGGACCGCAACATACGGAACTTGGGTGGGATCAAATGAATCCGCACCACGCCGGGTCCCTCCGGGTTAAAGGTGCAATGGCTAACGCCTTTTTTATAGGCCCGATATTGGGCAATTTTATTATGTATCCCCATTGCGTAAACCTCAAACAATTATACCGATCAATTATTTCTAGAACATTTTTCCGCGTCGATGGCCAGCACCAGCATCAGCGCGCAAAGAGCATTCTGGGGCTCATACACATCGATCACATAAGTATCCGTCCATTTCCAAAGCTCTTTGGACACTGTAGCCACGGGTCTGCCGGATTCATCCAGAATCCGATAATCCCATTCAAACCAATCCCCCTCCACCTGCCAGCCATTGCAGTCAATGCGAAATTTGGGGCGGAAAAGCGTAAATTCCTTGCTGATGCAGCCGATATACCGGTCTGCAAAATACATTTCAAATTTCGGCAGCCAGGTGAGAATCCGTTCTTTTACCGTACCGATCTCCGCGCCGCTGGCATTATAGATCTTCAGGCAATGCCCCCAGGCCAGCTGCCCTTTAACCGTATACACCGCTTGCCCGGCTTCGTTATAAATATCGTAACTGTCAAACCAGGAAAAGAATCTTTGCTTAAATAACAGTTTCATTTTTTTACCTCAAACGCTCCATTAACTAAACATCAAAAACACACCAAAAATCATCATTACCCCGCCGCCGATTCGTGCAAAGAGCAACGCCGCATCCGAGGGCTCTGCATCCTTATACCGCCAACCGTAGCACAAAAACCAGGTTACCTTCGGTGCAAGAATATCGCATAATCCCAAGGCAAGCAGCACCGCTGCGCCAACAAATCTCATGGGATTTCTTTTTTGAGGGGCATTTTGCCGCGCCACATCGATCAGCGTATCTGCCGATGCATATTCCCCTTCTGTATAATCCCGGCTCCAGGAACCACTGCCTACGCCATTGGACTGACCGTAACAATAAGTGGCTCCATTAGGATAAGTAATCGTGATATTGAAATTCTCATGGTCACCGGAAAACACATAATCATATATGTTTTCTCCGTCTGAAATGGTGTTTTGCGCAGTGTCCACACGGTACTCGATTCCGTTTTTCATAACGGAATACTCTGTTTGCTGCTCCGTGCAACCAAGCAGCAAAATAAGCAGAAGCATTGTCATACACACAAGCCAAAACCGTTTCATGGTAAGTCCTCCTTTTTATTATTTGAAACTATCTCTCTCTTATCCAGTAACCATCCAATAATAAAGGATCATTTCCGCAAAATAGAAGGCTTAATTTGCTACCAGGAGAAAATTAGTATTCCTGCCGGCTTTCTTTATTGGCCCGGTAGGCATCCGGATCGATAGCCCCGGTGGCCAGCATGCGCTCACACCAAAGCTGCAAAGTCTCCACCGCAATAGATATTTTTTCCAGCTGCTCCTGAATCGCCACAAAATCCGCCAGTTCCTCGTGGGAAATATTGCCATCCACGGTGATCTCAATGAGCCGGTCCTTTTCCTTTTGCATACTGTTTAACGAAGCCAGCATTTCCAAAACGATCTGAGAAAGATCCTTCGGTTTGATCTCCGGCACATACTGTGCTCCAATGGGGCACTGATTGGCGCAATAATGATTGCAAAGGCTTGGCTGCTTATATTTTTCCGCCATGAGCAGCACCTCGTCCGGGTGCGGCAAGCTGCGGTCATTCTCGATCTTCTCGATCCTTTCCGGAGAAAGGGTTTCCAGCAGGTCGCTGGCAGCTTCTCTGGTCAGCTTCAAGGCCTCTCTTGTGGTTTGATAAGGGCTTTTATTCTCTTTAGTAGATACTCTTGCCATATATAACACCTCTGCATTTAAAGGATACTTTCTGTTTGCATTTTACCATGAAAATTAAGCAAATACAATATGGGCAAAAGCAGATATTTCACTTGCATTTAAAATATATCTATGATAGAATGTTTATGAATATGAGCCAAATTGACACATGGTGGTGCATTTTCCCATAGATTAAAGTCAATTTGCTATAAGGGGGTTGCCGCAATGGTGCAAAACAGCAAGCTGTTGGATTGCCTGGAATGCAATCCGGTGATTGCCGCCGTGCAGCAGGACGGATTGGAAGCGGCCCTGGCCTCCCCTGTGCAGATCATCTTCCATTTGGGCGCTGAGATCAACACCCTGGCCGACACCATCCATCAAGTCCACCAGGCAGGCAAGTTTATCTTTATCCACCTGGACCTGGCAGAGGGCATCGGTAAAGACCGGGCAGGCATTCGCTATTTGGTGCAATGCGGAGCTGACGGCGTTATCTCCACCAAATCCCAGCTGATCCGCTACGCCAAGGAGCAGAATTTGCTCACCGTCCAACGGTTTTTCGCTTTGGATTCCAAAGGTTTGGAAAGCATTGCAGACATGGTGCAGACCAGTCACCCGGACCTTATGGAGATTATGCCCGGTGTGATCGGCAAAGCCATCTCCCGGTTTAGCAAGGGTAATATCCCGGTGATCGCCGGTGGTTTGATTCAGACGAAACTCGAAGTAACAGATGCTTTAAGCTGCGGCGCTGCGGCGGTTTCCACCGGCAAGGCCGAGCTTTGGTACTTATAATTTTATATTCCGCAGAGATTTAAGAGAGCGGGCAGGATACAGACGCAAAAAATGCGTCTGCGTCTTGCCTGCTTTTTTTAACAATAAGGAGGCAGAAAAATGTATGATGTATTGATCGTAGGCGCCGGTGTGATCGGCAGTATGCTGGCAAGAGAGCTCTCCAAGTATCAGCTTTCTGTTTGTGTACTGGAAAAAGAAAACGATGTGGCATTGGGCGCATCCCGTGCCAACAGCGGTATTGTTCACGGCGGCTATGACCCCGTTCCCGGCACATTAAAGGCTCAGCTGAACGCCCAGGGTGTGGAGCTTCTGTTCGAAGCTGCCCGCCAGCTCCATGTCCCCTGCAAGCGCAACGGCTCCATGGTTTGCGCTTTTTCCCCGGAAGAAGAACCCATCATCCATGAGCTTTATGCACAAGGCCAGGAAAACCGCATCCCCGGCTTGAAGATCCTATCCGGCGATGAAGCCAGAAAGATCGAGCCGAACTTGTCCAAAGAAGTAACTTTGGTCCTGCATGTGACCAATGCAGGCATTGTCTGCCCCTATGATCTGACCATTGCCGCCATTGGCAACGCTATGGATAACGGCGTGGAGCTGATCCGCAGTTTTGCGGTGAACGGAATCTCCCGGCAGGATGGTGTGTTTACCGTGACCGCCCAGTCCGGTGCCCAGGTTCAAGGCAAATATCTGGTGAACTGTGCCGGCGGCTACTCCGATCAGATTGCCCGCATGGCCGGCGACGAATTCTTCACTGTGATCCCCAGAGCCGGCGAATACATGCTTTTGGACAAAGCCGAAGGCAGCCGTGTCAGCCATACGCTATTCCAATGCCCCACCGTTGAGGGCAAGGGCATTTTAGTGTCCCCCACTGTGGACGGCAACCTTTTAGTAGGACCCACCGCCCAGGTGGTGCAGACCCCCGAAAGCACCGACACAACCCCCGACGGCCTTGCCACGGTGACCCGGCTGGCAGCAAAGAGTGTGCCTTCCGTGAACTTCCGCCAGGTGATCACCTCCTTCACCGGTGTCCGTGCCTCCACCAAGTCCGGTGAATTCATACTGAAAAACTCCGACAAAGTACCCGGTCTGGTGCATGCAGGCGGCATTGACTCCCCCGGCCTGACCTGCTGCGTTTCCATTGCCAAATATTTGATCGGCCTGCTTGCAGAGCAGGGTGTTACTCTGGAAGAAAAGAAATCCTGGAACGGTGAACGCAAGAATTTCCACGCCTTCCGGGAAATGAACGAGCAGGAAAAGGACGCTTACATTCGGGAAAACCCTGCATTCGGCAAGATCGTTTGCCGCTGCGAGACGGTTACGGAGGGCGAAATTTTGGATGCTATCCGCAGCAATCCCGCCGCTATGGACATTGACGGCGTAAAACGCCGTACCCGCAGCGGCATGGGCCGTGGCCAGGGCGGGTTCTGCGGCCCTTATGTAATGCAGCTGATCAGCCGTGAGCTGAATATCCCCCTGGAGCAGGTCACCAAATTTGGCGGCAACTCCTATATGGTTACAGAAAGGATCGGTGAATGATATGATCAATCATGATATTGTGATCGTCGGCGGCGGTCCTGCTGGCATGGCAGCTGCCATTGCCGCATACGATGCCGGATGCCGGGATGTGGTAATCCTGGACAGAGAACCCCATTTGGGCGGCATTTTGCTGCAATGCATCCACAACGGCTTTGGTCTGCATAAATTCGGCAAGGAGCTGACCGGACCGGAATATGCCGCCATTTACGCCCAGCGGGTTGCAGAACGAAACATCACCGTTTATCCCGAAACCATGGTAACCGCCGTTTCTCCCGACCGTGTGGTTACCGCCCAGAACCGCCAGGGCATTCTGAAAATTCAAGCCAAGGCTGTGATTTTAGCCATGGGCTGCCGGGAGCGCAGCCGCGGCGCATTGAACATCTGCGGCAGCCGTCCTGCAGGCATTTACAGCGCAGGCACTGCCCAAAAGCTGGTCAACTGCATGGGCTACCAAGTTGGCAAACGGGTGGTGATCCTGGGCTCCGGTGATATTGGCTTGATCATGGCCCGCCGTATGAGTTTTGAAGGCGCAAAGGTGGAAGCCGTTTGCGAAGTTATGCCTTACTCCGGCGGCTTGACCCGTAACATCGTGCAATGCTTGGAGGATTTCGGCATTCCTCTGTATTTGAGCACCACTGTGGTGCAGATCCACGGCAAGGAGCGGCTGGAGGGCGTTACCATCGCTCAGGTGGACGAAAACCGCCAGCCCATCCAGGAAACTATGCGTTATATCCCCTGCGACACCCTGCTTCTGTCTGTGGGCCTGATCCCAGAAAACGAGCTTACCCGGGCAGCGGGCATCCCCATTGACCCCATTACCAACGGCGCTATTGTGGATGAGCACTGCCAGACCCAGCTCCCCGGCATTTTCGCCTGCGGCAATGTTCTGCAGGTGCACGACCTGGTGGACTATGTTTCTGACGAAGCTGAAAGGGCCGGCCTGGGTGCCGCAGCCTTTGCCATGGAGCAAAGCGAAAGTGCCGAGGGCATTCGTACCCAGCCCGGATACGGCGTTCGGTATGTGCTGCCCCAGACCATTGGCAGCAAGAACAAAGATGTGGATCTTTTCCTGCGGGTGACCCAACCCTTTGGCAAGGTAAAGTTCACCGTTTCTGACGGCGAAACTGTGCTGGCTACTGCCAAGAAATTAAAGGCCGCTCCCGGTGAAATGGAGCGGATCACCGTGAAAGCAGCCGCCTTGGAAAACGCCGTTGGCCCCATCACTGTCAGTTTGGAGGTGTTATGATGAAACGGAACTTAATATGCATCATCTGCCCCCGGGGCTGCAGCCTTTGCGCTGAGCTGGACGGTCAGAATGTCACCATCACCGGAAATGCCTGTCCCAAGGGTCAGGAATATGCCATCAACGAATGCACCAATCCCGTGCGTACCGTCACCGCAACTGTGAGAGTTGCCAACCGGCATAACACCATGGCTTCTGTGAAAACCGTCACTCCCGTCAGCAAGGACCGGATGATGGAGGTCATGGCTGCCCTGCGCAGCACACAGATCCAGGCACCGGTCAACATCGGTGATGTAATTCTTCACGACATCTGCGGCAGCGATATCGTGGTCACCAAAGCAGTGAAATAAACAATAAAGTGGCATCTGCAAAACCGCAGATGCCACTTTTCTATTGGACTTATATAAAATGGTGGCCTCTGCTAAAAGCAGAAGCCACCAAGTAAATTGATATTATTTGCAAGCCTCTTCAACAGCAACAGCCACGGAAACGGTCATACCGACCATGGGGTTGTTACCAGCGCCCAGGAAGCCCATCATCTCCACGACCGAATCCGCCTTTGGCGGCTTCGGCATTGGGGCACAAGGGTTCTAAGCTGAAGTCTTCCGTGATT
>JAZNSR010000088.1:0-11593 GCA_045591335.1 Faecousia sp.
ACCACAGATGTATAGCTATGGCCCAATTCTGGGATTGCAACCGTCTTAGTTTGGGTGGAAAACAGCGTATTGCTGAAGGTCGCCGTATATTTGCCCTCTCCCTTGGTAGTGCAATTGGGTAGCACAGGGGACGGTTCTGCGTGTTTGCGGTATTGGTTCTCATAAATTCAACGATAGCCCCATAATTCCAACGATTCGTAGAGGAAAATTGTCCCTAAAAATGCAGAATGCCCAACCGGGAAATGGATCCTGGTTGGGCATTAAAACGTCATTATTGTTTTACTTTTGTGGTATTGATGGAGGCAATCAGCATACGGCAAAGGCTCCCTTGTGTAAAGGGAGCTGTCAGCGAAGCTGACTGAGGGATTGCAGCCTCCCTTGTGTAAAGGGAGGGGGACCGCGCTAGCGGTGGAGGGATTGCTTTACTGCAATATCTATATATTCACAAACCCCGGAGAAATTTCGGTTGACTTCATTGTTTGGAATCCTTAAGACACGAACACCGTAGTGTTCAAGATAAGCAGTTCGTTCCATATCATATTTCTTCCCATTATCTTCGTAATGCTGTGAGCCGTCCAACTCCACAATCAGTTTTGCTTCAGCACAGTAAAAGTCTACGATATACTTTCCTAATATCTTCTGACGCAGGAATTTAGCAGGATAGGAGCGAAGGAAGTCATACCACAAATGGCGCTCTTCCTTTGTCATATTTTTGCGAAGATTTCTTGCGTTGGCAACAAGGGATTTATTGTGTTTGTAGTCCATTTGACAATCCCTCCGTCAAAAATCAGAGATTTTTGCCACCTCCCTTTACACAAGGGAGGCTTTGCGGTGCGCTTCTATTACAAGCATATCACAAATTTGAAGAATTGTCATTAGCTAAATTGCTATTAGCTGCCCGTAGGCAATTTAGCTTGCGAAGCAAATTTAGCTGGCGATAGCCAATTTAGCTCGCCGAAGGCGAATATTGCTGAAAACACCGTAATTGTGATACCACAATTACGGTGTTTTCATGGTGGAGACAACAGGACTCGATTTGCATTTTCTCCCGCTAGGAGAAAATAAAGGTTCGCCTCCGTCCAGCCGTCGGCGGCAACGCCCGTCCCCCGTGCATTTAGATGGGTTCGGGTCCTGATCAGCCAAAACCAAAAAGAAAGACCACCCGTTGGGTGGTCTTTCTTTTTGGTGGAGACAACAGGACTCGAACCTGTGACCTCATGCGTGTGAAGCATGCGCTCTAACCAGCTGAGCTATGCCTCCGTAGAACAGAATGCATTATAACAAGCTTTATTGCCGTTGTCAAGAGGAAAACGCAAAAAATCCCCCTGATTTCCCTGCTGCCTATCTTTCATTCCAGTCAAGCGTGTTTTTAATTTGTGTCCAATTGGAACACAATTCTAGCAGTAAGGAAATTTGTTAGATTCTCACGATTGCTTTATGTGGAAATATGTGGTATTCTGTCGATGGACGGCTTAGACTGTCCGGTGCTACCAGTAACGGTAGGCGGTTAGCCCTCTTTCATGGGGGCAGCTTCTTGCCCCCGTACGCAAGGAAGGGGGGTGCTGCTCATGGTTTCATATTCCGACCTTATTCAGATCGGTCTTTTAATCGTTGGCATCATTGGCCTGTATATTACAGCTAACAAAAAGAAGTAACCGCCCAGCCTCCAAGCAAGCGGTTACTTCTTTGTAACTATTGGGGCTAACCGTCTATCGGTAGCACCTTTTCTATGCTCATTGTAACTGCTTTTTATTGGTTTGTCAATAGTTTCCCTGTATTCCGTATTTCACCGTTGTGTTCCGTATTTCACCGTCAGAAACCGTTCCCAAACAGAAAATTATGTTGACAGTGCTTAGGATATATGGTAAACTGTCATTACTTAAATAATGCAAGCATGATAGAGGCGCGGCGGATCATCAGTAGCGCTGTCGGGAGGCCATCGCAAGGGCTGTGACAGTTGCCAAAGGGGACGCTGCCGAAGGGGCTGAGGCGCAAGGCACCCTGGGCAGAGGGAGAATATCTTTCTGACTGTCGCGTATGCGGAGTGCTATCATGATTCACGCGGCTGCTATTGGTGCGTGTGAATTATGGTAGCCGATGTATGTACATCGGTATTTTTTATGTTTTAATTGTTTTTACAGGAGGTTATGATTATGAAGACCAATCCTATTTTCCAGGGCGCAGCCACTGCCCTGATCACCCCCATGACCAAGGACGGGATCGACTACCCCGCTTTAGAAAAACTGGTCAACTGGCAGATCGAGCAAGGCATTGACGCTTTGGTGATCTGCGGCACCACCGGTGAGGCTTCCACCCTGGCCGATGATGAGCACAAGGAAGTGCTGCGGGTGGCTTTGGAGGCAGCCGCAGGCCGTGTGCCCATGATCGCCGGCACCGGCTCCAACGACACCGCCTATGCCATGCAAATGACCCGTCATGCCTGCCAGCTGGGCTACGACGCCCACCTGATGGTCACTCCTTATTATAATAAAGTCACCCAAAAGGGTCTGGTGGCTCACTATTCCGCTCTGGCCAGCGCCACCACCAAGCCGGTGATCCTGTACAATGTCCCCTCCCGTACGGGGGTGAACATTGCCCCCGCCACCTATGCCAAGCTGGCACAGATCCCCAATGTGGCAGCCGCCAAGGAAGCCAACGGCAATATTTCCTCTGTGGTGGAGACCGCTGCTTTGGCTGGAGATCTGCTGGATATCTACTCCGGCAACGACGATCAGATCGTCCCCATTATGGCCTGCGGAGGCCAGGGTGTGATCTCCGTGCTTTCCAACCTTCTGCCCAGGGAGACCTCCCAAATATGCCATAAAATGTTCCAAGGGGATGTGAAGGGTGCTATGGAGCTGCAAAAGAAGTACCTGCCTCTGATCAACGCCCTGTTCTGCGAGGTCAATCCCATCCCCGTGAAGGCAGCCATGGCAGCCATGGGCTTCTGCCAGGAGCATATCCGCCTGCCTCTGACCCCCATGGAGGAAGAAAACCGCACCCGCTTGCTCAACTGCATGCGTCAGGTGGGCATCCAGGTATAATCAGGAGAAAACTATGAATATTATTATTAACGGCGCCGGAGGCCGCATGGGCAAAGCTCTGCGGGCCATGCTGGAGAAAAAAGGCTTCGCCGCTGCCGCTTTGATCGATCCCTTCGTCCAGGAGGACGGCATGCTTGCCAGTCTGGCAGAATATACCGGCCAGGCAGACTGCATCATCGATTTTTCCAACCACGCAGGCACCCAGGCTCTGCTGGATTACGCCCTGACCCGCAAGCTGCCTGTGGTGATCTGCACCACAGGGCACACCCCCGGGGAGCTGGATTCCATTTCCAACGCCGCGGAGCAGATTCCTGTTTTCCGCAGCGGCAATATGTCCCTGGGCATTGCGGTGCTGACCCAGCTGGTGAAGGACGCAGCCAAAATGTTCCCGGATGCGGATATTGAGATCGTGGAAAGCCATCACAACCAAAAGCTGGATGTACCCAGCGGCACAGCGCTGATGCTGGCTCACAGTGTGCAGGAAGTCCGCCAGGACGCCACCTTGCTCATTGGCCGGCATGAAAACGGCAAGCGCACCGCCCAGGAGGTGGGCATCCACTCCCTGCGCATGGGCAACACCGTGGGGATTCACGAAGTGATCATCAACACCGGCACGCAGATCCTCACTCTGAAACACGAAGCCCAGGACCGCAGTCTGTTTGCCGAGGGCGCATTGTCCGCCGCCCAGTTCCTGGTGAGTCAAAAGCCGGGACTATACAACATGGACGATATTGTAAAATAAGCTTCCATTTATCCGATGCCCCGTAGGGGCCGCAACCCGCAATGGAAGCTTGAAAGGAAGAAATTTATGATTCGTATTGGAATCGTAGGCTATGGCAATTTGGCAAGGGGCGCAGAAGCCGCCATCCGGCAAAATCCGGACATGGAATTGGTGGCGGTATTCACCCGCCGTGACCCTGCCGCTTTGCAAATTCAAACCCCCAATGTCCCCATTATTTCCGCAGATGCCGCCACCGAATGGGCAGACCGCATTGATGTAATGCTCCTTTGCGGCGGCAGCGCCACAGACCTCCCCCGCATGACCCCGGAATTTGCCCGGCATTTTCATGTGGTGGACAGCTTTGACACCCACGCCCGGATCCCGGAGCATTTTGCCAATGTGGACAAGGCCGCCAGGGCTGCCGGCAAGATTGCCGTGATCAGCGCCGGCTGGGATCCCGGTCTGTTTTCTGTGAACCGGCTCTATGCCGCCGCCATTTTGCCCCAGGGTCAGGACTACACCTTTTGGGGGCGCGGCGTCAGCCAGGGTCATTCCGACGCGGTGCGGCGGATTCCCGGTGTAATCGACTGCCGGCAGTATACCATCCCCGTGCCGGAGGCCATGGAGCAGGTACGCCGGGGCGAAAATCCCCAGCTGACCACCCGCCAAAAGCACACCCGCTATTGCTTCGTGGTGGCAGAAGATGGCGCTGACAAACCCGCCATCGAACAAGCCATCAAAACCATGCCCAATTATTTTGCCGACTACGACACCACCGTGGAATTCATTTCCCGGGAGCAGATGCTGGCCGACCACAGCGGACTGCCCCACGGCGGCAGCGTGATCCGCAGCGGCAAAACCGGCTGGAATACGGAGCATACCCAAACCATTGAATACAAGCTGACCCTGGATTCCAACCCGGAATTCACCGCCAGTGTATTGATCGCCTGCGCCCGGGCCGCCATGAAAATGGCAAGCCGCGGCGACACCGGCTGCAAGACTGTATTTGACATGGCACCCGCTGACCTGAGTGCCATTTCCCAGGAGGAAATGCTGGCCCATTTCCTGTAAATCCCATACAAAAGAGAGAGTAATGAAAATGCTATATGAAAATTTAAATGTAAACGCCCAGGGGCATTTGACCTTTGGGGGCATGGACACCGTGGACCTTGCCAACCAATACGGCACGCCCCTGCTGTTAATGGACGAGCAGCGGCTTCGTGCCCGCTGCCGGGAATACAAAGCCGCCATGGCGGCCTACCTGCCTGCCGGCTCCATGCCCCTGTATGCCAGCAAGGCGCTGAGCTTTAAGGGTATGTACCGGATCATGGCAGAGGAAGGCATGGGCGTGGATGTGGTATCCCCCGGAGAGCTGCACACAGCCGTTGCCGCGGGCTTTCCCATGGAAAACGCCTATTTCCACGGCAATTCCAAAACCGACGGGGATATCCGCTTTGCCATGGCTCACGGCATCGGCTGCATCGTTTCTGAGGTGCAGGACGAAATCGACGCCATCGACCGGGAAGCCGCCCGCCAGGGCATCTGCCAGAACATTCTGCTGCGGCTTTGTCCGGGCATCGACCCCCACACCCATGTAAAAATCAACACCGGCTCTATCGACTGCAAATTCGGCGTAGTCATCGAAAACGGTCAGGCCATGGAGCTTGTGCGCCATACGCTGACCAAGGAGCATATCCGCCTGGTGGGTTTCCACTGCCATGTGGGCTCTCAGCTGTTCGACACCGTATCCTACTGCGACGCTGCCGTTGTAATGCTGCAATTTATGGCGCAGGTAAAACGGGAGCTGGGCTACACCCCCTCCATTTTAAACCTGGGCGGCGGTATGGCAGTGCCCTACATTGCCTCCGATGCCAAAATGGACTACACCGGCTTTATCCGTGAAGTAGGCCAGCTGCTGGACCGGACCTGCCAGGAGCTGAATCTGACCCTCCCCGCTATTTTAATGGAGCCCGGCAGAAGTATTGTGGGCGATTCCGGCATGACCTTATACCATGTGACCGGCTTAAAAAAGATCACCGACTACAAAAGCTATGTATCCGTGGACGGCGGCATGTCCGATAACCCCCGCTATACCCTCTATGAATCCGACTACACCGTTCTTTGCGCCAACCGGATGCACGCGCCCCAGGATTTCGTCTGCACCATTGCAGGCCGCTGCTGCGAAAGCGGCGATCTGATCCAGGAGAATGTGTCCATTGCCGAGCCCCAGCGTGGCGATATCATTGCCGTGCTGACCACCGGCGCTTATAACTATTCCATGGCCTCCAACTATAACCGGATCCCCCGTCCTCCGGTGGTCATGGTAAACGAAGGCACATCCTATGTGGCAGTACGCCGGGAGACCTTCGACGATCTGACCCAATACGACATCTAATACTTCACCGTCAGTTGTCCTTACGACTGACGGTTTTTTTATAGTTTTTCCCCGGTTTTTCCGTTGACGATGGTCAATTTTTATGCTATACTTTATTAAAGTGGATTATTATGGGCGTTGTATGCGGACAAACAATCGCAGCCCATATTCGATATTATTTGCCCACAAAAGGCAAAAAAGGAGATCAGATTATGGAGAAAACCAAAGAACTCAATATTCAGGAACTGCTCTTTGCCGTTTTGCACAGAATTTGGCTTGTGATTCTTGCCGCGGTGATTGGCGGAGTCGGTATGTTCGTCGTAACAAAGCAATTTATGACCCCCATGTATGCTTCCAGCATCACCATGTATGTCAATAACTCCAGCAAGCTGCACGGTGAGGACCTGGTCACTGCCATCACCTCCTCCGACCTGGCCACCTCTGAACGCCTGGTTGCCACCTATGTGAGCATTCTCAAAAGCAACACCGTGATGGAGAAGGTATCGGAAAATGTATACCAAACCACCGGTGAGCGGGTCAGCGCAGCTGCCATCAAAGCGGCCATGTCTGCCGCGTCTGTGAACGAAACCGAGGTTTTCACCGTCCGCATCAACTACCATGACCCCCAAATGGCTGCCACCCTTGCCAATGCCATTGCCACAGTGGCCCCCGATGAGATCGCCAGCATTGTAGAGGGCAGCTCCACCAAGGTGATCGACTACGCAAAAGTCCCCACCGGACCTTATGCGCCTAACGCCAGAAAAAATGCATTTCTGGGCATTGTGGTAGGTGCTGTATTGGCCGTTGGCCTGATCGTGGTCATAGAACTTCTGGATGTGCGTGTGCGGGGTGAGGAAGACCTGGCGCACATTTCCAACGCTCCTATTTTGGGCGTGATCCCCAGCTTCGATGTGGAGGGCGAAAAGGGCTATTCCTACACCTCCAAATCCTCCGCAGATGACAGAGAGGTGAGCAAGCAATGAAATTACTCAAATCCAAAAAGCAGGATCTTAACAACAGCTATATCAACCAGCGCCGTCATATTTTGGGCAAGAACAGTAACTTCTACATCAAAGAAGCCTATAAAACCCTGCGTACCAATATCCGATTCGGTCTTTCCGGTGAGGGCTGCAAGAAGTTTGCCATCACCTCCGGTCTGGCAGGCGAAGGCAAGAGTATCACCATCTTGAACCTTGCCATTTCCTTTGCGGAAACCGGCAGCAAGGTGCTGCTGATTGACGCGGACCTGCGCCGTCCCACCATGGCGCGGCTGCTGATTGAAAAAGCCTCCCCCGGCCTTTCCAATGTGCTGGCCGGGCTGTGCACCGAAAAAGACGCCATCCGTAAGGATGTTTACCCCAACATGGACATTTTATTCTCCGGTGAGATCCCGCCCAACCCCTCTGAGCTGCTGGGCAGCCAACGGATGCATGCGCTGCTGGACAATGCCTCCAGGGTATACGACTATGTGCTCATTGACGCGCCTCCCGTGGCCATCGTATCCGATGTATGTGTGCTGGCAGACCATATTGACGGTGTTTTGTTCCTGGTCCGCACAGACCGCACGGAAAAAGACGCTGTGCAGCGGGGCATAAAGCAGCTGGAAATTTCCGGTGCCAAGGTTTTGGGCTTCGTGCTCAACGGCGGCAGCAAGGAACGCGGCGGCTACTACGGTAAAAAGTACAAGTATAAAAACAAATACGGCTACTACCGCTATGCCTACGAAAACTCCGCAAAGAAGCACCGGGCCAGCGAAGAAGCCGCAGAAACAAAGAAATAATCAAAAAAACAAGGAGTGTGTTTACACCCCTTGTTTTTTATGCTCAAACGGTAATACCCGCCTTGTCCAAAATAACAGGCACATTCTTCTCTGCGCCAATGGCCATAATATGCACACCGTCGCAAAGCTTTTCGTCCTTGATCTTTGCGATCATCTCCGCAGCCATCTCAATGCCCAGCTGCGCAGGCAGGCCCTTTACGCCCTTTTCCTTGCCCTCAGCAGCAGCGGCAGCCAAGCGGTCGATCATGTGCTGAGGCACATCGATGCCGGGCACATTCTGATTCATATAGCTGGCCATGCCCGCAGACTTCAGCGGGATAATGCCCGCCATAATATGGGTCTTGATGCCGGCCTTGTCCACCATTTCCAGGAAGGACTTAAACTGATCCAGGTCGAAAATACCCTGGGTCTGCACATACATAGCCCCGTTTTCCACCTTTTGGCGAAGCTTATTGATCTGCAGGAACATGGGCTCATACACGGGAGTCACCGCTGCGCCCTTATAGAACTTGGGAGCGCCGCCGGCGATCTCATTACCGCCGCAATCGCAGCCGGTTTCTTCCATCCTGGTGAGCATTTTCAAAATGCCCACAGAATCCAAATCGTACACAGGCTTAGCATCCTTGCAGTCGCCAACCACCGGATGGTCGCCGGTCAATGCCAGCATGGTATCGATGCCAAAGCTGGCAGCGGAAAGAATATCGCCCATAATGGCCATACGGTTACGGTCACGACCGGTGATCTGCAAAATAGGCTCCACGCCTGCCTGCTTCAGCGTAATGCACAGGCCAATGCCGGAGGCCCTCAGACTGGCAGACTGCATATCGGTCACATTCACGGCATGGACCTTACCGGAAAGCAGCTCGGCTGCCTCCATCTGCTCAGCAAAATCATAACCCTTGGGAGGCGCCATTTCGGCAGTTACGCCAAATTTACCGGATTCCAACGCGTCTTTCAAAATGCTCATTATTTCTTCCCCCTCAAGCTGATGGTTCTGGGATAGGCAACCTTGGAATAGCCCTTATCCTCCCGGGTGTTCATAAGCTTATCCAGCTGACCCGTGGCCTGCAGACGCTCATAAATCTTGATCCAGGCGCAAGGATTCTCGGGATTGACCTCGCACATGCCGTTCTTCTGACCGCCGCAAGGGCCGTTCACCAGGCTCTTGGCGCATTGGGTGATGGGGCAAACCGCGCCGGTCTGACCCAGCACACACTCACCGCAGAAGCGGCAGGCCTCCTCCCAAACACCAAAGCGGACTGCTTCGCCCAGGTACATGGTGTTGTTGGAGGGGTATGTAGGAATATTGCCCGCATTCTTGGCTACGCACTGCACGCCGTCACCGCAGCTCATGCAGATCACGCAATCGGGGTTGGCAGCCACCAGGGGCTTCATCTTGCTCTTAACGCCCAGGTTCATGCAGCAATAATCTGCAACAGTGGTGGCAACCACTTTTTTGCCTGCCTGCTCCAAAACGGCAGACAGCTCAGCGATCTGAGGCTCGCCGCCGGTCTGACAGGCGGTGGCACAGCTGCCGCAGCCCACAATAGCAACGGTTTTAGCGTCGCCAACCATGGCCATGACTTCTTCTATGGGTTTTTTCTGAGTAATAATCATGAAAAGCGTCTCCTTTATGAAAATTCTACGCAAACCTTTTTACCTTATCATTATACCTGCCACCGGGAAAAAAATCAATAGGAATCTGAAAAAATCTGTTAAATAATGTTATAAAATGTTATGTTTATTTCTCCGATTCCTCCATGCGCTTTGCCGAAAATTGGTTTTACTTGCATTCTTGGCGCAAATAGGTTATAATGAGCTCGTTCGTAAAACCACCGATGGAGGATATGATCATGCATACCGATCCCTCAGTGCAGACAAAAGTGTATATAAAGCCCAAAGAAAAGCCGGTTTACGACTTTTTCAAGCGGGTATTTGACCTGATTTTAAGCCTCATTGCCTTTGGTCCCTTCTGCCTGATCTGGCTGGGTGTTGCCATTGCCGTAAAATGCGAGGACGGCGGTCCGATCATGTATAAATCCATCCGTTTAACCAAAAATGGCCGGGAGTTTTCTATGTATAAATTCCGCTCCATGTGCCTGGGTGCGGAGGATATGAAAAAGGATCTGATGGACCAAAACGAAATGAAGGGCCCCGCTTTTAAAATGAAAAACGACCCCCGGATCACCAAGGTGGGCAAATTCATCCGCAAAACCAGCATCGACGAGCTGCCCCAGCTGCTGAACATCATTAAGGGCGATATGTCCATTATCGGTCCCCGTCCTCCCCTGCCGGAGGAGGTGGCCCAATACACCGAATATCAGCTGCACAGGCTGGATGTAAAAACCGGCCTTGCCTGCTACCATGAATGCATGGGCCGCAGCAATGCCCACGATTTTGACCAGTGGGTGGAGAGCGACCTGAAATATATCCGGGAGCGCAGCCTTTGGACGGATCTAAAGGTGATCCTGCTGACCATCAAGGTCGTGATCTTGGGCAGCGGCGCGGTATAATAAAAAGGGTGTTGCAAGCTTTGCAACACCCTTTCTTCAGCACTTTCCGTACATGGCAACGGTGAACTTGCGCAAGGCCTCATCCCGCCGCCGGTAAACCGAGGACCGCTCCATGCCCAGCTCCCGGGCCACCTGGGCCACATTGCCCCATTCCCCGGTGATATACAAAGCAGAAAGCAGCTCCTGATCCTCCTGCTCCAGGCAGCCCAGGGCATGATCGGTCACATCCACCCACAAGGCCGCCTGCTGCAACGCATCGGACAGTTCCCCTCTGCGCACCAGGTTATTCATCTTCCGGTCATCCCGGCTTTGGTTGCCCGAGCCCATACGGAACACGCCGGAGCTGCCCAAAGACTCCGCCTCCAGCTCCAGCCGCCGCAGCTCCTTGCGCATGCCGCCAACCGAATTGGCCACCACCTTATAATCCATCAATCGCCGGACCGCTTCTTCCTTCCAGTTCATGCCTTCCCTCCATTCTGCAAGTAAAACCGGTGGATGCTGTCCCATTGCTGCAAAAACCATTTGCTCCAGGGCACACACCGCTTATTATCGCACAGATGCGGGCAGCGCACCCGGGCGCAATGGGCGCAGGGATATTTCAATTTCTTCATGTTCCATTTCCTTTCTCAAACACGCCGGACACAGCAGGCAGCCTGGCTCATAGCACTCCATACCGCAGCTTTCGCACCAGCCAAAGGGAATGCTCCCCTGGATATCCTCCGGAAAAACGCTTCCCCTCAGCCGGATGGGTCTGCGCTTATGGCTGCGCAAATATAAGACCGTCACCGTGACCTCCTTTTCATAATGTACTTGTTCGCGTACGCTTATGCCCCTATATTAGTACTCATTTGAGTACTTGTCAAGAGGTTGAGCCCGGTTTTCGCCGGATTTGTGTACTTGCACAAGTACTAAAAGAGAAATTTATCAAATTTTTACAAATTAATCATAACCACCGGCCGTGCCGGTGGTATGCACAGGCCCCCTTAGGGCCTTTTACCAGCCGAGCCTATAGGCTCATCGAATTTTCTTTCGCTTGCACGAGGTGCCCTACTGCTATTGAAATAGCGGTAGGGCTTCTCTTTTCTCGATTTCCTTAACTCGATGCTTTCCTATCTTTCGATTTTAATAGTTGTTCCTCGCTACGCTCGGATAATTTATTCT
>JAZNSR010000089.1:0-15321 GCA_045591335.1 Faecousia sp.
CCGTTGATCTCTTTCATGCGCACATGGGAGGTGGTCATGGGGGTGACGATATCCAAAAGCAGACCTTCCCGGGTCAGACAATCCAGCTCCAGGGTGGTCTCAAAGGGCTGATCGTCCCGGTTGGCCCAGCGGACCCGAACCCAACGGGCAGAGAAACGGGGATCTTCCTTTACGGCGGTGTTGGGGCAGTCCATCCGGTGGATGGACACACCGAAGCCCTTGGTGATAAAGCCGATGATGGAGTCACCGGGTACGGGAGTGCAGCACTTGGCGAATTTGATCATGCAGGAATCGATATCCTCCACGATCACACCGTTGACCGCATGGCGGTTGTGCTTGTGATCCGGCTCGGTTTTCAGATTGGGGATGGCGGATTTTTCGTTAGCCTGGCCCTTGATGGCCCGGTTGATGTCGTCACGGATCCGGCCTACGGCCTTCAGAGCGGTTAAGCCGCCGTAGCCGATGGCGGCGTACATATCCTCCCAGGTGTCGAAGGAAAGCTTTTTCAGCAGCTGGGGGCTGACTTCCGGATCGATGGTGATGCTCAGGGGCAGACCGATCCGGCGCATTTCCGCTTCAAAGGAGGAGCGGCCATGGGCCACATTTTCCTCCCGTTTTTCTTTTTTGAACCACTGCTTGATCTTGGTGCGGGCCTGGTTGGACTGGCAGATGTTCAGCCAGTCACGGCTGGGACCTTTGGCGGATTTGGAGGTGATGACCTCCACAATATCGCCGTTATTCAAGGCAGTATCGATATTGCAGATGCGGTTATTGACCTTGGCACCGATCATGGAGTTGCCCACACCGGAGTGAATGGCATAGGCAAAATCGATGGGGGTAGAGCCTGCGGGCAGGGATACGATCTTGCCCTTGGGGGTGAAGACGAACACCTCATCATCGAACATGTCGATCTTCAAGGACTGCACATAGTCCTCTGCGTCTGTGTCCTGCTGGCTTTCCAAAAGCCGGCGCACCCATTCAAAATCCTTTTCGTTGCCGTCACCGGTGCCCTGCTTATACTTCCAGTGGGCGGCAATACCGTATTCTGCGGTTTCGTGCATCTCCCAGGTGCGGATCTGCACCTCAAAGGGAATGCCCTGGTTGCCGATGACCGTGGTGTGCAAGCTTTGATACATATTGGGCTTGGGGGTGGAGATATAGTCCTTGAACCGCCCGGGTACCAGATTGAACAGGTCGTGAATATGGCCCAAAACATTGTAGCAATCGGAGATGGAATCCACAATGACCCGGAAAGCGTAAATGTCATAGAGCTCCTCCAGGGTTTTATCCTGCAGGTTCATTTTCCGGTAGATGGAGTATACATGCTTAATGCGTCCGTAGGTTTTGTTGTGGATGCCGCATTCCTCCAGGCGGTTTTGGATCTTGTCCTGAATGGTGTGCATAAAGGCCTCGTCCTGCTCTTTGTGGGCTTGCAGGCTGGCTACGATCTTTTCATAGCTGGCGTGGTCCAAGTACTGCAGCGCCAGATCCTCCAGCTCCCATTTGACCACCTGCATACCAAGCCGGTGGGCAAGGGGAGCGTAAATATCCATGGTTTCCCGGCATCTTTTGATCTGCTTTTCCGGAGTTTGATATTGCATGGTGCGCATATTATGCAGCCGGTCGGCGATTTTGATGATCACCACCCGGATGTCCTTGGACATGGCCATGAACATTTTGCGCAGATTCTCCATCTGTTGCTCCTCGGATGAGGAAAAGTCTGCCCGGGTCAGTTTGGTAACGCCTTCCACCAGGGCAGCCACCGGCTCACCAAACAGCTTGGCGATATCATCGTGGGAGGCATCGGTATCTTCGATGCAGTCATGGAGCAGAGCGCCCAGAATGGCATCCATATCCAGGCCCATTTCCACCACGATCTCCGCCACCGCCAGGGGATGGATAATATAGGGAGAGCCGTCCTTGCGCTTTTGAAATTTGTGTTTTTCGTTGGCATAATCTACGGCCCGGCGGATCAGCTCCTCGTCCGCACCGGGCATGGTTGTATGTAGGGTATGCATAAACGAATCATAATGTTGCTCGAAACTTTCCATAGAAACCTCTGAATTTATTCAATAGCTTGCTGCAGCCGTTGCATGGTCCGGCTGGTGTTGATATCCGCCTTGTCCTGGCGGGGGATGATACGGATGACCATATATTTGCGCAGACGCTGGACTTCCAAAAGTCCTACATCCGCAAAAATATCCAGGCAGGTCAGCAGCTTGCCCAGCTCCAGGGGCATGCCGGACCAGCGGACGATCTTACGGCAAAGGCAGGCGGGAGTTTCATGAAGCTCCTGGCTGCCGGCAGAGGATAAATACCGCCATATCGTTCCCAGTACTGCCCGGTCGGGCAATATGGCTGCTGCCTGGGCGGCGTCGATCTGGCCCCGGCATAATGCCCGGTATTCGCCGATCTCCACAGAGCAGGCAGCTTTGCAGGCCGGGCGGATATCGGTGATGTTCATTTGCACGGAGCGTTCGCCCCGGAATTCATTGATTTGGGCGGTGAAGGCCACATCTACCCAGTCCCCTTGATTGACCGTGGTGGTGTCGGTATCCACGGAGAAATAAATGGCATTGAAGCCATATTGCCCGCTGCGCAGCCGCAGGCGCATATGCTTGCCGTTGCTGACCATGCTCACTCGCTCCACCTGCAGATGCTCCATGACCAGCAGAGGTCTGGGACAGCCGTTGCCGCAGGGCTCCAGGCTGCTCAGGGCATTTACATTGGGCATGGTGAACAGCTCCGGGGGGATCACGCAGTCTGCATCCAGCTGGGTGCGCAGAGCATCCTGGCTATAATATTCCCGGGCAAGCCGGCAGATGCTTTCCCGGAAAGCCGGGATTTGCTGCCGGGCAATGGTAAAGCCCGCTGCCAGCTCGTGGCCGCCGTAGCTTTCCAAAAGGGGAGATAACTCCCGTAACGAAGCGAATAGATTGAAGCCCGCATAGCTGCGGGAGCTGGCCTTACCGTGGTCGCCGTCCAGACAGATCAAAAATGTGGGGCAGCAGAATTCTTCCGCAATGCGGCTGGCCACAATGCCCACCACGCCCTGGTGCCAGAATTCGTCTGCCAGCACAATGGCATCGGGCAGCTGCCCCTCCGGCAGCATGGAAATGGCCTGCTCATAGATCTCGGATTCCACACTCTGCCGCTGGCGGTTCAGGCTACAAAGTCCGCTGGCCAGCTCTGCGCCACGGTCCGGCTGCCGGGTAAGAAACAGCTCCACAGCCATTTCAATTTTTCCCATACGGCCTGCGGCGTTGATCCGGGGGGCCAGGGTATAGCCCACAGAGGAGGCGGTCAGCTGGCGGGTATCGCAGCCGCTTTCGTGCATCAGCGCAGCCAGACCGGGCCGCTGGGTGTTGCGCAAAGCCTCCAGACCCCGGGTTACAAAGATCCGGTTTTCCCCCTGCAGGGGCATTACATCTGCCACAGTGCCCAGGCAGACCATGTCGGCATAGTGCTTCAAAACCGTTTCCTGGCTGCCACAAAGGGCGGCTGCCAGCTTAAAGGCCACGCCTACACCGGAAAGATTTTTATGGGGATAACCGCCGTCCGGACGGTGAGGGTCTACCACTGCCACGGCATCTGGCAGACGGTCTTTGCATTCATGGTGGTCGGTGATCACCAGGTCCATGCCCAGCTGTTTGCACAAAAGAGCTTCTTCCATGGCGGTGATGCCGCAGTCCACGGTGACCACCAGCTTTACGCCATCTGCATGCAGCTGTTTTAAGGCAATGGGGTTTAAGCCATAGCCCTCCTCCAACCGTCCGGGGATATAGGGAACGCAGTTCGCGCCTTGATTTCGTAAAAAGTCCGTCAGCAGGCAGGTGGCAGTGATGCCGTCCACATCATAGTCGCCAAAAACGGCGATTTTTTCGCCTCGTTCCAGGGCCAGACGCACCCGGGCTGCGGCTTTGTCCATGTCGGTCATGGAAAAGGGGTCGGGCATTTGGGCATCGGTGCCCAAATATTCCCGGGCCTGCCGGGGATCATGGATATTCCGGGAAGCCAAAATCATAGCGGTTAAAGGGTTGTAGCCAGCGCCCACCAGGGCATTTACTGCCTCCATGGGAGGCTTGTTCACATTCCAAACTCCGTATCTCAAAGCATAACACATCCAATTATATCATTTTCCGTATATTATAACAAAAAATCCTTGGATGCACAATAGAAAAATGCAGATTTCTTTCATAAATCGGGCACTTATAGGAATTTGGATTTTTTTAGCTTTGCCAGGATCACTGCCAAAAAGGGAGACAGTACCATCCCCCAAAATCCAAAGAGCCGGTAGCATACATAAAAGCACACCAGGGTCAGCAGGGGATCCAGTCCCAAATGCTTGCCCACCAGCCGTGGCTCCAGCACCGACCGCAGAAGGGAGGCAATGCCGTAAATTGCCAATAGTCCAAGGCCCATAAGGGTTTTGCCTTGCAAAAAGCTGATGATTGCCCAGGGTACAAGCACAGCGCCTGTACCCAAAATGGGCACTGCGTCGATCAGTGCAATGAGTCCGCCCCAAAGAATGCCATAGCTTACGCCCAGCAGGGTCAGACCGATCCCCAATACGCCCCAGGTTACCAGGGCCAGCTTGCTTTGCGCCTTGACCCATTGCCAAATACCGCTGCGCAGATGCCTTAAGGCCGGAAGCCAGTTTTCTTTCCAGTTTACCGGCAGCCAGGAGTTTACAGAGGCTTTTAGCTGTGGCAGCCGGGCGGAGATCATAAAAGCGGACAGAATGCCTGTAAATGCGGTTAATGTACCCTTGGGTATGGCGCTGAGCAGGCCGGTCAATGCTCCGGGTATCTGGGCGGATACCCGGTCCATCAAGGCGGTGCCGTCGGTAAAGGAGGCGTTTACGATCTGCTGCAGCAGTCCCCGGAGATTATCCGGAGCTTTTTCTACCGCTGTGTCCAGCAGCCGGTGCAGCTGCCCCAGGCCCTGCTTGGCGGTGTTTTGCATATCCGGCAGCTTGCCGGTGAGCACGGTCACCTCCCGGAACGCGGCGCTGCCTAATAAAAGGGTGAAGCCGGTCAGAAGCGCCAGGGTCACCAGTACGCCGAATCCGGCACTGTAGCTGCGCTTGATGCCCAGCTTGCTGCTTGACAGCTGAACCAGGGGCTCTGCTGCCAACGCCAGCAAAAAACCCAGCAGAAAGGGCAGCAGCAGGGGCAGTAAATAGGTGTAACCCAGCCAAAGACCCAGCAGGATCAAGGCACCGTAAAAAAGCTTGTTCTTTCGTGTCCGGTCCATGAACAGTTCCTTTCCGGGCTGATTCCTGTGTAAAATAACAGATTCGGCCCTATCACGCTAATTCGCTAATGCATAAAATTTTGTCAATACGGCTATTGCAATTTTTAAATTATATGTTACAATAATCCAGGACAATCTCCACAAGATTCTGTTTATTTTGACAGGAGGTACAATATGGCCAATAATCCCAAGTATTACATTGTGGAAGCCTCTGCGCTGCCCACTGTTTTTTTGAAGGTGGCGGAAGCCAAGCGCCTTTTGGCAACCGGTGAAGCCGGAACTGTGAACGAAGCCACCCAAATGACGGATATCAGCCGCAGCGCCTTTTATAAATACCGGGATGCGGTCATGCCCTTTCAGAATATGATGACCGGGCGGATCATTACCTTCCAGCTGCTTTTGCATGATGAAGCCGGTATTCTTTCCACAATCCTTGGTATTTTTGCATGCAACAAGGCCAATATCATCACCATTAACTCCATCGTCCCCACCAACGGCACCGCCGTGGTGACTATTTCCGCAGAGACCATGGATATTTTGGTTCCTCTTGAGGAGCTGCTGAAGCAGATCCGGCAATGCTCCGGTGTGTTTAAAGCAGAGGTTTTGGCAGGTTAATAATAGTTTTTTTCAGGAGGGTCATTGACCCTCCGTTTTTCTTCACAAAATTACAGAATTTCCATAAGCTGTAACGGAGGTGATCAGAGTGCTCATTGTGAAAAAATTTGGAGGCAGCTCCCTGGCAGATGCGGGCCGGGTGCAGACAGCTGCTGACCGGATCGCCCGGTGCCTGGAACGGGGAGACCGGGTGGTGGCGGTGGTTTCCGCCCAGGGAAAAACCACCGATCAGCTGATCGCCCATGCCCGGCAGATCAGCCAAAAGGGAAATGCCCGGGAGATGGATGCCTATTTGGCGGCAGGGGAACAGATGTCTGCTGCACTGATGGCTATGGCATTGCAAAAAATGGGATACCCGGCGGTAAGCCTTACCGGATGGCAGGCCGGTTTGCAGACAGATGGGAATTATGGGGATGCGCGGATCGTAGGCCTTTGCAACGATCGGATCCAAAAGGAATTGGACTGGGGTCATGCGGTGATTGTAGGGGGGTTCCAGGGCGTTGCGCCCAATGGGGATATCACCACCCTGGGCAGAGGCGGCTCCGATACCACTGCGGTGGCATTGGCTGCGTTTTTGCAGGCAGATGTATGCCGGATCTATACGGATGTGGATGGGGTCTATGACCGGGATCCCCGGTTGTTTCCGGACGCGGTGCGGTATGACCGGCTGGATTATGATACTATGCTGCACATGGCCCAAAATGGGGCAAAGGTGCTCCATGACCGGTGTGTGGAAATTGCCAAGCAGCATGGAGTGAAGGTGCATGTGCTTTCATCGTTCCGTCCGGGAGAGGGGACTTTGGTGGGACCATAAAAGCATACCCTAAATTATAAAAAATGATACCCGGCAGAAGCTTATTGGTTGCTGCCGGGCGTTATTTATGAACAATGTCAAAAAAAGACACGAATCATCAGAATTATTGTGGAAAATTAAGGGCGAGTGGAGTTGAAATAAAAAAATCAGAGTGATATAATATAAGGTAAAATAGGAACAAAAATGAAGAGCAGGACGGTGCGTATGCGCTATTTAAGATTGGGAACGCTGATCGCGGCTATGGCTGCGCTGGTGCTTTTGGGGTATACGGTTGCTGCGGTGCTTCAACAGGATACCACTGCGCCCGCAATGGAAGATGCCATTGGGGAATTACATCTGAATCATATAGAGGACCGGTCTGCGCTTTTGGCGGGGCTGACTGCCACGGATGACCGGGATGGAGACATAACGGACCGGATTTTGGTGGAGCGGATCTCCCATTTTACGGAGGCCGGCGCTTGTAATGTCAGCTATGTGGTGTTTGACAGCAGCAACAATATCTGCAAGTATGACCGCAAAGTGGTGTTTGATGATTACACGGCACCCCGGCTTTCTTTGGAAAAGCCGCTGGTTTATTATGAAGGCAGTGAGATCACCTTTATGGACCGGCTGCGGCTGGAGCATATGCTGGAGGGGAATATCAGCCATAAGCTGCGGCTGGAGGCTTCCAATGTAAATTCCAGCGAGGTGGGCACTTATGAGATCCAGGTCCGGGCAAGAACGGCCTATGGTGAAGAAGTGTATGCCCGGTTGCCTTTGAATGTGATCACCTATAATTCAGAAGCGCCCATTATTAACCTGAAGCAGAATTTGGTTTATGTGAAGGTGGGGCAGCCCTTTGACCCCAAGGACTATGTTTCCGATGTGAAGGATTGCAATAAAAACGAGATCGATATTGATGCGGTGTATGTATTCCGCCAGGTGGATATGTCCAAGCCCGGCTATGGGCAGGTGCGCATGGAGGCCACGGACCAGTGGGGTCATCGGGGCGTTACTTACTTAACTGTGATCGTAGAGGAATAATAGAGAGTTATGAAAAAGCTGGAAATTCGGTTGGATCAAGTGCATATTCCTCTGATCCTTCGGGATGTGACCCGCAATTTTTGGCTGGTGATCCTGGCGGGTATTATTGCGGCTATCGGCGTTTTTGCCTATGGCAGCCTTTTGCATACCCCGGAATATACTTCTGCGGTGACTTTTTCCATTTCGCCCAAGAGCAGCGGCTCTTATGTGGGATTTTATTCCTCTTTGAATACTGCCAATGAAATGGCAGAGGTGTTTCGGGAGGTTTTTTCCAGCGATGTATTGAAGCGACTGATCCAGGAGGATCTGGAGGAACCCAACCTGCCGGTGCAGATATCCGCCCAGGTGCAAGAGGGGACCAACATTTTAAGCGTCACGGTTACCGCCGATTCCCCTGTAAAGGCTCACCGGGTCATGGAATCAGTGCTGCGGAATTACGGCAAGGTGTCCGGGTATCTGTTTGGCGGTGTGGTGCTGGATGCCATTCGGTCACCCCATGTGCCCACAGAACCTTCCAATCCCCTCAATATGAAGCTCATGACGGTGTTGGGGGCGTTTGCGGCCATGTGTGCTATGGTGGCGGTTATCGCCTTGCTTACAGTTGCCCGTAAAACCGTTAAGACTTTGGACAGCGCCCGGCAGATCATGGAGGAAGCGCCTTTGGGCGTTCTGATCAAGGAACGCAGAAGAAACCACCAGAAAGGTCTTTTGATCACGCGCACGAATATCAGCTTTCGGTATACGGAGGCGGTGCTGCAGATCGCTCATAAGGTCCGGCACAAAATGGGAAAGAACGGACATAAGGTGCTTTTGATCACCAGTGTGGCAGAAAATGAAGGCAAGTCTACGGTGGCTGCTAATTTGGCAATCGCTTTGGCAAAGCACGGCAGCCGGGTGGCTCTGGTGGATATGGACATGCGCCGTCCCGCGATCCATAAGCTGTTTTCAGAGATGGGCCAGGGACATGATATTCTGCATTGCCTGAAATCCGGCTTGCCGGAGGATTTGAATTCTCAGCCTATGCAGCTGTTTACTATGGCAGCTGCCTATAAGAATGTGAGCCAATTGCTGCACGACCCGGCAATGGAAGACTTTTTGCAGGGCCTTCGCCGGGAAATGGATTATGTGATTTTGGATACGCCCCCCTATATGGCAGTGGCGGATACGGGTATGCTTTTGAAATTTGCCGATGCCAGTCTAATGGTCCTCCGCCAGGATTGGGCACCCGCTCCGGTGCTGAAGGCTGTATCCCAGGAGCTGGAAGAAAGCAATCCGGAATATTTGGGCTATGTGGTCAATCACTATATCCATCATACTGCCGGCTTCAGTCAGCCGAAGTATTACGACAAGTACTACGGCTATGCCAGGGAGGAACAGCTATGAGCGGTGAAGAAAGAAATCAAAGCCGCCCGGGACTGCAGATTGACTTTTCCCTGGTTCTTCTGGGTGCAGGAAAGCTCATGAAGCGTTTTTGGTGGGCCTTTGGCATTCTGGCTGTGGTGATGAGCCTGCTGGTTTATGTGCTGTGGAATCAGCTGTACACCCCGGAGTATAAGTCCTACTGTTCCTTTACGGTCAAGGTGGTTAATGATTCCACCACCGGCGAGATCAATACCCTCTATGGCTTTTACTATGACAAAGACCTGGCGGAGCAGCTGGATAAGACCTTTACCCATATTCTCACCAGTGACCTGCTGAACGATGAGATCAAAGAGCAGCTGGGGCAGGAAAGTGCCAAGGGCAGGGTGGAGGCGGAGTGTATCAAAGGCTCTAATCTGTTTATTCTCAGTACCTATGGCAGCACTCCCGAGGAAGCTAAAAAGACCATGGATGCGGTTTTATATGTGTATGCGGACGCAGCCCGGTTTGTGGTGGGCGAAATGCTGGTGGACATGGTGGAACAGCCGGTCACCGCAGATACGCCGAATAATGCCCCAAGCTGGCTGATCAGCATTGCCCTGGGTGTGGCGCTGAGCGCGATGGCAGGCCTGCTTTGCGTGATCGTGTTTATAGACCGGATCCGCACAGTTCGAAATCCGGAGCAGCTGGAAGAAAAGATCAATATGCCCTGCCTGGGGGTGATCCCCATGGTCAACGGCAAGGTTTCGGATGCTGCCCAATCCCATCAGCAGGGAGAATTTCGGGAAAGCGTCCGGGGAGTCGTCCGGAAGGTGGAGCAACGGCTGGAGGAATGCCCCGCGAGAATATTGCTGGTCACCAGCACTTTGCCTGGGGAGGGCAAAAGTACCGTTTGCAGGCAGCTGGCAAAAACTCTGTCCAATTGGGGCAAGCGGGTGTATTTGATCGATGGGGATTTGCGTAAGCCCAATCTTTACCGGGTGTTTAAGATCAAAGGCCGCAAAATGCCCTTGGAGCAGGTGCTTCGGGGTGCAGAGGAGCGGTCTTGCGTTATGGAAAAGCTGGATGCCAATTTGTTTTTGGTGGGCAACACCGAGCCTGTGGCAGAGCCTACGGTGCTTTTGGACAGCCCCCAAATGGAGGCGTTGATCGCATCCATTGCCAAGGACGCGGATTATGTGATTATAGACGCGCCGCCCTGCGATACCATGAGCGATGTGGCGGTGCTGCAGCGTTATTGCACCAAGATTTTGTATGTGGTGCGGCAGGATTACGCCCAGGTCCAAAAGGTGCTGGATGCGGTGGAAGAGCTGTGCGCCACAGAGAATAAGCTCATGGGCTATGTGCTCAATGGCACAGCCAAGACCGTCCAGGGCTATGGTAAGTATGGCTACGGCGCTTATAGCTACGGCAAATACGGCAACGGCTATTATGGCCATTACGGAAAGGGCTACCATAAGTATTATGAGGAGGACGAAGGTCCGTCTGAAAAATAAAGGAGGTGATCCGGTGGAGAAGCTGAAAGGCTTGCTGAATGTGGAGAATATGAAGCAGATCTTTGCAGAGCTTCGCTGGATCGCCGGGTATGCCAGGCACTATGTTTGGCAAATGCTTTGGTATGTGTTTATTGGCCTGGTGGGTATGGTCATGGGTCTTTCTGCCAGCGTGTTGAGTAAAAATCTGATCGATACCGTCACCGGCGTTCGGGAAGGAAATATCGCCTGGCTTGTTGCAGGCTATGTGATATTGCAGCTGAGCAGCATTGGGTTTTCCGCTTTGAACAGCTTTATTTCCACTCGGGTGCGGCTGAAAGTGGGGCAGCACATCCGGCGGGATGTGTTTGAAAAGATACTCAATGCCCAGTGGGAGCCTCTTTCTGCCTTTCATTCCGGTGACCTTTTGGCCCGGTGCAGCCAGGATGTGGGGGCGGTGGCAGGCAGCGTGATCGGCTGGGTGCCCACTTTGGTGGTCAACAGCGTGCAGCTTGTTTGCGCATTTCTGCTGATTTTGTACTATGACCGCATCTTGGCGTTGCTGGGCTTGATCAGCTCTCCGGTGGTACTTTTGGCATCGGCGGTGCTGAGCCGGCAGATCCGCAAGCACAGTCTGCGGATGCGGGAAATTGGCTCGGAAATGACGGCCTTTCATACAGAGACCTTTCAGAATATTCAAATTATTAAAGCCTTTCATTTGCTCGGTACTTATGGTCAAAAGCTGAAGGCGCTGCAAAAAAAGCAGATGGATGCCTCCCTGGACCACAATCGATTTTCTATTTTGACCTCCTCTTTGCTTTCGTTCGTGGGGATGGTGGTCAGCGGCTTGTGCTTTTTGTGGAGCGTATACCGGCTGTGGTGCGGCATTACCTTTGGCGAAATGACCATGTTTTTGCAGCTGGTGGGTGTGCTGTCCGGGGCGTTTTCCGCGCTGGTGGGCATGATCCCCGCTGCTGTTACCACAGCAGCGTCCGCGGGCAGAGTCATGGAGGTGGCGGAGCTGCCTCCGGAGGAATACACCCACCAGGCAGAGGTGGAGCAGATCCTGCAAAGCAAGCATTGTGCAGTCTCTTTACAGGTGAAGGATATGGATTTTTCTTATTTGCCGGGTAATTGCGTATTCCGGCAGGTGCAGCTGGAGGCGCAGCCGGGGCAGATCGTGGCGTTGGTTGGCCCCTCCGGCGGCGGTAAGACCACCATGCTGCGTATCTTATTGGGCATTGTGCAGGTGCAGACCGGCTCCGCCACCGTCACCGGCGGTGACCCGGCAATTACATTGCCCGTTTCCCCCTCCACCCGCCGGCTGTTTGCCTATGTGCCCCAGGATAACACCCTGTTTTCCGGCACGGTGGCGGAGAATTTGCGGATCATGCAGCCGGATGCCACCGATGAGCAGCTGCGGCAGGCTTTGCATTTGGCCTGCGCAGAGGAATTTGTGGCCCAATTGCCCCAGGGCATGCATACGCCCTTGGGGGAACGGGGCAACGGTCTTTCTGAAGGACAGGTGCAGCGGCTTTGCATCGCCCGGGCGTTGCTTTCTGAAGCTCCGGTGCTGCTGCTGGATGAAGCCACCAGTGCTTTGGATATTCAAACAGAACAGAAGATTTTGGAAAATGTTGTAAAGGCCCAGGGAAACCGCACCTGCATCGTCACCACTCACCGGCCCTCCGTTTTGGAGGTGAGTCACCGGGTGTATCAGATCGGGGAAGAAGCGGTGGTTTGCCTGCGGTGATGGAGAGATTATGGAAACGCGTTACCAAACCAGGGATTGCTATTTGCACCGGCAGATCGCCGGGCAGGATATTCTCATATCCCTGGGGGGGAATATTGCCAATTTTAACGGGTATGTGGCGCTGAACAGCACCTCCTCTTTCCTTTGGGATGCCATGGCGCAGCCTGCCGCAAAAGAAACGCTGATCCAGGCGCTTTTGGAGGAATTCCTTGTTACAGAGGCGGTGGCACGGAATGATGTGGAGGAATTCCTTGCAGTTTTGCTGGAAAAGGACATGATTATGGAGGTAAGCTGTGAAGAGCCTTGACCCCCGTTATCCTGTAAACGGCACTTTCGAATTGACTTTGCGCTGCAATTTGCGGTGCAAAATGTGTATGTTTCGTCATGCCAACGCAGAAAATGCCAGGCTGTCAGCCGGGGAGCTTACCGCTGCTCAATGGATCAGCCTTGCCAAGCAGGTTTTTGATGCAGGCACATTGAATTTGCTGATCACCGGCGGCGAGCCTATGATCCGTAAGGATTTTTGCCGGATCTATGAAGGGATCTATAAAACCGGATTTTTGATCACCTTATATACCAATGCCACCTTGGTGACCGACCAGGTCATGGAGGTACTGGAAAAATACCCTCCGCACCGGATCGGCATTACCCTTTATGGTGCATCCAATGAGACTTATGAAAGGGTCACCGGCTGCCCTGATGGGTTTGACCGGGCAATAAGAGGGATTCAACAATTGCAGAGGCTGCCCTCTGTGCTGGATTTTCGCACGACTCTGGTGAAGGATAGTGTGGAGGATGCCGATGCCATTGAAAAACTGGTGCAGGAGCAATTCGGCAGTACTGTGATTCACACCAGCCGGGTGTTCGGCAGTGTCCGGGGCGGTTGCTGCCAGCCGGAGGAATGCCGGCTTTCCCCGGAGGAGAATTGGGAGTTGATCTATGGCCGTGTGTTGCGGCGGGTGCAGCAACTGATTCCCGCCGAATTGCGGGATGGAGGTCAGCTGCGGGTGCGGCAGGAAGCCCGGGAATGCAAAAAAGGGCAGACCCGGCACACACTTTTGGGCTGCAGCGCCGGTATGGATAGCTATACCATCACCTGGGACGGTAAGCTTTTAGGCTGCCAAATGCTGGGCAGCTTTTGGACAGATGCCATTGCAGAGGGCTTTGCGAAAGCCTGGGAGCAGTTTCCTTTTGCGGTTCGGTTACCTCAGGAAAATGCCACCTGCGAAGCCTGCGGTTTGCGGCAAATATGTACGGTTTGCCCTGCGGTGCGCATGGCAGAATGCAAACATTTAACAGATATTCCTCAGTATATTTGCCAATGTACCAAGCTTATGGAAAGGATGGGATTTGCAGATGAAAATCGTGTATGAAAAGCCTGCTATGCAATGGGTGGATATGCAGAGCAACGAAGCCATTGCGGATATTTGCTGGGCATACGCGCAGAATGGCAAGGACTTTTATCATGACATTCCCGGTATTGGCCATGCGATTTTAACCATTGTGGACAGCAGCGGTTGCGATAATAAGGCCACCTTTGTTTATGAATTTTCCAACCCACATCTGACCGCCGCACAACGGGCAGCGGCCCAGTCTTATATGGAAAAGGTGATCGCCGAGGCCAAAGCGACTGCCGGTAATAAGGCATCCAATTATAAAGGCTCTCCCTTTGTGTCCAAACCGGATATTTCCTGGAGCTGACCATGCCGGAGAAGAAATGCTATGTGCCTGCCCGGGAGCTGTTTGACCAGGTTTCCCAATTGCTGGAGCAGGGCTACGAGGCGGATATTACGGTCACCGGCAACAGCATGTGGCCCTTGCTGGCCCATGGGCGGGACCGGGTGGTGCTGCGGAAGCAGCCGCCCAAAAACGGGGATATTGTATTATTTTGTCCGGTGAAGGGGAAGTATTTGCTGCACCGGATCAACCGGCTGAAAAACGGCCGGTTTCGCACCGCCGGAGATGGTAACTGCTTTCATGACGGCAGCTTTCCCGTAAGCTGCATTGTGGGCACGGCGGGGGCCATTGTGCGCAAGGGCAAGCGCAAAGAAGCAAACAGTTTTGATTTGCGGCTTTGGAGCAGTCTTTGGCGGCGATTGTTCCCGGCCCGGAAATTATTGCTGCGGCTTTTGCGGGCTTTGGCAGCGGTAAGGAGAAAAGCGGCATGATCATTGATATGCATTGCCATATTTTGCCAGGCGTGGATGACGGCGCGGTGTCCATGGATGATGCGCTGGCAATGGCCCGGCAGGCCTTGGATAGCGGCATTACCCATGTGGTGGCAACGCCCCATTATAATTATTACGGCTCTGCCACTTTAAATGAGCTTCAAAATGCCTATTTGGAGCTGACGGATGCATTGGAATATGAGCAGCTGCCCTTGCGGGTGCAGCTGGGTATGGAAATTTTGGCATCGGAGGATCTGCCGGAGCGATTAAAGGCCGGAAAGGTTTGGACCTACCCCGGCAGCCGGTATTTTTTGGTGGAGTTTTTACCCCGCCGTTCTGTGCAGTATATGGAACGGGTGCTGACTGGATGCGAGGAAGCCGGATTTTTGCCGGTGGTTGCCCATCCGGAGCGGTATTCTGCCATCCGGGAAGATCCCCGGATCCTGCATAAATGGAAGGAACGGGGCTATGGCATTCAGCTGAACAGAGACAGCCTTTTGGGTGGCTTTGGGGAGCATACTGCCCATTGCGCCCGGTATATTTTGCAGCAGCGGATGGCTAATTGCATTGCCTCCGATGCCCATGATCCTGAGATCCGTAATCAGAATTGGCACCGGGCTTTTGCCCTGTTTGACCGGGAATGCGACCCCAGGAAGATTCAAAAATATATATGTGAAGTTCCTTGTAAGATCTTGCGGGATGCTTCGTTATTAGAAAAATAAAAGGGGCTGTCTCAAAATGCATGAGACGGCCCCTAAAATGTATATTGATTTGTAGGGAACGGCCTATGTGCCGTTCCTAAATGCGCATTTTACGAACATTTCCAGGGAATGACACGCAGGTCATTCCCTACATATGCAT
>JAZNSR010000090.1:0-4130 GCA_045591335.1 Faecousia sp.
GCCCCTACGCAGAGTTATTAAATCAAAAGTATAATATCGTAGGGCGGGGGTTTACTCCTGCCGCTGGAAGACAGTTGTTCTCGGCGGTGGGGCACAAGGGCCCGCCCTCTATGTTTAAGATAAAGACTCATGATGCTTATATAATCATGAAGATTTATAAAGAGTCTTATATAAAAGAAAAAGAGTCATAAAGATTCTATAAGAATCGTTACAACTCATAAAGATTGTGGAAATATAGAAATTTTGAATAATTTATGGTATAATACTAAAAACAATCGAATGGGGAAAAACAAATGAACATACTCGCAGACGAGCAGCAAAAGATATTTGAATCTGGCATAAGTACCGAAGAAAAAAACAAGCGAGAAAAAGAGTTCTACGAACTATATTACAAAACCCGACAAAAAGACGAAAATAGTTTTCTTGGAAAACTATCCCTTAAAACAAGGCAACGACTACATAGTTTGGTTCTTTTAGTTTTTGTTATCAAGAATTGGCTTAGTGGATTTAGCTGTAAGGTTATTAAGGACGAGCGAGAAAAAACTGACCGCCCTATCATTTTTGCGCTTACACATGTTGGAAAATTTGATATTGAAGTATCGGCAGTTGGAATTAAGGACCACTTTTATCTTTTGTCAGGCGACTACGAACACTTGCAAGGTTTGGTTGACGGTGCTTTTTTATTACTGAATGGTGTTTTGTATTTTAATGAAAAAGTAAAGTGGGACCGTTCTGAAATAGTAACTAGAATGATTGAACATTTAAAAACTGGGGCAAATTTAATGTATTTTCCCGAAGGAACATGGAACTTAAAGCCCGAACTGCCAATGTTACCTTGTTATTGGGGAATTGTTGATATAGCGAAGAAAAGCAATGCAGTTATCGTTCCTGTTGCCGTTGAACAATACGGTAAAAGATTCAAAATTAATATTGGCAAAAATATTGACTTACAAAAATACGGTGCGGATGTTTCAGAAAAATCGAGAGCGATTTCAATGCTTCGTGATGCATTGGCAACTCTTAAATGGGAGATTTGGGAATCTGAACCACAATTAAAAAGAAATCAAATGTCGGGTAACGAGTGGGAAGAATACATAGACGCTCGTTTAGCAGAATGGCCATATTTCAGCTTGGATTATATTGATGGAATGATTTACAAGCCTAAAAATGTAGTTTTATATTCTGATGCTTTTGCTCATTTGAACAATATAAAACCAAATACTCAAACCGCATTCTTGTTTAATAAGCGATTAAAATAAAGAAACACCCTATGACTTTTGATGGTCATAGGGTGTCTTCATTTTTTCATTTGTCGTAAATGTGTCGTAAATCAGTTTTGATAGAGTTTCAAAAACCCTGTAATACCGCTGTTTTACGGCATTTTCTTAATCAAGGGGTTTCATCGTGGGGAACAGGATGACCTCGCGGATGGTGTCGGAGCCGGTCAGCAGCATGACGCAGCGGTCAATGCCAATGCCCATGCCGCCCGTGGGAGGCATACCGTATTCCATGGCGTTGAGGAAATCCTCGTCCAACATTTCGGTCTCGTCGTCGCCACGCTCCCGCTGCTCCACCTGCTTCATAAAGCGGGCTCTCTGGTCAATGGGATCGTTCAGCTCAGAATAGGCATTGCCCATTTCGCTGTGGCAAATGAAGGCCTCGAAGCGCTCAGTGAGCCGGGGGTCGGCGGGGCTGCGCTTGGTCAGCGGGCTAACCTCCACCGGGTACATGGTGATAAAGGTGGGCTGGATCAAATGCTCCTCCACCTTCTGGTCGAAGCAGGCGTACAAAGCATTGCCCCAGGTCTTTTCCGCGGCATCCGCCAGCTCCACGCCCTTGGCCTTGGCAGCAGCCACAGCCTCAGCGTCATCAGAAATGGCGTCAAAATCGATACCCACATATTCCCGGACGGCTACCACCATGGACATCGGGCGCCAGCCGGGAGCCAGGTTGATCTTCTCGCCCATCCACTCCACTTCGTAAGTACCCAAAATTTCCTGGGCAGCGCCGGAAATGATACCTTCGCAAATATCCATCATATCATGGAAATCCGCATAAGCCTGGTACAGCTCCACGGAGGTGAATTCGGGATTGTGCTTGGGGTCCATGCCCTCATTGCGGAAGATCCGGCCGACCTCATACACCCGGTCCATGCCGCCGATGATCAGCCGCTTCAAAGGCAGCTCGGTGGCAATTCGCATATACATATCAATGTCCAGGGTGTTGTGGTGAGTGATGAAGGGGCGGGCAGACGCGCCGCCGGCAATGGTATTCAAAACCGGGGTCTCCACCTCAATATAGCCCATGTTGTCCAGATAGTTGCGCATGAACTTGATGAACCTGGAGCGGATAATAAAGTTCTGCTTCACCTCGGGATTGACCATCAGATCCACATAACGCTGACGGAAACGCATCTCCTTATCGGCCAGACCGTGGTACTTTTCGGGCAGGGGCAGCAGGGACTTGCTCAGCAGGGTGACCACCTTGGCGCGCACAGAGATCTCCTCAGTCTTGGTCTTGAAGATCTGGCCCTCCACGCCCACAATATCGCCGATATCATATTTCTTAAAGCGGGCATACTCCTCCTCGCCCAGCTCGTCGATCTTCACGAACAGCTGGATGCGTCCGGAGCAGTCCTGCAGATCGCAGAACATGACCTTGCCCTGGCCACGCTTGCTCATAAGTCTGCCGGCAACCTTAACGGTCTTGCCCTCATAGGCATCATAATTGCCCTTGATCGCAGCGGAATCCGCGTCAAAATCAAACTTGGTCTGCACAAAGGGATCCCGGCCCTCTGCCTGCAGCGCAGCCAGCTTATCCCGGCGGATCTGCGCTTGCTCAGAAACAGGCAATTCAGCCTGCGGTACGAAATTAGCCATAAATTATCCCTCGCGTGTGACATTGAGCACCTTCATGGTGTAAGAACCGGCAGGTGCGTTGACAGTGAAGGTATCGCCAATGGACTTGCCCACCACGGCACGGCCAAAGGGAGAATCATCGGAAAGCTTATATTCCATGGGATTGGCTTCCTGAGAGCCGGTGATACGGTACTCAGTCACCTTGCCGTTTTCATCCTCAACAGTAACGATGCAGCCCAGACCCACACGGCCGGAGGCCTCGTTCTCGTCCTCGATGATCACAGCATGGGACAGCACATCCTCGATCTCCGCAATGCGGCCATAGAGCTTTGCCTGCTCATTTTTGGCAGCGTCGTACTCGGAGTTTTCAGACAAGTCGCCGTAGGAGCGGGCCTCTGCGATCATGGCAGCGATCTCACGCTCACGGGTAGTTTTCAGATAATTCAGCTCTTTTTCCAGGTCGTGCAGACGCAGACTGGTAATTTTATATTCCTTTGCCATAATGAAATCGTCCTTTCGTGCAAAAAATATCCATAGGTTTAACTATTATAGAGCAAAACCCCAGTACAGTCAAGATTTTTTTCATGCTGCCGCCGGGGAAAAGGGCTATTTGATACTGCCCAAAAAAGCCAGAATGGTGTAGGCCTGCCGCCGGTTTTGCTCTGCCAGCAGCCCATAAGTGCCGCCGTATTCCGGCTGCCCCATAGCCGATCCGTAAAACCCCCCGCACCGCAGCAGGCTGCCATAGCATTTGCGCAGCATCACCGCAGGAGGCTCCTGCTTGGGCGCAACAGCGGGGATCTTACACGGGGCATTGGCGCTGAGCCGGTAGATCCCCTTTAAGCAAGCCAATTGGGTCTGCTTTTGTTCAATCATATTTTTCAGCTCCGGATTGTTTCGGTATTCCGCCTGCCCCTGCAAGGCCATGTACCGCCGGAGGGTCTGCCATTCCTCCAGGATCCGCTCTGCCAGCTGCCCGGAACGGTCAGAGGCCGGTTGGGTTTGGGTGCTGGGCGCTTTCACCCGCTGCCATACCCGCTGCACAGTCGCATTATCCACATGATCCATATACATCCACCCTTTCTGTGTCAGTATATGCAATATTGCCTTTCCTGCTACAGCCTTCTTATGGTTCAAGTTGATAACGGATCATGAATAGCTGGCAGTTCAGTTGTCAACTATGCGCGTAGGGAACGGTGACCACACCGTCCCAGCTTTGTAGAGAATGCATTCCTATGAGGAACGGATCAATCCGTTCCCTACGATTGCATT
>JAZNSR010000091.1:0-21345 GCA_045591335.1 Faecousia sp.
TGCCATTGTCAACGATGTGTTTGCACAGATCGATGCAATGGAAGATGCCCCTGCGAAGAAAAGCGCATCCCGTACCCAAATTACCGATGCTGCAGCCGAAATCGTTATGGCATCGGAAAACTATGTAGAGGGTTCTCTGGAGCGCAACGGCAATTCCTTCACCTGGTGGACAGATGAGGGCATCCGCTGCATCTACAACCCCTATATGCGGGAAAAGTATGCCAATATGAAGGCACCTGAAAATGCTGAGGCCTCTGGCATATATAACGAGCCCAAGGCTACCAAGGGCGGCTGGCCCAGCGGTAATCAGGTTTATCTGATTGCCCCTTATTACGGCATTGATGATTCTTTTACAGATCAGTATAAAAACGAGGCAAATTCCATTGCTTCTGCCATTGGCGATACTGACGGCTATACCTTGTATTCCGGCACAGCTGTAACCGTGGACAATGTAGCCACTGCTATCAGCAATGGTGCGGTTGTAATCTTTGACTCTCACGGCACTACTGATTACGATGGAAGTTATGTTTGCGATGATCCGGATGGTTATGAAGTTTACGACTATGTTTCTGAAGCAAACTATTCTTATCTGTGCCTGACCAACAAGTCCGGCCTGACCACAGAGGACTATAACGATGGCGCTACCTATTTTACCGATGCCGATGGCTATATGTGTGCCTGTGTCAACGGCGCAGCCATTGCCAACCATATGACCAAGAACAGCCCCAGTGGTTTGCTTTGGATGGCCATTTGCTTGGGTATGGCAACGGATACCTTTGCCACTACCTTACGGGCGAAGGGTGTTGAGGTGGTTTACGGCTACTCTCAGTCTGTGACCTTTGCAGGAGACTATTGCTTTGAGGAAACCTTCTGGGACAACATGATTGCAGGCAAGACGGTTGCTCAGTCTGTTTCTGCCATGAAGTCCAAATGGGGAGAATGGGACTGGTCTGAGGCCATTGCAACGGAGTATGGGTATAGTGGCAGCGGATATTCCTTGTCTGAAGCACGCAAATATCGTTCCGCATTCCCTATTGTGGTATCTGACGAGGATACGCACCCCGGTCAACGTACTGCCAGCGATTCCAGCTACGGCGCTGACTCTCAACAGACAGTTAAGTCTACATATACCCTGTATAGCCAGTACAATGTGACTGCAACCAGCAACAATACTGCTTACGGTACTGTTTCTGTTAATGGCAGCACCATTACTGCCACCCCCGCTACCGGCTATTTTGCTCAGAGTGCAACCGTAACCAGCGGCAGCGCTACGGTGTCGCAGGATGGCAATATCTTCCAGGTCAGCGCCAGCTCTGATTGCACTGTGCAGATTAACTTTGCACCTAAGACTGCAGTGACAGTTTCCTTCTCCGGCGCAACGGTTGCCAGTCAAAACGGCTATGCAGGCGATAGTATGAATTTGCCCACTGCTGAGGCCCCCGAGGGCTACAACTTCATCGGCTGGATGACCTCTGCACTGAGCCAAGATACCACCAGCAAGCCCACTTATTATACCGATTCCTTCACTCCCACCGGCAATACCACTCTGTACGCTTTGTATAGCTATGTGGATGAGAACACCACCACCGGCTCCGGCGATTATGTGAAGGTCACCGAAACTCCCGATGACTGGTCCGGTGAATATCTGATCGTTTATGAAGACGGCAGCTTGGCGTTTAACGGCAGCTTGACTACGCTTGAGGCAGTAAATAATGGCGTTTCCGTTACCATCACAGATAACACTATTTCTGCTGAAGATGGTGATTCCTACAAGTTTATTATTGCTCCTATGGACGGCGGATACTCCATTCAGTCTGCTTCCGGAAGCTATATTTCCGGTACTTCCGGCTCTAACAAGCTGAATGCCGGCGATACTCCCTCGCTCAATACTATTTCCATTGATGCCAGCGGCAATGCTGATATCGTCAGCAATACTTCGCATTTGCGGTTTAACAATACAAGCGATCAGCATCGTTTCCGCTATTATAAGTCCGCCTCCTATGGTTCTCAGCAGGCAATCGCCTTGTATGTAAAGGATGGGGCAAAGGGTACTACTTACTACACCACCAATCCTGTGAAGTGTGAGCATAGCAATACTCAGAATGTGGCAGCCGTGGCTGCTACCTGCACCGAGTCCGGCTATACTGCCGGTGTTCAGTGTGTGGATTGCAACACCTTTATCAGCGGCCATGAAGTGGTTGATGCCCTGGGGCATAGCTATAACGGCGTTGTAACAGCTCCCACCGTTACCGAGCAGGGCTACACTACCTATATCTGCTCCGTCTGTGGTGATAGCTATGTGGGTGATTATGTAGATGCTCTGGGTGAGACCTTCTATGTGAGCTTCAGCGTACCAGCAGGCGTTGCTGCTGTGGAAACCATGGCTTGCGGCAAAGCTGGTATCACTCTGCCCACTGCAGGTGCGCCGGAAGGCTACACCTTTGAGGGCTGGACCGCTGCCACTGTGGATAACTCTACCGATAAGCCTGATGTACTGATCGGCAGCTACACCGCCACTTCCAATGTGACTCTGTACGCTTTGTATTCTTACACGGAAGGTGGCAGCGTTGGCGGCGGCACATATACTCTAGTTACCGATGCTTCTACTTTGAGTGCCGGCACTAAGGTTGTCATCGCCTCCAATTCCAATGGTTATGTTGCAGGTCCTATTTCCGGCAAGTTCCTTACGCATCTTACAACAGCCTTTAGTGCTGATAATTCTACCATTACCACGCTGCCTGCAGATGCGATTGAATTTATTTTGGGTGGCAGTGCAGGTTCTTGGACATTGACAGATGCGGATGGCAATTTGTTGGGTGCTACTGCAAATAAGAATTTGTCTCTCAGCGGTGGTACGACTACTTGGACGATTTCTATTTCCG
Source organism: Faecousia sp. (assembly GCA_045591335.1). Taxonomy (GTDB): domain Bacteria; phylum Bacillota; class Clostridia; order Oscillospirales; family Oscillospiraceae; genus Faecousia. The sequence goes on from JAZNSR010000091.1 coordinate 2,883, forward strand.
GCAGTGATGCAACGATTGCAAGCACAAATGCTACTTATGGTCGCATTCTTTACAATGTAAGTTCTCCTCGCTTCTTGAATTACACATCTGATACTAGCTCTTCCATGCTGCTTCCTCAGCTGTATATGATGTCTGGGAGCACTGGCACTACCTACTACACAACCAATACCACGGTATGTGAGCATGCTAACACCACCAATGTGGCGGCTATGGCTGCGACCTGCACCGAATCCGGTTACACCGCAGGTGTATACTGCAACGATTGCGAAACCTATATCAGCGGTCATGAAGCGGTGGATGCGTTGGGTCATAACTACAATTCTGTAGTCACTGCACCTACCGAGACCCAGCAGGGCTATACTACCCACACCTGCGCAAACTGTGGTGACAGTTATGTGGATTCTTATGTTCCCGCTTTGGGTGTTAGCTACACGGTTTCCTTTAGCGTTCCTGCAGGTGTCGCTTCCGTTGGCTCTATGACCGGCAATGCTTCCGGTATTACTTTGCCTACCGTAGGCGCACCCGAGGGCTATACCTTCGAGGGCTGGTCTGCCGTGACTGTGCAGGAGACCGCCGAGGTTCCCACAATTCTGACCGGTAATTATGTACCCACAGCTAACACCACTTTGTACGCGGTTTACTCCAGAGAAGAAACTGTGGCTGGTGGCGGCTCTACTGAGTATGTACTGACCGACATTGCAAATATTTCCGCTACCGATGAGGTCGTGGTTACTATGACTCACAATGGCACGGTGTATGCGTTGTCCTCCGCTAATGGAACGTCCAAGGCACCTGTTGCCACTACTGTCACTGTGGCAGACGGCAAACTGAGTGCAGTGCCTGCTGCAGATCTGATTTGGAATATCGGCGGCAGCGCCGGCGCATATATCTTCTATCCTAACGGCACCACCTCTACCTGGATGTACTGTACCGACACCAATAATGGCGTTCGTGTTGGCACCAACGCAGCCAATACTTTTAAGATTGACGGAAACTATCTGCAGCATATCGGTACCAGCCGTTATGTTGGAGTTTATACGACCAATCCTGACTGGCGCTGCTATACCAATACCACCGGCAATATTGCAGGTCAGACTCTTGGCTTCTATGTGAAGTCCAGCGGCAACACTACTACTACCTACTACACCACAGTATTCTCCACAGAACCCAGTGTGGTGTTGACGCACACTTCCTTGGTGCCTCATAAGGATGCATTGGGTTATAAGGCTGCAGCAACCAATTTGCCCGATGGCGCCCATGTGGAGATCAGCCTGTGGGTTACGGAAGATATTGTTGTTACCAAGGCTACCACCACATTGCGTCTGATCAACATACTGAAATACAACGGTGGTGAGATTCCCGTTAACGCCAAGGCAACCATAGTGGATGCAGACGGCAATGTGCTGGCAGAGTCTGCCACAGAACAGATTACCATGCGTCAGACAATTGAGTATGTCAACGATCATTACACTGATTATAGCGCGGAGCAGTTGACGGCAGTTAAGGAACTGATCTTGAAGTATGAAGTCGCTCAGACCTGGGAAGTGGAGAACCTTTTGAAGGAAGAGGGGGAAGTGGATCCTGCTATGGTGGAGATCGTCAACGCCGCTTATGCATTGGCCTCCGGTGAGAGCATGAGCACCACTTCCACTTTGACCGGTGTGATCACCAAGGTAGATACCGCTTACAGCAGCGGCTACGGCAATATCTCTGTTACAATTGCTGTGGCGGGGGCTGAAGATAAGCCTATTTTCTGCTATCGCATGAAGGGTGAAGGCGCAGATCAGATCGTTGTAGGCGATACCATAACCGTCACCGGTACACTGAAAAACTACAATGGCACCATTGAGTTTGACTCTGGTTGCACCCTGGATTCCTGGGTTCACACTGGTGAGGATGTGATTGTGCTGACCGATCCTGTGGAGATCGTCAACGCAGCGTATGCCTTGGATGTCGGCGCTTCCATTCCTTATGAGGTCACCTTGACCGGCACTATTATTAGCGTGGATACCGAGTACAGCGCGAATTATGGTAATGTGACAGTGACGATTACTGTTGCAGGCGCTGAGGATAAACCCATTCAGTGCTTCCGATTGAAGGGCGATGGTGCAGATACCATTGCAGCTGGTGATGTGATCACCGTTACCGGCACACTGATGAACTATGGCGGTAAAATCGAGTTTAACAGTGGATGTACACTCACAAAATAAACCATTTTTGGGGCTGGCTAACGCCAGCCCCTTAGTTTGTCCATATTCGTACCGTTAGTGCAGCCATAAAAAAACCTACAAAATCTGCGAGCAAGGCTGCGGGAATAGCGTATCGGGTTTTATGAATGCCTGCTGCGCCAAAATATACACTGATTGCGTAAAAGGTGGTTTCTGTGGATCCCAGCATAACTGCGGCGGTTCTGCCAATTAGAGAATCTACGCCATATTGGCCCATGATTTGTGTGCCCACAGCCAGAGCGGCACTGCCGCTGATGGGACGGATCAAAACCAGTAGAGCCAGCTCCGGAGGAATGCGAAAAAAGCGAAATATAGGTGCTGTGATAGCTGTCAGTATATCCATTGCTCCGGATTCCCGCAGCATGGTAACAGCGGTTAATAGCAGCACCAGGGTGGGGGTAAGGGTGAGCATGAGACGCAGACCTTCGCCTGCCCCATCCAGCAGGTGATCATACGCTTTTTCTTTTTTGCTTAATGCAATTAGACAGATAACCAGTAGCAGGACCGGAATCATGTAATTGGTTAACATTTCCATATTTTCCCAAAAATCCACGCTGCCAACAGACCGGCACCTGCAGAGCATAGGCTGGTGATCCAGACAGCGGGTAAAATATCAAAAGGGGAGAGGCATCCCAGGCTTGTCCTTACGGCGGCTACGGTTGTGGGAATCAGCTGTATGGATGCGGTGTTTAAAACCACTAACCGACATAGCTGATCGCTAGCTATTCCGGTGTGCTTATGCGCCAATCGTTTGGCGGATTGTATGCCCATTGGTGTGGCCGCATTACCCAACCCTAAAAAATTTGCTGTGATATTGCTGCTTAAATAGCCGGCTAAATCATGGTCGGTACGGCAGTCGGGGAATAGTAGGTACAGCAATGGTCGAAGTGCTTTTGTAAGTATTTGCATGATGCCGGATTTTTCCATGAGCCGTCCAATCCCGGACCATAGGCAGATCGACCCTGCCATGGAAATGGCCAGCCTCATGCCTTCAGAAGCTCCGTTTGCTGTGGCAGCAGCCAGTTGCGTGCTTTTGCCTGTTATCAATGCTCCCAGTAAAGAAAGCACAATAAAGGATACCCAAATCCAACTCATCATACGCATCACTCCTTAATGCAGTTTATGCTTTGCTTGCAGAGATATGTTGCGAATAATTTTGGATTTTTTCATTGAAAGGCTAGCTTTTTTTGGTTATTTGCGTTATAATGTTTAAAATTATTATGGGAGGTATGGTCAAATGGAACCTACCGAAAATACAACATCCAACAAAAGAGGCAAAAAAGCCCTTTTGATCGTGGTGAGTATACTGGTGATCGTTCTGCTTTTGCTCGCCCTGGGCTTTGGCGTGGGATTTGGCGTGATTTGGGATTTGCTGAATAACATTAACCGTGTTGGAGAAACGGAAAGCACCATGTCTTCTTCTGAGCTTCAGGAGTTTTTGGATAATCAGGAGCCTGAGGAATCCATTTATGATGAAGTTGTGGACCCGACAGACATTACATGGGAGACAGAACCGGAGATTATTGATAATGGACCGAATATAATCAATATTTTATTGATTGGCTCGGATACCAGAGTGCCCGGTGCGCCTGCCCGATCTGACACCATGATTTTATGCACGCTGAATAAAGAAAGAAAAACCCTTACGCTGACTTCTTTTATGCGGGATCTGTATGTTCAGATTCCCGGTGCATCGCCCAACCGTATGAATGTACCTTATGTCTTTGGGGGTATAGACCGACTGAATAAAACGCTGGAAAGAAACTTCGGTATCCAGGTTGATGGCGATTTTGCTGTAGAATTTGATAGTTTTAAAGATGTGATCGATCTCATTGGTGGCGTAACCATTAACCTGACCAAAGCAGAAGCAAATTATATGAATAGCAGAGATTGGCTGGCCTATGGTTATATGGAGAACGGCGGCCGTGTTTATGTTGAGGGAGAGAATCTTCTTAACGGTGCAGAGGCGTTAGGATATTCCCGCATTCGGGCAATTGATTCGGATTTTGGGCGCACACTTCGGCAGCGCAATGTATTGACTGCCATTTTCAATAAGTGTAAGAATCTTAGCATTCCGCAGCTATACAAGCTTATGGAGCAGGTGCTCCCGTTGCTTACAACCAACATGGATAATGTTACTATTTTGAGTTACGCTGCCCAAGCAGCCCCGCTCTTGGCAGATTTAAAATTGGAAACGCTTCGAATTCCCGTTGATGGCTCCTATGCGGGTGTTATGGTCGACGGAATGGCAGTGCTGAAGGCGGACATTGGCATGAATCGCTTGAAGCTTTGGGAGGCTTTGGGACTTGAAGAATCTGAAAAATAAGGAGTCCTTTATGACACAATTCGTAATTGAAATTGCCGGCGTAAAGGTGCAGATTCAAGCGCTATACCGGGAAACCAAGGATTACTGCGCGGATTATCTTGCAGAGGGACCTGCGGATTTGTCTGTGCAGATCTGTCAGGCAGATATTGACATGGAGCGGCAGTTCGATGCCCGTGAACGGAACATGGAAGGGAAGCCTGCTGCCAATTTCGCGGATTCCTATATGGAGACTTTGGCTGTATATCGCAAAATCGTCAATCAGCTGGTTGCGTATGATATTTTGCTATTTCACGGTTCTGTGGTGGCTATGGATGGGGTTGCATATTTGTTTACCGCTAAAAGCGGCACAGGGAAATCCACCCATACCCGTCTATGGAGACAGGAATTTGGCGATAAAGTAATTATGGTAAACGATGATAAGCCGTTGCTGAAAATCATGCCTGAGGGCGTTTTGGTGTGCGGTACTCCATGGGATGGTAAGCATCGTTTGAATACCAACTGTATGGTGCCGCTGAAGGCTATTTGTGTGTTGGAGCGGGGAGAAGAAAACCGGATTCAAAAAATTACACCAAAGGATGCTTTGCCGGTGCTTATGCAGCAAAGTCATCGCCCGGCAGATCTGGGGAAATATATGGAGCTATTGGATGTAATGGCAGGGAAGCTTGCATTCTATAGGATGCACTGCAATATGGATCCGCAAGCGGCTCATATGGCTTATGAGTATATGAAATAATATTTGCAACATATTTAAATGTATCACAAAATCGTGTCGGTAATTCCGGCACGATTTTTTCTTATAAAGAAAATAAAAACACCGCTGCGTGGGAGTTCGCAGCGGTGAAAATGGAGGTGTCGCATTCGGGGTATTTTTCCTCCAAAGTCAGTATAGAAAGGAGAGGAGGAATTGTCCATCAAATTATGTCGAAGGAATATGATATAATTATCAAGCTATCGATTGTACTTTACCTCGCGGATCGTTCCTCCGCCAACGACTATATCTTCTTTGTATAATACAATTGCCTGACCGGGGGTTAACGCTCTTTGAGGATCGTCGAATATGACTCTGCAATAGCCGTTATTTTCCGGATAGACCGTTGCAGGCTGCGGGTCATGCCGTGAACGGGCTTTTGCGGAGATACGGATCGTTTCTGTCAGCTGAGGGAAAGGGAACCAGTTCCAGTGATTAGCTAATAATTCTTTCGCAAACAGTGCTTCATTTGGGCCTACGGTTACTGTGTTGCTGTGCATATCTTTTCCGCAAACATACACCGGCGAACCCATGGCAAGCCCCAGTCCTTTGCGTTGACCAAGTGTGTAATCTACGCAACCGGTGTGTTTGCCTACAGTTTTTCCGGAAAGGTCGATAAAATCTCCGGCAGGGTAGTGCTTACCGGTGTAACGGCGCAGAAAAGCTGAGTAATCTCCGTCTGGAATAAAACAAATGTCCTGGCTGTCCCGTTTTTTCGCATTGATCAACTGGGCGTCCTCTGCAAGCTTGCGTGCTTCTGCCTTGGATAATTCACCCAAGGGGAATAAAACATGAGCAAGCTGCTCTTGAGTCAGGGTATATAGAAAATAGCTTTGATCTTTGGTAGTGTCTAAGCTTTTGCACAGTAAGAATCTTCCGGTAGATTCATCCCGGCGGATACGGGCATAATGGCCTGTGGCAATATATTGACAGTTGAATTCAGCGGCTTTATCAAGCAAATAGGAGAATTTTAAGTGCCGGTTGCATTGAATGCAGGGATTTGGGGTTAACCCTTCTTCGTAACAGTGAACAAAATTTTCTACGACCTTATGGGTAAATAGGGCAGAGGCATCCAATACAATAAAAGGAATACCCAGCTTGTCTGCAACCAGCTTCGCATCGGTTATGTTTGCGGAAAGATCGGCGTGATCTCCAATTAAGTGTTCGTTGCAAAGCTGCATGGTAGCGCCCATACAGGGAAAGCCTTGCTGAAGAAGCATACAAGCTGCGGCGCTGCTATCTACACCGCCGCTCATGGCAATTAATACTTTATTTTTCATAGTGTTCACCTGTTTACGCTTATGATCGGCATTCAATATACCATATTTTCTATGGAAAAGCAATCGGTATTCATTCTTTTATACAAAAATTATGTAAACAATTGTAACATTATAGCTTAAAAAATTTAGAAAAACATGAAAATGCGCCATAAATGCTGAACTTTTGACAAAATAAAAAGTAACAATTATGTAACAATTTGAAAAATAGGGGTTGCAATTTATGCATTTTCTGCTATAATCATAATGGACAATGTTTGAAAGGAGTAGTATTTTATTATGAAACGCATAATAAGTCTAGCGCTTACGGTTGTGCTTTTGCTTAGCTGTATGAGTATGATTACTGTAAGCGTTCAAGCAGAGGAAGTACCCACCTTCACCACCAGCGATGAGTGCGTTAAGTTGATGAAGGAATATGAAGGGTTTAGTTCAAAACCTTATTATGATTATGGCCAGTGGACCGTTGGCTATGGTACTTGCTGCCCCAGTGACAAGCTGGAGTATTATAAACAATACGGAATCCCTAAAGAGGAAGCCGAGGAACTGTTCCGCAGCTATTTGAGAGCATTTGAACGAGAGATCAACGAGCGTGTTATCAAAAAGAACAATCTTACGCTGACACAAAATCAGTTTGATGCATTGGTTTCTTTCTCTTACAATTGTGGCACTGGCTGGTCCTATGATACTTCCAGCGCACTGTATTCAGCTGTCACAACCGGTGCGGATAATTATGAGCTGATCCGCAGCTTTGCTCTTTGGTGCAGTGCGGGCGGACAGGTACTTACATTCTTGCTGCAGCGCAGACTTGCAGAAGCAAATATGTTTATTAACGGTGAATATAGCCGTACACCTCCTGAGAATTACTGCTATGTTTTGTATAATGCCAATGGCGGTACAAGCACCCCCCGTACGCAGGGTTACGATTCTACCTCAGGTGTAGCGCCGTTTCCCGTTCCTACTTATGACGGCTATACATTTGAGGGCTGGTTTACAGAGCGAATCGGCGGTGAGAAGGTTACCGCGCTGACCCAGGAGCATCACAGCACGACTTTATATGCTCATTGGGTAGATGATGAGGGTAATTCCTCCTTTGTGGATACTGGCGATATTACTGTAACAGTTACTGCTTATGATGTAAATGTGCGTACTGGCCCCGGAACCAATTATTCTAAGGTTGGAACGGTTACCAAGGGTCAAAAACTGGTGATTACCGAGACAACTTCCGGTGGCGGTTATGTTTGGGGTAAATTCGATAAGGGTTGGATGGCACTGATGTACACCAACTATGATGATGTTATCCTGGAAAATCCTGATGATACAGATCCTACTGAGCCGGAAACCACAGAGCCGGAAACTACTGAGCCGGTGACTACCGAACCGGAGACTACCGAGCCTGAGACAACTACGAAGCCCACTGAGCCGGAAACAGAGGTTACAGAACCTGAACAAACCACTGAACCCACACAGCCTGAGGAAAAACCGCAGGAGGTATATGGACGGATCAATGTCAATGAATTCCTGCGTATTCGGAAAGGACCCGGCACCGGTTATGCTGTTGTTGGGACGCTTAAGCCCAACGAGCGTGTGCAGATACTGGAGCAGAAAATGGTTGGTTCTGTTAACTGGGCCCGAATTTCCAATGGCTGGATCAGCATGCAGTATGTGATTGTTGAGAAAAATGAGCAAGGCAGTACCGGCAATGATGGCGCTGATCCTAAGCCTGGCACTTATGTTGGTACCGGCACGGTTATTAATTGCACTCGCTTGCGTATTCGCAGCGGTCCCAGTATTTATCATAGTATTATTGGCTTTGTAGATGCCGGTGAAAAGATATTCTTCACGGAATTCCAGAAAAACGGTACGGTCACTTGGGGTAAATACAGCAAGGGCTGGATCAGCCTGGACTATGTAAAGCTGGATAAGACGGATTCCGGCAATCAGAATGCCGGAGGCAATGCCACTACCGGCACCACGGAAAGCACTGACACAACAACCGGCGGAACAACTCCTACTCCCGGCGCGGTTACCGGGACTATCGTTGTTAACGAGTGGCTCCGTATTCGTACCGGCCCAGGTACTTCCTACGCTGTGGCTGGATATCTGAAGCCTAACGATAAGGTCACCATCACGGAACAGAAAACTGTGGGTGCTATTACCTGGGGTAAGATTGAAAAGGGCTGGATCAGCATGCAGTATGTGAAGCTGGATAAAACAGAATCCGGCGGTGCGACCGATATACAGCCTCCTGCTGAGGATGTGCGGACGGTAACTGCAACCGGATTGTGGATCCGCAAATTACCCGGAACAGCAAATGAAATCGTTGGCTATTTGTATAACGGAACGAAAGTTACTGTTTTGGAAATCAAGACTGTCAATGGCCGTCAGTGGGGCAGAATTTCCAATGGTTGGATCTGCCTGGAATATACTAAGAAATAATTGAAAAAACGGATGTGTTGCGAAAATGCAACACATCCGTTTTTCTGTAAGCAACCGGCGTGTTCAAACTGAACACGCCGGTTGTGCATTATAGAGTATCCATAACTGCCTGAATGCGGGCCAGGCTACGGTCTTTACCCAGAATTTGCATAACGGTATACAGATCTGGGGAGTTTGTCTTGCCCGTGACGGCTTGCCGGATGAAAGTGGAAATATCTGCCACCGTGCCGGGGAAAGCGGCAGGATCCGCCTTGTAGGCCTTCATGTCCGTAGTAAAGCCCAGATCTTCGGTGATGGACTTAACCTTGTCAAACCAGGCAGCGGAATCGTCGGTATAATCATAACGCTCCACAAATAAGGACAGAGCTTGCTTAACGGTTTCTTTAGAGAACTTCTCATCAAACACCGGTGTTTCCAGATAGTCGTCGTAGAAGAAACCCATATAAGGCTTGGCTTCCTTCCAGGTGGCCATATCCTTGCGGGGCTTTTTGCCGCCGCGGCCAATTGCCAGAATGGAAATTGCAAATTCCGGATCAGCCAAAAGCTTTTCGCCAAAGTCAGGATCGAATTCCTGGGCCCAGGCGGTGAGCAGGGCATAAACCTTTTGGGCATCCATCTTTGCAATTTCGTTTTTGGAGACATCGGTCAGCTTAGCATAGTCAAACAGATTGCCAGCCGGATTCAGCTTTTTGGGGCTGAACTTAAAGTCAGTGGAGGGGGCGTCCGGGTTGGCTCTGCGCCAATCTTCATAATTGGAGTTCAGCAGAGTCATGATGTATTCATAAACTGCTTCAACGGGGAAACCCTCAGCTTTATAGAAGGTCAGTGCCAGCTCCGGGTCTTTCCGCTTAGAAAGCTTGCGCTTGGAATTGCCGTCCATTTTCATCAGCGGTCCAATGTGTACATACTTGGGCAATTTAAAGTTCAAAGATTTAAACAGCTGAATGTGGAAGGGCAGGGTGGGCAGCCACTCATCACCACGGACCACATGGGTGGTGCGCATCAGGTGATCATCCACAGCATGGGCAAAGTGGTAAGTGGGGATGCCGTCGGATTTCAGCAGAACATGATCCACATTGTTTTCGGTAATGGTCAGCTTGCCTTTGACCAAATCGTCGAATTTGTATTGATTTTCAATACTGCCGGTGGAGCGGAAACGCAGCACCCAGGGGTTACCTGCATCCAATTGCGCTTGAATGTCCTCAATGGGACGGTCACGCCACATGGCATATTTGCCGTAGTAACCGGTGGTCTCTTTGGCAGCCTCCTGGGCTTCGCGCATAGCTGCCAGCTCCTGTTCGGTGCAGAAGCAGGGATATGCCTGACCCTGAGCCACTAGCTTCTTGGCATAAACATGGTAAATGGCAGCTCTTTGACGCTGACGGTAAGGGCCATAAAGCCCGGAATCGCCCTCATGGGTTGCACCTTCGTCAAAGGAAATGCCATAATGCTTTAGCGTATCAATGAGCACCTCCACAGCACCGGGAACTTCCCGTTTGGCGTCTGTGTCTTCCACTCGCAAAAAGAGCACACCTTCGCTTTGGTGGGCCATGCGTTCTGCAGTTAGGCCTTGCACCAGGTTGCCCAGGTGGACAAATCCGGTGGGAGAGGGGGCCATACGGGTGACCACTGCGCCTTCGGGCAGCTGGCGGAGGGGATAGCGTTCCTCCAGAGATTCAGGTGTGTCGGTAACATGGGGGAATAAGAGCTGGGCTAAAGCTTGATAATCCATAGTGAATACCTCTTTAATCAAATATCTGCGCATACTATATCATATTCCCGCCCTCAAAGTCAATTTCCCGTTGCGTTTTTCTTGCCGGTATGTTAAAATATTGCTATTGTAATGGAAAAGAGGAATCATTATGGAAGAAATCGTTGCAAAAAAAAGAATGCTTTCCGGCATTAAGCCCTCCGGTGATTTAACTTTAGGTTCTTATTTGGGTGCGGTTAAGAACTGGGCAGAGCGTGCCGATCAATATGAATGCTTCTATTTTATGGCGGATTTGCATGCAATCACTGTACGGCAGAATCCTGCTGACCTGCGCCGCCGTACTTTGGAGCAGCTGGCCCAGTATATTGCCTGTGGCCTGGATCCGGAAAAGAATACGCTTTTTATTCAAAGCCATGTGCATCAGCATGCGGAGCTGGGCTGGGTGCTGGATTGCTATTCCATGTTTGGTGAGCTTTCCCGTATGACCCAGTTTAAAGATAAGTCTGCCAAGAATGCGGATAATATCAATGCCGGCTTGTTTACTTATCCCAGCTTGATGGCAGGCGATATTTTGCTGTATCAGCCGGATTTGGTGCCTGTTGGCGAGGATCAGAAGCAGCATGTTGAGCTGACCCATGTGATCGCCCGGCGGTTTAACGGCATTTACGGAGATGTGTTTAAGATCCCGGAGCCCTTTGTTCCTAAGGTCGGTGCGAGAATTATGAGCTTGACCAATCCTTTGGCTAAGATGTCCAAGTCTGAGAATGAAGATACAGGCCGTGTACTGCTGATGGATCCTCCTGAGGTGGTTATGAAGCAATTTAAGCGGGCCATCACAGATTCCGATACGGAAAATTGCGTCCGCTATGACAAAGAAAACAAACCCGGTGTGGCTAATTTGATGACCATTTACTCCGCGGTTACCGGAAAGACCTATGAAGAAATTGAAAATGAGTTCGCCGGTTGCGGTTATGGCAAGTTTAAACCCGTGGTGGGCGAAGCGGTCGTGGAGCATCTGCGTCCTATCCGTGAAGAATCCATGCGTCTTATGAAGGATAAGGCTTATTTGGAAAGTGTTTACCGTGATGGCGCACAAAAGGCCAGTTATGTGGCTGAAAAGACGCTGCGCAAGGTATATAAAAAGGTTGGCTTTGTGGCAAAATAAAGGTATGGGCGTATTGCAATTTGCAATACGCCCTGTTTTATTCAACATAGTATTCAATCCAATTGCGGAAGATCTGCTGTCCCTGTGCGGTCCAGGTGTCTATAGGCAGCTGCGTAGGGTCATCATGGGGAAAATAGTTGACGGGCATGGCAATGTGCCAGGCTTTGTTCAAGTCCTTATCTCGTGCATATTCCATGGCCAACCGTTCCGGCTCATATTCCGGATGTCCGGTGCAGTAAATATAGCGGTTATCGTTGCTTTTTAAGAACACCGGGGAACAATTGCATATATCTGCCAGCAAGATGAGCTCATTGCAGGCATCCACGGCTTTTCGGTCCATATCCGTTGCCCGGGAAAGAGGAATCCAAATAGGCTGTGTAAGCCCGTGGAACAAAGGGTCTTCCGGGGGGTGGCATTGCAGGGAGTAGATGCCGGAAAGCTTTGTGTTCAGATTGGTTTTTGCTATGCCATAGTCTTGATGGACGCCTGCAAACGCACCCCAACAGCCTGCAAAGGTGCTATTTACATGGGTTTTGCTCCAATCTAAAATGCGGCAGAATTCCTCCCAGTATAAGGTGTCCTCGCAGCTGATATGCTCCAAAGGCGCGCCGGTGATCAGCATGGCGTCAAAATGGCGATTTGCTATTTCGTTTTCTGTTAAATAGTACTTTTCTAAATAGGCAGCATCCTGTTTGGCGGAGGTGTAGGATACCTGTCGTAAAAATTCCACCTGGATATACTGCTTTGCAGTGCCCAGGCATCGCAGATATTGCAGTTCTGTATGCACTTTATCGCTCATGAGATTGAAAAATAGAAGGTGGATCACCTTATCCGGAATATGATCGGCCAGCAGGCTTGGGGTTTCTGCTTGTAAAAGCCCATAAACGGGCATGGTTTTGTCCAAAATCAGTGGCATAGTAGCCTCCGTGAAATGTTTTTTTCTTACTATAGCAGATTTTGTCGAAAAGATAAAGTATATGTTTTGCAAAAAAGTAAAGGTATGGTATAATGAGATGATAGGAGGGGGAATATGGCTGTTCGTTTATCGGATCATTACCGCAGGCTTTATGGCTGCAAGGTATATAAGCTTGGCATTGATGCAGGCTTTACCTGCCCCAACCGGGATGGCACTTTAGGCAAGGGAGGCTGTATTTTTTGCAGTGCGGACGGGGGGAGCGCTTTTGCCGCCAAGGGAGGAAGTGTGGCCTTGCAACTCCAGGAAGCAAAGGCCCGTGTGGCATTTAAGGGCGGAGAAAGGTTTATTGCGTATTTTCAATCCTTTACAAATACTTATGCGCCTGTGGATTGTTTGGAAGAATTGTATATGCAGGCTATTTCCATAGAGGATGTGGTGGGCGTTGCCATTGGCACCAGACCCGATTGTCTGCCCCGGGAAACTGTGCAATTGTTGGAACGGCTGAATCGGGTAAAGCCTGTCAGCGTGGAATTGGGCTTGCAAACCATTCATCCAGAGTCTGTTTCGTATATCCGCAGAGGGTACGATAATGATGTATATTTTGACGCGGTGAAAAGGTTGAAGCAGGTCGGTGTTGAGGTGGTGACCCATATTATTTTGGGTCTTCCCGGTGAAACGCCGGAGATGATGGTGCAGACCACGGAGGCAGCTGTAAAAGCAGGTACAGATGGGGTGAAGTTTCATCTTCTGCATGTGCTGAAAAACACAGATCTGGCTGCAGATTACGCAGTTGGAAAATTTCGCTGTCTGGAGCTTTCGGAATATACGCAAATTTTAGATGCTTGCCTGGGTGTTTTACCTGCGGATACGGTGGTGCATCGTATTACGGGAGATGGGGCAAAGAAAGATCTGATTGCGCCTTTATGGTCTGCGGATAAAAAGAGGGTTTTGCAGTACTTGCAGGAGAACCTTCGCAATTATAGATAAAAAGCTCATAAAAATCGTGCGTGTTCATACTAAACACGCACGATTTGCAATATACATTATCCGGGAATCATGGGCAGCTCAATTTCACCGTTGGAGTTGGTGGGACTGGGGACAACCGGCTCGGGCTTGTTCTCTGTGACAGTAGGCTCCGTGGTCTCCGGTTCAGTGGCTTCGGTGGTGCCGGAGGGCGTGGTGCCTTCATTGTCGGGCTCGGTGGCCTCGCTGGTTGCGATTACATCAAGATTTTCTGAGGTATCGGGCTCAGAGGGGGTCAGATCGGTGAAGATGTCCAGGTCTGTGGTGAAATCGTCATCAGAACCGGCAGCGTCCAGGGTGGGAGAGGAGGATGTGGAGGGAGAAGTGGGATCTTCCTCATTTTTAACAAATACGCAAGCGCTGCAGAGTAAGGATGTGATGAGCAATAATGCAAGTAAAGATATGTAGGTTTTCTTCATGATAACACCTCATATATATATAATTTACAAATATTATAACTGATGCCGCAACGGTAGTCAAGAAAATATTCATTTTTGTTAATTCTGATTATGATAATTTGTAAATTCTGATTTGTATAGGTAAAAACATCATAGAATTTGCCAAATAAGGGTGTTGCAATTATTTTTCTGGTTGTGATACTATAAAAGCGGAATAGGAGGGGTGATCATGCAGATTCCCAGTCAAGCATTTGCGTTTGAAACCAAAGGTGTACCGGTGGAATGTATCCAATACGGCAATGGTCATATTAACCGCACATTGCTGGTAACCACCGATTGCGGCAACCGTTATATTTTGCAGCGGATCAATAAGTATGTTTTTAAGCAGCCGCTGAATGTGGTAGCCAATGCAAAGGCGGTTACGGATTTTTTGCGGGAAAAGACCGGAGATCCTAATTCTGCCCTGCATTATATTCCCACAAAGTCCGGGGTATATTGCTTTGAGGATGAAGATGGCGAATATTGGCGTATGTATGATTTTGTAGAGGCTTTTTGCCTGGAAGCACCGGAGACCTTGGAAGATTTTTACGAAAGCGCTGTGGCCTTTGGTACTTTTCAGCATTTGTTGTCTGATTTTCCTGTAAACACGCTTTATGAGATTATTCCTAATTTTCATAATACCATTGACCGCTTCCGCCAGCTGAAAGAGGCTGTTGAAAATGATGCGGCTGACCGTAAGGCAACCTGCCTGCCGGAAATCGAATTTGCTCTTTCCCAGGAGCAGATCGGCGGAACGCTGCAGCGGATGCTGGAAGCAGGGGAGCTGCCCTTGCGGGTGACCCATAATGATACCAAGCTGAACAATGTGCTTTTGGATGCTTCTACGCGCAAGAGTCTTTGTGTTATTGATTTGGACACGGTCATGCCAGGTCTGAGCGCCTTTGATTTTGGCGATTCCATTCGTTTTGGCGCAGCTACCACCAAAGAGGATGATCCTGAACCTGCCAATATGAAGCTGGACCTGGATCGTTTTGCCGCTTATACAAAAGGGTTTTTGTCTGCTGCCACTGCGCTTACGGAAAAAGAGGTGCAGGTGCTTCCCTATGGTGCGCTGATCATGACCTTAGAGGTTGGCATTCGGTTTTTGGCAGATTATCTCAATGGAGATGTGTATTTCCGTACTGCTTATGCGGAGCACAATCTTGTTCGTAGCCGCACCCAGTTTGCGCTGGTAGCGGATATGCTGAATAAGTGGGAGCAGATGAATCAAATCGTTGCCGAGGTCAGCGCACAATTGCATAAATAACGGAAACCCGCGGGCACTTTGCCTGCGGGTTTTGCATTTTATTGACCGAATTCTTCAACACCCCATAGGTTGGCAATGATTTTGGGAACTTGATTGTTTTCCATGCTGCTGTTATGGAAAATTTCCGCGCCTTGACCGTAGCCAAAGATGGAAACATCCACCGGGGTGTGTTCTTCCAGGGTAAAGTCTAAATCGCCGTTGTTATTTGGAGTTAATCCGCCTGTTTCATGGTCTGCGGTAATGATCACAAAAGTGTCTGGGTGATAGAAGGCGTATTCCATAAAAATGGCAATGGCTTGGTTAAACCGTTGCATACACTCCACTGTGTCTGCTATGTTGTTTTTATGGGAATGCTTGTCGATATAGGCTTCTTCATACATAAGGAAAAAACTGTCGGAAACATCCACCTTTTCCAAAACCTCTGTGATATAGCCGGAAAGGTCGTAAGCTGAGTTCAGATTGTATTTGAATTCTGTTCCGTAGTATTCTGTCAGCTGCAGCTGGTCTGCCAAGATATCTTCAGTGTCATCCCGGTCCATTGCGTGGGAGGAGAAACCGGCGGGAGTTGCACCGTTGCGGTTTTCAGTTGTCATAATGGCAGTGGCCATGCCCAATGTGCCGGCCAGTTCCGTTAGTGACTGGCGTTCTGTACCAGAGGCATCCATACCCACCATACCTTTGTTGGTTTTGTAGCCGCAGGCTAAGGCGGTGGCAGCAGCGGCACTGTCAGTGGTGCCAGTGAGGCAGTTGGTGTGCAGCTTGCCGGCGTAGGGGAACATTAAGCCATAGAATGTCTCACCGGTGTGATCTTCCAATAGCTGAATATGGTTATCGCCCATGCCGTCGCCGATCAAAAAGATAAAATGGCTAGGCGTTTCAGTAATTGGTTGAGCAATGACAGGCTGGTTTTGAGCAATGGTGCTTTGGAAAGTGCTGCCGGGAATGTAGTTTTCTACAAAATAATAGGCAGCTGCAGCAATTATAAAGGTGTTTGCGCCGATTGCAATATGGTTTTCGTTTGCTGCGATGAAAAAGTTCATGGTTGTGGATTTTAGGCTGACTGCGTGGGATAATGCGCGATTCGTTTCTCCAACGAGGATCTCGTGATTAAAGCTGCCGGAGCTATCAGCAATAGAGAGTGTAACACCGGTGCGAGTCTGAATCTGATCCCGGATGTATTCCGCTGCCCGTTTGCAGTATTCCGGCTGGTCATGGTCATAAACAATGGTATATTCAGAAATGTTTCTGTTGTTGAGGATGGCGTCCGGTTGATTGGGAGCGCAACCTGCCAGTAAAGCAAACACCAAAAGCAGCGCACAGATTCTTAAAAGGTTGGCTTTCATAAAGATATCCTCTTAAATTTATTTTTTTCTTGCGTAGATCTTGGCGAGACCGCCTTCGCTGGTTTCACGGAAACGGTGATTCAGATTGATGCCGGTTTCGTGCATAGCCCTGCACACCATATCATAGCTGATATTCCGGGAGCCTGTGAGAAAATAGCTTAAATTGCAGGCGTTCATGGCACGCATGGCGGCAACTGCATTGCGCTCAATGCAGGGAATCTGCACAAGACCACAGATGGGGTCGCAGGTTAGACCCAGGTGATGCTCCATTGCTACTTCGGCGGCGTACTCTACCTGGTCCAGGTTTTGGTTGTAAAGCTCAGCCAATGCGGCGGCAGCCATGGAGCAGGCTGTGCCGATTTCTGCCTGGCAACCGGCTTCTGCGCCGGAGATAGAGGCGTTGCGCTTGGTCAAAGAGCCAATAATACCGGCAGCAGCTAAGCCACGAAGAATTTGCTCGTCAGTGAAGCCCTTGGCATCCTGGGCGTATTTCAGTACAGCGGGCAACACGCCGCATGCACCGCAGGTAGGGGCAGTGACGATGGTGCCGTTATCGGCGTTCTGCTCAGCAACCGCATAGGCATAGGCTGCAATGTGCTTAAATTCCATCATGCCTGGGGCTAAGTTCTCCCGGAAATGTTCATAAAGAAATTTTGCTTTGCGCTGCACATTCAAACCGCCGGGGAGCGTACCCTCGGCTTGCAAGCCATCAGCAATGGATTGCTTCATGGTTTGCCATACGGTCATTAAAAATTCCCAAATATCCTCGCCCTCGTTTAACTCCACATAGTCGCTGAGCTTGTCAATATAGCGCCATTTGCAGAAATCTGCAATTTCCGCAAAGGAGTTTTCCGGGTACACATCGGGACTGTCCGATGCGCTCTGACCGGGATAGCGGATATCACCACCGCCAATGGATTCCACCCGCAAAGAGCCGATATTTTTGCCGTCTTTCAAAGCAATAAAATCCAGGGTGTTGGGATGAGAGTCGGGCAGTTCCTCTTTGGAGAAAACAATATTGGTGGGCAGAGGGGCAAGGGTTTGC
Source organism: Faecousia sp. (assembly GCA_045591335.1). Taxonomy (GTDB): domain Bacteria; phylum Bacillota; class Clostridia; order Oscillospirales; family Oscillospiraceae; genus Faecousia. The sequence continues at coordinate 20,805 of JAZNSR010000091.1, forward strand.
AGGATCACACGGTCCGTGCCGTGACCGATGCCGGTTTTGCTTAAAGAGCCATATAAAATGACCTCAAAGCTGTCTGCCTGGGGGTACTTATTAGCGAAAAGCTTGGCAGCCCGTTCCGGACCCATGGTGTGGGAGGAAGAAGGACCTTTGCCGATTTTGTAGATCTCGCGGATGGATTTCATGGAAATACCTCCGATTATGTATTTTCATTTTACAGTATAGCAAAATCCTCGAAAAAATACAACGAAATTTTTCTGATAAATATGGAGAAACCGTGTAAAATCATTGACAAAAAAACAATTTATGATAAAATGAATGATGATATGTAAAAGCGTTGCGGAAATCAAGAGGATTTATGGCTTTTCAGCGAGAGGGGAATGGTGCAAGCCCTCATGTCCAGGTCCTTATGCCACTTCCAAGCAGCCCGGGATGACCGGGACGGGCGCTCCCGTTACAGAGCAGCTAAGATGCCGGCTTGCCGGTGAATTAGGGTGGTACCGCGGCTTGCTTCGCCCCTATTTGTGGGCGGAGTTTATTTTTT
>JAZNSR010000092.1:0-10117 GCA_045591335.1 Faecousia sp.
GGAAACATATTGGACTATGTGAAATCATCGTAATTCAAGAATAATTCAAGAAAAAATGTTGCGGGCAAATGGGGCGTATCGCTCGAGTTTGGGAAAACCGCATTTTTGAGGTAAAACCACCATTTTGACAAAGAAAAAGTCCTGAAAACCAATGGTTTTCAGGACTCGGTGGTGGAGATAAGCGGGATCGAACCGCTGACCTCTTGAATGCCATTCAAGCGCTCTCCCAGCTGAGCTATACCCCCATATGCAATTTACTGACTGACAGCTTTTGTATTATAGCAATATGGCCGCTTTTTGTCAAGCGTATTTTTCTGTTTTTATTACATTTTCCAATTATAATTCCCCATTCCCCTACCCATAAACATTTTTGTCCCGGCTGTAAAAGCCGGGACAAATTCCTTTATTCACGCCAACACAATTAAGATTCCTTCTGCAAAAGCGCAATGGCCGCCAACACCTGGGGGTCCTCTGTCAACGCCAAGGTTTGAGAATAAATCCCGGAAGCGGTCTGCTCATCAACCTCCACGACCACATCCGGCGTCAAACCACCAACCTCTGCCAAGCTGACACCCTTGGGCGTAAAATATTTGCCCACAGAAAGCGCCACGGCAGAGCCGTCAGACAAGGAGTAGGTATTCTGAAAATACCCCTTTCCCGTAGTGGGAATGCCAACAATCTTTGCTTTTTCATATTCCCGCAAGGCCGCCGCAAAAAACTCTGCCGCTGAGTAACTGCTGTCATTGACCAGAACCACCATGGGCACATCCACACAGTTGGCATCCGACTTATCCACTGACACATCTCCCAGGTAATTCTCACTAACAAAGAGCTTCCCCTCCGGCAGCAAATAATCCAACAATTCCACAAGCTCTGAAGCATAGCCGCCGCCATTATATCGCACATCAAAGATCAAAGCCGTTGCTCCCTGCTCCAGCAGGGAGCTTGCCCATTGAATGGACTGCTCCGCACATTTGGAATTAAAATTGGCAATACGCACATATCCAATATTGCCCTCCAGCATCTGTCCCTGGGCCACTTCCACTTGAATAATTTTCCGGGTCAGGGTAAAGTCCAGCTCCTCCTCATTTCGAAGTACAGTAACATTTACCTTTGTTCCCTCTTTGCCCTTAATGCACTCCCCTGCCCCATCGATGCCAATTTCAGAAAGCAGCTGAGCTTCCACTGCGTAAAGAATATCTCCGGGCAGGATACCCTCCTCTTTGGCAGAGCCGCCGGGCTCGACCCGTATGATATCCGCACCCTTTCCATCCTCTCTCTGAGTAATGGTAATACCGACGCCCACATAAACATTATTTTTTTGCTCATTGTAGCTTTGCATTTCCTCGGCGCTGACATAATAGCTCCACCGGTCTCCCGTACCTGCCACCATGCCTGCCGCCGCGGCATCAAACATAGCGGTTTCATCTAATTCGCCAATATAATGGCTTTGGATCAGGCTGCTCAATTGCTGCAGTTTTAAAATCCCCTCATCGCCGTATCCCAATTGCAAAGAAAAGGTCAGCAGAGCTGCCAGGGAAGCCACCAAAATATGCGTCAAAGAAAACAACAATATTTTCTGCCATTTTGACATACCAAACACCTCATAATCAAAGAACCTCTCGCCTGGGCGAGAGGTTCCGGGCTTTAGAATCTGATGTAATCAGCAGGATTCACAGCAGCGCCATTATAATATATACCAAAGTGAAGGTGCGGGCCGGTAGAAGTACCGGTAGAACCCACATAACCAATCACCTGACCGGCAGAAACCTTCTGACCGGGGGATACGATATAATGGGTCATATGCAGATAACGGGTCATAAAGCCGTCACCATGGTCAATATTGACATAATAACCTGCGGAGCTGCTATATGTAGCAATGCTGACCTTGCCGTCACGGACAGCCACAATAGGCGTACCGGAGGATGCGGACAAGTCAATACCATAATGGAAGCGCTTATCACCGTACACCGGGTGAATCCGCCAGCCATAGGGGCTGGAGACGCGGCTGTAGGTGGTGGGCAGCACCCACTTAATACCAGCCGTCACATTGCCGGTGCCAGCTGTTCCGCCGGTAGAGGTGGAAGGCGGTGTGACCGGAGGACGGGAAGCCAGATATTCCTGATATTTCGCAATATCATAAGCAGTCTGCAGCTTGCCGATCTCGCTGTTCAAATTGGCCTTATCCTTTTCTGCCTCTTCTACCAGTGCCTCATACTCAGCGCCGGTTGCCACCAGCTGTGCCAGCAGCGCATCCGCCTCTGCACGCTTTTCCTCCAGCACCTTTTGGGAAGCTTCCAATTCCTTCTTGGTTGCCTCCAGCTCGGCCTTTTGGTCCTGCAGCTCCTGCTTAGCCTGGGCAACCTCCTTGGCGGCAGCGTCCAGCTCCTTGATCAACTTCTGGTCTGCTTCGTTGATCTGGAAGATAATATTCAAACGATCCAGCATATCCAGGAAGCTATCCGCCTGGAAAATAACTGCCCAATAAGAGCTCAGGCTGTTTTTCTCCATAGCGCGGATCCGCAGCTTATTCTGCTCCTGCAGATCCTCCAGCCGTTTCTGGGCAGCGTTCAGCTCGTCCTGCTTATCCGCAATCAGATCGCTGTATGCGATGATCTGCGTATTGATGTTGGCAACCTCACCATACAGCAGGAAGATTTCCTGGTCGATCACATTTTTTTGGTTGACCACTTCCTGCATACTTTCCATATTGCTGGAAAGCTGGCTCTGCAATTCATTGAGTTTTTCCTGCAGTTCTTTCTTTTCATCCTTCAGCTCGTTGATCTCCTGCTGGATCTGACTGGAGCTTTTTGCGCTGACCAGCAGCGGGATCACAGATGCCACCAAGCCGAACACCAGCACCAACGCCAGCACACCGGCAAGGATGGAAGTAAGCAATTTCTGTCTGTCTTTTTTCATTATTTCCTCCTGACAGGGACATTAAACATTCATAAATTTACGGATAGAGGTCCAGCTGCCCACCACACCGACGAACATACCGGCACCCACAAACACCGCCACCATATACCAAACCAACTCTGTAAAGGGTACGCAGCGGATCAGATCGCTTGCCAGGGCAAGCTGATTGATACGGGAAGCAATGCCATCGTACAATAACCACTCAATTCCGAAGCTAATGGCAGCACCCACCATGCCCAGCGTAAAGCCTTCCACCACGAAAGGCAGGCGGATAAAGCCATTGGTAGCACCCACCATTTTCATGATCGCAATTTCATCCCGGCGGTCATACATGGCAAGCTTAACAGTATTGGAGATGATCAGCAGGCTGACCACCAGCAAAATGCCGATAATCAGAATAGACACGATCTCCAGCACATCCTGGGCAGTAGCAAAAGCATTGGCCAGCTCATCTGCGGCCTCCACCTCCACAATACCGGGAATCGCCAGCAGCTGCTCCCGGGTCTGATCCAGCAAATGGTTATCCATCAAAACGATGTTGTAACGGTGCTGCAGCGTATCTTCATCCAGGCCGCTAAAGGACTCCGGATTTTCAAAATTGGAAATAAAATGCTTCAGAGCGTCTTCTCTATGGACAAAAACGGACTCCTGCACATTGTCGATCCGGTTAATATTTGAGCCAATGCTCTTTGCCTCTGCCTCAGAATATGCATCGTCCACATAGGCAATGACCTCATTGGTCATGTTCAGATTTTCCACGATCACATTCAGGTTATACACCAGGCAGGAGAACAAGCCCACGATCAACAGGCAAGCCACCGTAACGCAAACAGCAGCGAAGGACATAAAGCCGTGGAGAAAAATGCCGCGGATGCCCTCTTTTAAAAGATATCCGATATTATTGATCTTCATAAGCTATATACCCTTCCAATCCGTCGCTGACCACCAGGCCATCGTCTATTGAAATCACCCGTTTATGGAAACGCTCCACCAGGTCCAACTGGTGCGTAACCACCAGCATGGTGGTGCCCAAATTGTTGATCCCCTGCAGCAAACACATGATCTCCAAAGAGCGGGCAGGGCCCAGGTTGCCGGTGGGCTCGTCGGCAATAATGGTGGAGGGGTTATTCACCAGCGCTCTGGCAATGGCCAAGCGCTGCTGCTCACCGCCGGAAAGCTCTGTGGGCAAACGGCGGCCCTTATTCTCCAGGCCTACCAGATTCAGCACATAGGGCACACGCTCTTTGATCTCCTTATCGTCAGCACCCACCACGCGCATGGCAAAAGCCACATTATCATAAACGGTCTTAGACTCAATAAGACGGAAATCCTGGAACACCACACCAACCGTACGGCGCATATAAGGGATCTCACGCTTGCGGATCCGCTCCAAAGAATAACCGTTCACATGGACTGTGCCGGAGGTGGGCCGCAGCTCACCGGTGATCAATTTAATAATGGTGGACTTACCGGAACCGGAAGGTCCCACCAAATAAGCAAACTCGCCGTCCTCGATCTGCATGGAGATACCCTTCAACGCCTGAGTACCCACGCTATAGGACATGACAACATCGGTAAATTCAATCATACCTGTATCTTACTCCATATTTCGTCCATTAAAGATGTAACCAAATTGTAACATATTGTAATTCTCTTGTCAACCACAAGCCACAGGAAAATACCGGAAAGATGGGTTTTGCACCCAAAATTCAAAAAAAGTTCACAGAAATATCTTCTGCAAAACGCAACTTTGAGCCGCACGGACGGTGCGGCTCAAAGCGGAAAATTATCGAATCTCCCGGGAAGACAAATACTTACGGACCATTAACGCTACCTTAAAGACAATTGCATGATCAAACTGACGCAGATCCAGGCCGGTCAGCTTCTTGATCTTCTCCAGGCGGTACACCAAAGTGTTGCGGTGCACAAACAGCTTACGGGAGGTCTCAGACACATTCAAGTTATTCTCAAAGAACTTGTTGATGGTAAACAAAGTCTCCTGGTCCAGAGAGTCGATGGAGTTCTTTTTAAATACTTCTGTTAAGAAAATCTCGCACAGAGTAGTGGGCAGCTGATAGATCAAACGGCCAATGCCCAGGTTCTCATAATTGATGATGCTCTTTTCAGTATCAAACACCTTACCCACATCAATGGCAGTCTGCGCTTCTTTATAGGCATCTGCCAGGCCGCGCAAATGCTCCGCCACAGTGCCGATGCCGATGACGGTCTTTACAAACAGCTCATTGCGCAAAGTGTCCTCAATGTTACGGGCAATGGCCTCCAGCTCCTCGGGAGTGGGCTCGCCGCTCAGCTGCTTGATCACTGCAATATCGGTCTCGTTAATGGAGACCACAAAATCCTGCAGCTTGTCTGTAAACATGCCGGACAGCACATCCACAGTGGCCACATCCCCATGGCCCAGCTGGCGGACCAGGAACACAGCCCTGGGCGCCTCAGTTGCAAAATGCAGCTCCTTGGCGCGGACATAAATATCACCGGGCAGAATATTATCCATAATAATATTCTTCACAAAAGTGCCGCGGTCATGCTTTTCTTCATAAAAGGCCTTGGCATCGTTGAGGGCTATGTATGCCAGGTTGCAGCACACCCTTGCCTGCTCATCGTCACCGGTGCAGAAAGCGGCGTATTCAAAGAAATTGGTGTTGCTCATAATGGTGCGGAAGGTCTTTTGACCAAAGGTAACCACCTGCATATCAGAGCCGGCAACCTTCAAAGCAGCATCTGCCCAGCACTCGCCCAGCAAATTCACATCGGTGCAGGAAACCACATAGCCATCTGTATCGATCACGCCGAAGGTGCGGTCAGAAACCTCTTTCAGCTGCAGGATCACACCCTGAAAAACACTATTGGACATTTTAACGGTCCTCCTTATAATCTTGCACAAATGCACTTTTTACAAAATTGCACTAACAGTATATACCACTTTTGCACATTTTGCAAGTACCTTTTGACATTTTATTACAAAACAGCATATCTTTTTTAGTGAAAATCCCAAAACGATTATTTCCAAACTGTGAACAGCGCCCTTTTCCGGCAATTGTTCCCTTGTGATCCGCAGCAAATTCACCAAAGCTCCATATCCTATTTCCCGGGCAATCTCTGCCATAACGAAATTTTCAGTATTGTATTGTATTTAAAATTGTGGTAAAATAAATTGATTTATGTGTTTATGACCTATTGGAGGATATGTTATGTCAACCTTAGTGGAAGAAATCAGCCGCCGCCGGACCTTTGCCATCATCTCTCACCCGGACGCCGGTAAAACCACCCTGACGGAAAAATTTCTGCTCTACGGCGGTGCCATTGCCCAGGCAGGCGTTGTCAAGGGCAAAAAGAACTCCCGCGCCGCCACCTCCGACTGGATGGAGATCGAAAAGCAGCGCGGCATTTCCGTCACCTCATCTGTTATGCAGTTCCAGTATAGCGGCTTCTGCATCAACATTCTGGACACCCCCGGTCACCAGGACTTCTCCGAGGATACCTACCGCACCCTTATGGCTGCGGATTCCGCGGTGATGGTCATTGACGGTGCCAAGGGCGTTGAACCTCAGACCCGCAAGCTTTTTAAGGTCTGCGCCATGCGGCACATTCCTGTTTTTACCTTTGTGAACAAAATGGACCGGGAAACCAAGGACCCCTTCGACCTTCTGGACGAGGTGGAGCGGGAGCTGGGCATCGAGACCTATGCCATGAACTGGCCCATCGGCTGCGGCAAGGATTTCCAGGGCGTTTATGACCGGGAAAACAGCAACTTGATCTTTTTCTCCGGTGTCAGCGGCAAAAACCGTGCTGACAAACAGGAAATCGACCTATATGACCCCCAAGTGGCCACGCTGCTGGACAGCCAGGACAAGCATCAGCAGCTGATCGATGATGTGGAGCTGCTTTCCGCAGGCCGGGAAATGGACCTGGAGGCTGTGCGCAACGGTCAGCTGAGTCCTGTGTTCTTCGGCTCTGCGCTGACCAACTTTGGCATTGAGCCTTTTCTGGAGGCCTTTTTGCAGCTGACACCCCCTCCCCTGTCCCGCACTGCCGACTGCGGCACAGTAGATGCCTTTGACCCGGACTTCTCCGCCTTTGTGTTCAAGATCCAGGCCAACATGAACAAGGCCCACCGGGACCGGCTGGCATTTATGCGGATCTGCTCCGGCAAATTCCAGCGGGACGCGGAATATTATCACATGCAGGGCGGCAAAAAAATGCGGCTCTCCCAGCCTCAGCAGCTAATGGCAGCAGAACGGGAGATCGTGGAAGAAGCCTATGCAGGCGATGTGATCGGCGTGTTTGACCCGGGCATTTTCGCCATTGGCGACACCATCACCGTCCCCGGCAAAAAGTTTCTGTACTCCGGCATTCCCACCTTTGCTCCCGAGCATTTCAGCCGGGTTTCCGCCAAGGATTCCATGAAGCGCAAGCAGTTCGTCAAGGGCACAGAGCAGATTGCCCAGGAGGGTGCGATTCAGATTTTCAAAGTGCCCAATTCCGGCATGGAGGAAGTGATCGTGGGCGTTGTGGGCACATTGCAGTTTGATGTATTCCAGCACCGCATGAAAAACGAATACGGCGTGGACCTGCGGATGGAGGGCCTGCCCTACGAGGAGATCCGGCTCATCGACAGCTATCCCGGCAACCTGCAGGATCTGAACCTGGGCGCTGACGCAGAGCTTTTGGAAGATTACCGGGGCAGAAGCCTGCTGGTATTTTCCAGTTTTTGGGCAATCGATTTCACCGTCCGGAAAAACCCCGGCCTGGTGCTGAAGGAAATCGTCGTTTCTGAAGGTTAATAGCAAAAGCGTGTTGCGTTTTATCTGCAACACGCTTTTTTGTTAATTTTTTGCCCGGTTTGCGTAATTTTCCGGCCATAATTGCCCGCATTTTTCGCCATGCTAAAAGCAAAAGGAGGAATTTATATGCGGACTGTGCCCAAGCTTTCCTTAATTTTTTGCTGCTGCCTGCTGCTGTCCGGCTGCAAAGCCAGCGAAAAGCCCCTGCAGCTGGTGACCAAAGTTTCTGTCACAGATCAAACAGGCTTGACCCGGCACTACACCCAGCCTCAGCAAATGGAAACCCTTTTATACTATCTGCGCTCTTTGGGTGCCCAAGGCAGGCCAAACACAGACCCGGAGCGTATTCTCGGGGAGCATTATCTGATCCGCCTGGAATATTCCGACGGGCAAGCCAGCATTTACCGGCAGCGGGCAAACCGGTTTTTATCCCGGGATTCCCGACCCTGGCAGATCATCTCCCCAAAAAGAGCTGCTTTGCTCAAGCCTCTGCTGCAGAGCATGGATCAAGCCCCGGCAGTAATCCATTCGTAAGGGATATAGGTTATTTTTTCCGGCGCATTCCCTGCCAAAATATCCCCGGCCATTCGGCTGATCCGCTGGATCCGCTGCTCCACGCCGGCAGCAACTGTGCCGAACACCGCGCCGCTGTCTATGAGCTGCTGCAGCCGGTCGTTATGATCCACCGCCAGGATATACACATCCTGGCCGGGGATCCATCCCCGGTTTTCCACTGCTTCCACCGCGCCTTCTGCCAGGCTCCCGTGGTTGCAGAATATCACTTCAATATCTCTGCCAAATTGAGAAAGAGCCTGGGAGCAGGCTGCCCGGGCAGACGCCGCATCCCAAGCGGAGGCCGCAATGCAAAGCTGCTCTGTTTCATACCGTTTCAGCGCCACCTGGCAGCCGTCGGTGATCACCTGGGCGTCCATGTGATCTTCCGGCCCACGGAGAATCATATAGGAAATCAAACCGTCCCCATTCAAATCTCCCTGTAAGGGCATTTTTTCCAAAAGCCTTACCTGGGCAGTACCGGCCTCGACACTTTGGCAGCCCACATAATAGAGCTTATCATAGCGCTCCAAAACCTCACCGGCAGGCTCTCTGTCCATGAAAAGCAAGGGAATATCCTTGGCTTTGACCTGGTCGATCACAGAATCCAGGGCTGTGACCATCACCGGCTCCACGATCAGCAGCCGGCACTCCATTGCCAGCAGGCTGCGCACCTGCTGATCCTGCAAGGACTGGTCGTTTTTTCCGTCCTGGACCACCACCCCAAATCCCGCGGCCTTCAGCTGGGCGATCAGCGCTTCATAATAAGCCGGTGCATCCGCCTGCTGCCGCAGGCACAGGCCCACCGTATCGATAGACTGGGTTTTAGCGGTTTCCCTTTGCGATTTGCAGCCGGCAAGCTGCAAGCACATAACCGCGCCAAGCATAATCAGCAAAAACTTTTTCATGGACTTCCCCTTGTTAAAAACCGTTTTCTTCAGTATACCATTAACTTGCCCGATTTCAAGAAAAACTTTCCCAAAAAATTCGTTTTTCTTTGCATTTTGTTTCGTTTTTCCATTTGACATCCCTCTTGCATGCCACTATAATATAAAAAGAAAACTATGGCAAAATTCTTTAAATTGCGGCTGCATCGCGGCCCAAGGAGGTAAAAATGGATGTTTTAAGCAGACTGGCAGCTGCAGGTGTTGTGCCCGTTGTGGTGCTGGACGAGGCAAAGGATGCCGTCCCTACCGCCAATGCCATGCTGGCCGGCGGCGTAGATGTGATGGAGATCACCTTCCGCACCGCTGCCGCTCCTGACTGCATCAAGGCAGTTGCGGAGAATTGCCCGGATATGCTGGTTGGCGCTGGCACGATCTTAAACCTGGAGCAGTGCAAGCTGGCTGTGGAAATGGGCGCAAAATTCATCGTATCCCCCGGCTTTGATGCAAATGTAGTTGGCTGGTGCATGGAAAACGGTATTGCCGTGACCCCCGGCTGCGTCACCCCCACAGAGATCACCGCCGCGGTGAATATGGGGCTGAAAGTGGTCAAGTTCTTCCCCGCCAATGTTTATGGCGGTCTGAACGCCATGAAGAATCTCTCCGCTCCCTTCGGCGGCGTAAAATTCATGCCCACCGGCGGTGTGAATACTGCCAACATCAAAGAATACATTTCCGCCCCCTTCATTCATGCGGTAGGCGGCAGCTGGGTCTGCCCTAAGGATGCCATCAAGGCCGGTGATTTTGACAAGATCCCCCAGCTTTGCAAGGAAGCCAGAGACGCAGCATTCCACTAAGAAAGGATTTACATTATGGCAAAAATCATTACCTTCGGCGAGCTGATGCTTCGCCTGCAGCCCTATAACTACGAGCGCTTTGTCCAGTGCGATCATGTGG
>JAZNSR010000093.1:0-30925 GCA_045591335.1 Faecousia sp.
GTGGGCAAGGAGATCGTCCGCTTCCATTCCATTATTTGGCCCGCCATGCTCATGAGCCTGGATCTGCCCCTGCCCAAGAAGGTTTACGGCCACGGCTGGCTGAACTTCAACGGTGAAAAAATGAGCAAATCCCGGGGCAATGTGGTGGATCCCTATCTGCTCAGCGAGCGTTTTGGCGTGGATGCCCTGCGTTTCTTCCTGCTGCGTACCTTCCCCTTCGGCTCTGACGGAAACTTCACCAACGAGCTGCTGATCTCCACCATCAACACAGACCTGGCAAACACCCTGGGCAACCTGGTTTCCCGGACAGTTGCCATGAATCAGAAATATTTTGACGGCGCTTTGACCGCCGGCGGTGAGGCCGCTCCCCTGGACGAGGAGCTGAAGACCCTGGCAACAGAGGTCATCGCCAACTATGAAAAGCAAATGGAGCGTTTCCAGTTCTCCATTGCACTGAATGAGATCTTCCGTCTGCTGGACCGGGCCAACAAATATATTGACGAGACCACCCCCTGGATCCTGGCCAAGAGCGAGGACACCAAGGCAAGACTGCTGACGGTTATGAAGAATCTGTGCGAATGCATCCGCATCAGCGCCATTCTTATCAGCCCCATGATGCCCGTATCCGCTCAGAAGATCCTGGATATGCTGCAGGTGAGCGAAAATGCCCGGGGCTGGGATGCCCTGTGCTACTGCGCAGACCAAAACGCCGTTTGGAATACGGTCACCGGTGCGGCTCTGTTCCCCCGCATCGACATGGAGAAGGAGCTGACCGCACTGGAGGAGCTGAGCAAGGCCGCCCAGGAGCCGGAGGAAGATCCGCTGCCCGAAAAGCTGCCGGAAATTGCCTTTGACGATTTCTGCAAGGTGGAAATGACCGTTGTGAAGGTGCTAACCTGCGAAAAGGTGAAAAAGAGTGAAAAGCTTCTAAAGTTCACCTTGAACGACGGCACCAAAGAGCCCCGGCAAATCCTCTCCGGCATTGCCAAATATTATGAGCCGGAGCAGCTGATCGGCAAGACTCTGGTGGCAGTAACCAACCTGGCCCCCCGGAAAATGATGGGCCAGCTGTCCTGCGGTATGCTGCTAAGCGCAGAGCGGGGCGACAAACTGCACCTGGTGATGCTGGACGACGCTGTTCCCGCCGGCAGCCGTTTGGTATAAATCTTTTTGGTTCTATAATAAAATGTTGGAGTCAGGCAATACGCCTGGCTCCAACATTTATTATAGAACCTATTTTTAGCAGCCAAAACCACAGATCCGGCTCAAAAGCTGCCAGATGGAGTTGCAATCGGTGTTGCAATTGGTGTTACAAGAGAAGAAAAACATCGTGCGACCTCCTTTTCAGAATTTGTCTCGCGAGGACAGTTGGGATTGTAACCGTTTTGTAACTATTTTTCAAGCTGTAAATATTTCCATTTGATTTACCTTTACACAACGGTATATCCCATACAGGTGATCTGCGATTCTTCATTCTGAGCAGGCACGAAAGAAACTGTGCGGCGCTGACCGGGCAGCAGGGAGAAATAGTTATCGCCGAATACGCCGTTGCCCTCCAGCGCTACTGCGTGTACATATCCCGTTGCCTCTACCGTAACAGAAGTGTCTGATTTCTCAATAACAGACAGGCAATCTGTTTTTACCAGCTCCAGCTTTCCCACTTTATAGAAGCAGCGGTCCTGGATATACGCATTTTCCAGGTCACAAATCAAAATTTCATTTTGCGCAAGCACGCAATCCAATGGGATTCGGACAACGCTTTGGGCATCTACCTGAATGCTTTTCTCTATGCATTGGGTTTGCTTTCCGGTTTTGTAGTTCAGCTTCTTTATGCTGACCTGCAGGGTTTGTTCTGTCAGGCCGTCATTGGTAATATAAGCCGTATAGCAGCCGTCTTCCCGGTCAATGCTGCCCACCACCGCTTTGGCGCACCGCTTAAAGCTGTAGTAGGATGCCTTAGGCAAACCATAGTAATCGATCAGCGCCCAACCGGATGCCGCAGGCCAGCAGTCTGCCAGCATCCAGTACAACAGACCACTGTTGAACCATAAGTTCCGCCTTGCCATTTCAAAGGAGATGCGCACCCATTCATACTGGATATACTGCAGCTTAAAGAGCCGGTCTTCTCCATTTTTGAACGCTCCCAGTACCTTTTCCGCAAAGAGCTTTTCGTATTCATAAAGCTCTCTGAGCAGAGCCGGGTTGCCCTGGGTATGATACAGCAGCATATCCTCTGCGCCGTAAATATCCGACTCCTCCATCATACAATGCAAAGAGAAGGTGCTCACTGCGCCCATAGACGGCTCTTCTGCAATAAAACGGGCCAAATACTGCTGATATTCTTCTTTATAATCTGAAAGATCTTCCTTTTCAAGATAAGCAAAGAAAGTGCCCAAAAACTGGGTATTATGGGTAGTGCCCACGGTTTTTGAGGCATAACGATCACCGCCATAGGGGCTGGAGGGCAGGAAGATCCGGGCAGAATCCAATTCCTTCAGCACCGGCCCAATGGCCTTCAGGGCAGCGGTTCTGCCCCAGTATTCGGGTATCTGTTCATTGCCGTTGACGGCATTTTCATTATCGCCGTTCCACCATACCAGACTGGGGTGATTCCGCAAAGATAGGGCGGCAAATTCCGCCTCCTTCCGGAGTGCCTGTTGGAACCATTCCTCTTCCTCCGGGTAATCGCCACAGGCCATTAAGAAGTCCTGGGTGACCAGAATGCCCAGCCTGTCACACTCGGAATAGAAATGCTCCGATTCAAACATACCGCCGCCCCAAACACGGATCATATTCAAACCCATTTGGACAGAAAGTTCCAGAATATTGGTGATCTTCTCATTCTTCACTTCGGACACAAAGGGCTCACAGGGCGCCCAATCCGCGCCCTTGCAGAAGATCCGCTTGCCGTTGATCACCGGGATAAAGCAGGAATAGCGTTCATTAAAGTCCCACTCCTTGCCGGAATCCGTGGCTTGCAGCTTGCGGCACAGTTCGTAGCTTTCCGTACCGGGTTTATCGGCGATTTGAAGAATCTTTACAGTACGGATACCGATTGTATGCTGCAAGACTTCCTGCCCACAGGTAATTTTCAAAGTATAAAGGGGTTGCTCACCATACCCGTCAGGATACCAAAGCTGGGGGTTTTCCACAGTAATATACTCCCGGTGCCAGCTTTCCTCGCAATAACGGGTATTTGCATACACCACATTCCCCTGGGGATCAGTCAGCGCAATGGTATAAGTCAAACCCTTCTCATAATGGACAAAATGGGTATCACACACCAGCTGAGCGCCGAATTCGTCGATCTGCTCCGTATAAACATAAGTATCGGCAGCTCTGGGGGTGTTGTCAAACTCCAGATAGCAGCTTTTTTCAATACCGCAAGTCACAAAGCGCATGGTCCAGTCCCAGCCGTAAGTACATTGCATCCGGCGGGTATACAACCGCCCCTTGGAAAATGCCGCCGATCTTTCCGGCGTTCCTTTCACCCGCTCCACCGGGGAATGGAACACCACACGCAGAGTGTTTTCTCCCTGCTGAAGCATTCCATCCACTAAGAAGCGGTGGGTGATAAACATATTCTCCGCAGACCCTGCATGGTGCTCATTTAAATAAATATCCGCATAGGTATCCAGGCACTCAAACACCAGCGTTGCACCCTTTTCAAGAGTATCCACTGTGAAATGTTTGGTATAGGTCCATTCTTCATTTTCGATCCACTGAACCTGTTCGGCTGTATCACGCCAATAAATATCGGCTGGAAGCTGACCGTTTTTAATCAGATCCGTATGGACACAGCCGGGCACTATGGCAGCAAAGGTGCTGCCATTACTGCAGCGCAAGCCCTCCCAGGCACCATCCAACAAAATCTTTTTCATATAGCTTTTACTCCTATGACCCTTCTGTTATCGGATTTTTGGTATATAAATTTCTGTTTTATTCCCTATTTTTCCTGCAAAACAACTTACTAAAATAATATGTTAATTCCCGCAAAAAATCAAGGGATTCGCGGAATCTCTTTCACTTCTCAAAAGACACGAAGCCTTGATATTCCGCGAATCCCTTGAATTTTTTCGCGTTAAATATTCTGTTATCCCTTTATGCCTTTTCACATAGTTTTAATGAATCAGCATCTACGCCGGGCTTTTGCCAAAAACATTTTGCTGCTTCAAATGCCTTCTGCACCTGCTGTGGTGTATTGTTCTTCGTTACCCCGGGACGAAATTCAAAAAAGCGGGGATGATTGTCCCAAACATAACCTCTCCGATTTCCTCCACATCAGGGCTGCATGTATTTTTCAAAGATGCCCTTATGTTTTTTCCCAAAACGGCATAAAACCGTTTTGGGAAAAATCTGTTTTATCCTTTCAGACCGCCGGAATACATCTGGCCCATCAGCTTATCCGCAAAGAATACAAAAATAAGCAAAATAGGCAGCATAGCAATCAGCGCACCGGCAAAATAGGCCGGGTAGTTTGCCGCATACTGGATCTCCTGCTGGAAAGCATAGAGTCCCAAAGAAAGTGTTGGCATATTGTTGAAATACAGCAAAGGTGTTTCGTAGTTATTCCACTGGGTGATGAAATTCAGCAAGAAATAAGCAATCAAAATATTCTTGCCCATAGGAAGACCAATGGTCAGGAACGCCCGCAGATCCCCGCCGCCATCAATATACACAGCCTCACGGTATGCCCGTGGCACACCCTTGAAGAAGCCGTAGGTAATCATCATATTAGCACTAAAGCCGCCGATCTGCGTGATCAAATACAAGGGAGAATCGTTGATCCCCAAGTCATAGATCAGCTTATAGGTAGCAGGCAAAGAGCCATAGATGGGAATGATCATAATGAACAGCACAATCTTGAACAACAATTCCCTGCCCTTAAATTCATATTGGGCAAAGATATAGCCGGTAACACACACGGAAAATGCCTGCAAAAACGCAGAACCTGCCACCAGCCAAATACTGTTAAACAGCATGCCCCAAAATCCAATGCCATTATACTCCAGCTTTTCAATGGCCAACTGAAAGTTTTTCCATTGCAGGTCAGAAAAGTCAGGCAACGCCAGCGGCTCTCTTAAGTAATCGATATTGGTCTTGAACACATTCATCAGTGCCCAAAAGAACATATACAGCACAATGAGGGACCACACGGCCAGCACAACAAAAGCTCCGATAAAGAATATCCGTTCCGGAATCGTTCTTCTGCGTTCCAGCACATCCCGCTTCTTCATACGCATTACGGTTACCCTCCTTCTGTTATTCTACATCCGAATAAATGCTGGTAACAATTTTCCGGACAATCAAGCAAATGGGATAGGCCACCAAAGTAAACAATATACCCAACGCCGAGGGGATATAATAGGATTGATACCTTCTGACCTGATCGTATATCCAATAACCAAAGGTAAATGTCTCAGTAAAATTGGGTGTAAACAGCAAAATACTGCCGGTGGCGCCAAAAATGCCCGCAAAGCTGGTAACGATGGTCATGGAGATGGTGGGCCACATCAGAGGAATATAAATATGCCACAGCTCCTGCCACATGGTAACGCCATCCAGCACCGCTGCCTCCTGCACCTCTTTGGATATTCTGGCCATGGCTCCGCTGAAAAGGATATAATGCCCGGCAAACCCAAAGAAAAAGGCATAGAAAAACAGCATTGGGTTTGCAAATTCTTCCTCCTGGAACCAGGCGGGAACACGCTGTACATCAAAAACATCCATTAAAACCTTGCCTAAAACGCCCTTGCCGGATATAAAGGCTTCAAATATACCTGCCAGCACCACTGCGCAAATAATGGACGGTAAATACAACACAACGCGGAAAAACTTGGTGCCCCGCAGTTTTTTATGAAACACATAGGTCAGCAGGATAGAATGGGGAATGCTCCAAATTGTTCCGATTCCCCAGTAGACCATGGTATTGGCTCCGTAACGAAGCATGTCATAGCCAGGAGTCTTTTCCTTGAACATTCTGTAGATCTCTTTGAAATTATCCAGCGTCCAGTATTCCACACCACCATTTGCATAGTCCACATTGCGGAATGCCATCAAAATAGAATCAATGTTAACATACACCCAAAAAACAAGCAAATTTAAAAGCGGCAATGCCAGCATTGCCCAAATAAAGATGGTGGTCTTGGTTTTTTGTTTCAAAACCCGCTTAGGTTTCCGGTTTCCAAAAAGTAAATTATGTAATTTACGATTGATCTCATATAACGAAAGCCCGGAAAAGACATTTTCCTTCTCTGGGTTTGTCTTGATTTCTTGTTTCGCCACGAACTTCCCGTCCTTTCCGTTTAGTTTCTTTCATCTTAACCTATCTTCTTTATCTATGCAATGCAATCATACGGTTTTGCATTGCATAAAACATTTCTTATTTTTCGGGGCAGCCTCCGAAAACTTCAGAGGCTGCGATCCCTTATTCTGAAACCCAATTTATGATTCTTCCACGCGGAAATTATCTATGTATACCTCACCGGATGCCGTTGACGATGTGATGCTGGCACGGTCAAAATTCCAAAACAGATCAATATGGTCTGTATCGGATTTTAAAGTAATGGTCAGTTCCGTCCAAGCATCACATTTAAACTGGGCAGTGGCTTCCCCTCCGCCACTGCTGGAGCTATACTCAAAAATGCTCTGATTGTAAAGGTTCGTGCCGCTGGTAATTCTGCCGTAAGCCATAAAAATAATCTTCGTTCCTGCTTTGAGCGTTTTTCCAAAGCTTAAACGGAATGTTGGCCAGTAATTACTTTCATGGCTCAGCCGCAAAGCATAGCTGCCGCCGTCTGCGAGAGCTGTTATACCAGCATCAGCATAGGAAACTCTTTCAATCTTTGCATCCTGAGTGACTCCCTGTCCGGTAAAATACACGGTATGGGCTTCTTCCTCAAAATTCAAGCCTTGGGTGATATCCCCGGATACCACAGAAGGCTCTACTGCCTTTACATTATCGATCAAAAGATAGGAAGCTACATCACCGGAAACGCTGTTGCCGCGCTCGATGTTATAGAAAAACTGGAGATAATCGCAATCACCGCTTAAGGTGATGGTGGCAGTTGTCCATGTTTTAGGCCGCATCCAAAGCACATCACCGCTGCCACTATCGCCTGTAAACTCAATGTTAAACTCATTATTCGACTGACAGTTATCAAATGAACCATAGGCATCAAAGGTGATGACAGTGCCGGCAGGAAGGGTCTTGCCAAAGATCATCTGGAAAGTGGGATAATAATGGCTGCCATGGCTCAGCTTCAGCGCATACTCACCGCCGTTATCCTTGGAAACGCCGACATCTGCATAAGCAACCCGGGCAATAGCGGCATCCTGCGCCACACCGATACCGGCAAAGAGTTTCTCATTGCCTCTGACTTCAAAATCAACACCCTCCACAAAATCACCGGTTGCAGACACTTCCGGCTCTTCTGCCTTAAAGTTATCCATCCATACTTCACCAGAGCTTTGGACGCCTATGCCGGTACAAGTATACTGCCAGACCAGATCTATGTATTCCGCAGATTCCGACAATGTAAAGGAAACCGTTGTCCATTTATCACCATTAAAAGAGGATGTCACATTACTGCCGGAAGTATTCTGGAACACACAGCTTTTGCTCCAAACCCAACCGCTGGTAGTAATTTTTCCATACACATTAAAGCTAATGACCGTATTTGCTGCCAATTGACGGCCGAAGCTTATCCGGAAGGGTATCTTCTTATTTACTTCTCCGCTTGCTTTCAAGGCATACTGGCCACCGTTGGAAGGTGCGGAAACATCTGTATTCGTATACAAAACTCTCTGGGTCACAGCACTGTCCATGCCGGAAAAACGCTCCGCATGACCGATCTGTTCAAAGTCGATGCCCTGGGCAAAGTCACCTGCAGGTTGGGGCAGAACCGCCTGGATATTATCGATATATACTTCGCCGGATGCACTGGACGAGGTAATGCCTGCCCGCTCATAATTCCAGAACAAATCTACATATTCCGCGGGCTCAGATAGATAAAAGGTTAGCTGTGTCCACCGGTCGCAGGCAAACTGCTCCGTGGCTTCGCCGCCGGCCAAGAATTCAAAAATACTTTGGTTATACTGGCTCGTTCCGCTTGTGATCCTGCCGTAGGCCTGGAAGGTAATCTGCGAATCTGCCGGCAGTGTTTTGCCGAAATGAATACGGAAGGTGGGATAATAGTCGCTTTCATGACTCAGCCGCAAGCCGTAGCTGCCACCGTTTTCAGGAGCCCGAACAGCGCCAACAGAGTAATAACGAACTCTGTCCACAGCCGCATCATTGGCTTTACCCTGGCCCGTAAAGAGATATTCGTGGCCATAGGTTTCAAAGTCCAGCCCGGTTTCAAGGCCAAAACCGATCGGGGCAGGGCCTTCGCTTTCGCCATAGGGCACACCCTTCAGATTATCAATGTAAAGGGTATTGGGGGTATCTTCCTTGCTATTCTTGTGCTCAGCAAAGGCAAAGGTCATATACCGCACATTAGCCAGATCATAGAAACCGCATCCGGCCACGACAGACAGATCATAGCAGCAAGATGTCCAGCCGTTGGGCTTCAGCGCCACCGTTTGCTTTATGGTTGTCAGATAGTTATTGGGATCGCTGCCCAGTACAAGTCCCACCCGGATATGCAGCGTTTCATTCTGTGGGTTATATACATCGAAGGCAACCTTCTCATATTCTGAAAAGTCGCTGGTCGCACAAGTGGTATCCAAAAGGTCCAGCTTAAAATAGGGATCTTTTCCGGAAACATTATAGTCGCCCTGAGGACAAACCTTAAGCGAAGCCTTGCCCTGCGTAATATAGTTTGGATCGGTGTTGATTTCCATTCTGCCCAGCATATTGCCGGTGGCAATTTTTGCTCCGGTGATCTGAGCATAGGATTCAAAGCCAAAGATCAAATTCTCACTGTCCGGCACAACTACCGGGGATTCTTCTGTGCCTCCTGATTGACCCAGATCCTCATTTTCCTCAGGGGTATAGGATGCCGCTGTTTTGAAGTAGCTGTAAGCAGCCTGCAAAAGTCCCCGATATGTTTCGTCCGTTGCCTTTTGATAGCTGCGGACAAAGAAATGCAAGGGCACATAGCGCACGGACAGGGTATTGGTACCGTCAGTCACTTCCACCTGCATCGGCGTTTCCATATCCTGGGGATTCACACCGGGAACTTCAATATAGTACATTCCATCCTTGCTGACAGGGGTATATTTCACACCGTCAACAGTAAATACGCAATCGGAAACATTGCCGG
Organism: Faecousia sp.; assembly: GCA_045591335.1. GTDB lineage: Bacteria > Bacillota > Clostridia > Oscillospirales > Oscillospiraceae > Faecousia. The sequence continues at coordinate 9,267 of JAZNSR010000093.1, forward strand.
TAAAATAATAGCGCACAGCAAGCTTAGAAACAAGCCGCACCGATGTTCCGTAAATATCGACACCCGGCACACTGCCGCTGATCTCTACCCCGGGCATTTCCTCCGCAATCGCATATTGTGGCGCAATCACATAGCCCGAATCAGCAAGATCATCCTGGCGATGTTCAAAATACTTTTGTGCCCATGCGCCGTAATTCAAAAGCTCCCGGCACAGCTGTTTGGTTTGGTCACTGTAGTTGCCGTCCAGCAATGCGGACAAATAATCACGGATGCTATAGGTTTTCTGCAAAACCTCAACTTCTCCCACCCGGATTGTCAAAGTGATATCCTCTGTCATCTGAGCAGCCGCCAATTCTGCAGCAATTGCATACTGACCGTCACCGGCAGGTATCAAATCCTCCAGCCGATAGGTGTCCACCCGATTTCCATAAGCAAGTGTGGCAACAGCATGCTCCGCAAAATAATAATTCGTATTACCCTGGAGCTGAAATGTCAGATCATCCCCCAAAAACATCTGCTGTGTCAAATAGGGCGAAGCATCTTCCACCAGTGCCGCCTGTGCGCCGAGCGGTAAAAATCCTGCAGTCAAACACACACATAAAAGGATCGCACATATTCTCTTATTCCACGAATGCACTGTAATCCCTCATTTCCTCATAAATTTCTATTATTTCGGAACGGATCAATCCGATCCCTGCGGCACAATAAAGCTTGTGCCACAGGGAATGCATTGATACATTCCGCAAACAAGTTGTCCTCTCCATTTATACTGCGAGATACTACCCGCTGCCCATCCCCCTCTTTGAGGGGGATGGGCTCAGTCTGTCAAAAAATTGTTTTTTGGCAGACTGGCAGAGGTCAATAAAGCCGTCAAGGCAAGCAACTCGACCCCGAAGTGTATATGGATACTCGAGAGGGGAGAGTTGCGCAGTAAGTCAAAAAGCCTTGCGCAGCAAGCTTTTTTGTGACACCTCATCCGTCAAAAATCAAAGATTTTTGCCACCACCTCCTCAAGGAGAAGGCTTTTTGAATACAATGATTCTATTTCGCTTTTTGACGATTGGCGGCTTTTTTGACACTCTGAATCGTCCGTGCTGCAATTTGCAGCACGGACGAAGGATTTATTTTTTCAAGGCTTTTCGCAGCAGAGGCACAATGCTCAACGCCACACCGCCGCCGATCAAGGCCGTGACCAGCTGAGGCCAGCTAAAGGCGGCGGTCAGCTTGGCAACCTGGGGCGTACCCGGCACCACCAGTCCACAGATCAGCCATACCACCAGCGCATACAAAACCGCGAATTTACTCACCGCCGCGGCGATCCAGGCCATCAGCTGCCGCCAAATGATTCTACTGTTTTTGCCTGCAATAAAATACAGCAGGATCACAAACACCGTATTGCCCACCATAATGGCAGGAATGGCAACGGCCTGGGTGGGGATCCCCAGCAGATAAGCCGCCACCGGTGAGATCAGCGCCACGGTAATGCCGCTGGAAAGCCCCGCCACCAGCACAGTCACCGCCAACACCGCATTGACGAACGAACCGGTGACCAGCTGCTTGACCATGGGTGCGGGGATCTGAGAACCTGCCCACTGCAGGCAAATCAGCAGCGCCAGCATCACCGCCGTTTCGGTGATCCAACGAACCTTCTTGTTCATGCTTTTCCTCCTTATTTCAGCAGCCCCAGCAAATTCACATCCGTAAACGCCGGCTGGCTGTAAGCTCCATCCAAAAGAGCCTCCACATTGTCCGGATTGTTCTCCGTCTCCTTGGACCAGAGCTGGGCAGTCTGCACCATATCCCCGCCCAAATGGGCCAGAAGAATGCAGGCAGAGATCAAAAACTTCACCCTGCACAAAAGATCCAGATCCGACACTGCCTGCAGCCAATACCGCCGAATGCCGTAGATCATAAACCGGGCAAGCTTTTCGTCCCAGCCCCCAAAGCAGGGCGCATCCAAACGGGCTCTCCACCGGTCTGTGAGAATTTCCAAATTCTGATAAAATGCCACAATGGCAGCCGCATCCCCACGGCCCGCAAAGCGTTTTGCATCTGCCAGGGCTTTGGGAATATCCAGCTGCGCAGGCTCAGCCCCATCCAGCCAGGCCTGGACGCTATGGGCATATAGCAGCAGCACAGAAAGCCGCTGGGGCAGTGATAATTCCCCGTTTTCCATTAGGGAATACGCCACCTGCCGGCTTTGCAGTAAAATTTCCAGAATTTCGTCCCCTGTCTGCTCCTGTTCCCCCTCGGTGACCACAGTCCCATCCCCAAAGAAGATCAGCCGGGCCGCCTCCGGGCAGGAAAGCTCCAGGTCCCGCTCCGTAAAGCCCTCGTATTCATGCTGCAGCCGGGGAAAATCCCGGCATGTCCGGCACAATGCATCATGCCCGTATTGGGCTTGGATCATACACAAGCCATCCTGCCGCCACATGGGACAGCGGGCATTTCCAATGGTCATCAAATAAAGGCCGTCCTCCTGCCGGATCACCTGCCGCAGCTTATCGCCCAAAGGACCAGGCAGGCTTTTGTAACGGGCAACACTTTGCTCGTCCAATGCCACCTCCCATTCCTGGCAGCAGCTATCAGGGCATGCCCCGGCAATACAGGAAAAGGCTTTATAATATTGGGGAAAGCGATTCATCATACTTCCAACTCCCGGTCAATCCGCGGCTATGCTTAGATAAAAACACATTTTACACTCTGAGGGCTGTTGCAAACGCAACAGCCCTCAAGCTTAAGCTTCTTCCGGTGTGATAGACTGCAGGGCATGGGCAGCGTCATGGAGCGTCTGCTTAGCCTCCTCCACTGCCAGCCGGTAAGCCTCCAGCTGCGCATTCAAATTCTCTGCGGCAGCGTCGATGGTGGCAGCAGCGGTGTCCACTTGGTAGCTGGCATCTGCCAAAGCACTGTTGGCCTGATCGCAGATCTGGCGGGAGCGCTCCTTGGCAGTCCGCTCTGCCCGCTCTGCCCGGCGGTAAGCCTCCAGCTCCTGCTCAGTGCAATTGCTCTGCCCTTCAGCCAGCTTGGCCTCCAGTTCCGCGATGCGGGCCTCCGCCGCAGCCAGCTTGGATTGCAGCTCCGGGTCACCGGCACGGCTCTGCGCAGCCGCCAGCTGATTGTTCAGCTGCTGTAGCTGGTTATTATGCTGATTGGTCATGAATTCAATATAAGTCACCACATCCTGACGGTTAAAGCCCCGCAGGGAAGTGCGGAAATTGTGGATACCGGTCATAACCAGTCCTCCTTCATGGGATTTTCACTCAGTATAGCATATTTTTTATATAAAAACAACAGTTTTTCTAATCCTTTTGACAAATACGCATTTTCCTGCTACAATAGTACCCATCTTATGCGAGGTGATACCTATGTGCAAACGGATACTGGCCGCGCTGCTGACCCTTTGCCTGCTCAGTCTCCCGGTATACGCGCTGGAGGATGCAGCGCCTCACGGGACTCCGGAAGCCACCGTTCCCCAGGACACAACGGCACCCACAGAAGCCACAGAAGTCCCGGAGAAAGCCGTGGCCCAACAGGTTACCGTGACTGTCAGCGGCACCGGCTATAAAACCTACGATTTCCTCACCGACGGCAGAGAATTCGCCAACCGTACCTCCGGCAAGGACTGCGTTCTGACCGTCAAGGCAAAAACGCCCTTTCAAAGCCTGTATGTTCAGTTCGACCTGGAATGCGAGCCCTACACCATAACCGATGATGTAAGCGGCGAAAGTATAGACGCAGGTCAATACGGCATGCTCCATGAGTATGTGACCCTGCCCCAGTCCACCACCCAGGCCACCCTGCGGTTTACCGGCAGTGTGCAGGTTTCGGAGATCTCCGCCTATTCCCCGGGGCAGCCCCCGGAAAATGTGCAGGTTTGGGAAGCTCCTTTGGATAACAAGGCAGACATTCTGCTGCTTTCCACCCATGGCGACGATGAGCATTTATTCTTTGCGGGTCTGTTTCCTTTATACGCAGCGGAACGGGGCCTGCGGGTGCAGGTGGCCTATATGACTTCCCACCGCAACACCCCCACCACCCCTCACCGCACGCTCCCCTCCATCCGCTGCCATGAGATGCTCAACGGCCTTTGGGCCACCGGTGTGCGCAATTACCCGGTGTTTGGTCCCTTCATTGATTTCCTGATTGAAGATATGGAAGGCTCCTACCGCCATTATGAGCAAGAGGGCGTGACCCGAGAGGATCTGCTGGGCTATGTGGTAGAGCAAATACGGCGGTTTAAGCCCCAGGTGGTCATCGGTCACGACTTCAACGGTGAGTACGGCCACGGCATGCACATGGTCTACGCAGATCTTTTGGCAAAAGCCCTTCCCATTACCAACGACCCCACCGCCTATCCCCAGCTGGCAGAACAATACGGCCTTTGGGATGTGCCTAAAACTTACTTCCACCTATACGAAGAAAACCCCATCGTCATTGATTATGATGTACCTCTGGAAAGCTTTCATGGCATGACCGCCTTCCAGGTTTCCCAAAACTACGGCTTCCCCTGCCACGAAAGTCAGCAGATCCCCAGATTCACGATATGGCTTTACGGTTCATATAAGCAGATCACCAAGGCCACCCAAATCGTAAAATACAACCCGGCGCACTTTGGACTTTACCGCAGCCTGGTTGGAGAAGATGTGCTCAAAAACGATTTCATGGAGAATCTGACCAGCTACCAGGAGCAGGAGCGCATAGAGGCGGAACGGCTGGAAGCGGAACGGCTGGAAAAAGAGCGTCTGGAAGCGGAGCGGCTGGAAAAGGAACGGTTGGAAAAGGAGCGGTTGGAAAAGGAACGGCTGGAAAAAGAGCTGGAGCAACAGCGGCAATTGGAGGCCCAAAAGCTGCAGCAGCAAAAAAAGCGCCAACTGATCCTGATTTGGGGCACTGCTGCACTTGCGGTGGCTCTGGGACTGCTCTTTATTTTCCTCAGAAAGAAAAAATTCTGAATTCTTCCGTGTTGCGGCATAACGCTGCAACACGGATTTTTCGTGCATAAAAAATCCGGTCTTGCAAAGATTATTTATTATTGTATAATATAATGTATCTTTTCAAAACGAGGTAAGGAAATGGCAAAATTCAAAACCGGCTTTCATGCCATCCGGAAACGCAAAAAAGCATTTCAGCTGTCCCCTACCCAAATCATCGCTTTGGTGTTCGCCGGGATCATTGCCACCGGAACATTGCTTTTAATGCTGCCCATTTCCTCCACCGGCGAGCCCGCCGGCTTTTGGGACGCATTATTCACCGCCACCTCCGCCACCTGCGTCACCGGCCTGGTGATGGGCGATACGGGCACTATCTGGACCGGCTTTGGCCAGGCGGGGATCATCACCATGATCGAGATTGGCGGCCTGGGCTTTATGTCCGCCGCAGCGGTGATGCTGCTGCTTTTCCGGAAAAAGGTGGGCTTAAAGCAGCGGATGGTCATTGCCCAGGCGCTGAGCCTGGAGGATATGGAAAGTGTGGTGCGCATTCAGAAGCTGGTCATTGGCGGCAGCGTGAGTATCCAGGCCTTAGGCGCCTTGGTGCTTTTGGTGCGTTTTTGGCCGGAGTTCGGCTTTACCACCGCTTTAAAATGGGGACTGTTTCACTCCATCTCCGCCTTCTGCAACGCAGGCTTTGATATTTTCGGCTACAACGATTCGGTGATGCATTTTCAGTCCGACCCGGTGGTCCTGCTCACCCTTATAGCTCTGATCGTCATTGGCGGACTGGGCTTTTTCGTTTGGGAGGAGCTGATTCGGGTCAAGCACCCCAAAAAATTCAGTGTTTACACCAAGCTTGTGCTCATTGCCACCGCTGCGCTGATTCTGGGCGGTGCGGGACTGACCCTGCTTTTGGAATGGAACAATCCCAATACCCTGGGTCCTATGCCCTGGGGGGATAAGCTCCTCAACAGCTTCTTCCAGTCCGTGACCCTGCGTACCGCCGGCTTTGCAGGCATTGACCAGGCAAAGCTCACCGACGGCAGTAAGGCCGCAGCGGTTATTTTCATGCTCATCGGTGGTTCCTCCGGCTCCACTGCCGGCGGTATTAAAACCGTCACCGTCATGGTGCTTTTCCTGTTTATTTGGGCCCGGATCCGGGGCAAGGGCGGTGTCAATGTATTCCGCCGGCGGATCCCCCGGGAGAAAATGCTGGATGCCATGACCATCATCGTGATTATGGTAGGCCTGTGCATGACCGGTGCTATGGTAATCTGCACCACCTCCCCCGTCAGCTTCATAGACGCCCTCTACGAAGCCGCCTCTGCTTTGGGGACAGCCGGCCTTACCGCCGGGGCAACGCCCCTGCTGAGCCTACCCGCAAAAATCATGGTCATTCTGTTTATGTATTTTGGCAGAGTGGGTGTTTTGACCCTTTCCATGGGCTTCCTGCTGGGCAACCAGGCAAATCAGCGCTTCCAATACGCGGAAACAAATCTACTGATCGGATAGGAGATAAATATGAAATCTTATGTAGTTATCGGCATGGGCCGATTTGGAACAGAAGTTGCCCGCAGGCTTTGCGAGCTGGGCTGCGAGGTGTTGGCCATCGATAACACCCCGGAGCTGATCCAGCCTTTGAGTGATGTGGTCACCCAGGCGGTGGTGGCAGATGTGCGGGATAAAGAGGTGCTGCGGGCGCTGGGCGTAAAGGATTTTGACTGTGCCGTGGTGGCCATTGGCGGCAACCTGGCAAACTCCGTGCTGGCAACCATGAACTTAAAGGAATTGGGCGTGAAGCACATTGTGTGCAAGGCCCATGACGATACCCACCGGCAGGTGCTCATAAAGCTGGGCGCAGACCAGGTGGTGATCCCGGAGCAGGAAAACGCCCTGCGGCTTGCCCGTTCCCTGGCCAGCTTCAATGTGCTGGATTATATCGAGCTTTCTGACGATTACGGCATTATCGACCTGCCCGCACCCAAAGCCTGGGTGGGCAAGAGCCTCCGGGAGCTGAATGTCCGGGCCAAGCTGGGCGTGAACATCCTGGCGGTGAAGCAGGACGGTAAAATCAATGTGTCCCCGGCGGCGGATTATGCCATCTGCCAGGGAGATGTGATGGTGGTGCTGGGCGATACAGCCGCATTAAAGGCGGTGCAAAAGCTATGATCCAGCGGATCACCTCCCGGAAAAACCCTCTTTTGCAGCAAGTGAAAAAACTGCTGGCCAGCCGTTCTGAGCGGGAAAAGACCGGCTTGTTCGTTGCCGACGGCACCAAACTTTTGGAAGAAGCGGTGCGCTGGTGGCCGGGGCTAGAAACGGTGATTTTATCTGACGGTGTCAGTGCCCAAATCCCCGACCGTGTGCAAACCGTATATGTGCCGGAGGATGTGATGGAAAGCATCTCCCCCATGCAAAGCCCCCAGGGCGCACTGTTTATTTGCCGGCTGCCGGAGGCCAAGGCTTTTGCGCCCCAGCCGGGTATGCTGCTGTTAGACGGCATCCAGGACCCGGGCAATTTGGGCACGATCCTGCGGACTGCCGATGCTCTGCAGATCCCCGTAGCCCTTTTGGAGGGCTGCGCAGATCCCTATTCCCATAAAGTCGTCCGGGCATCCATGGGTGCGGTATTTCGCGGCGTTCCGGTGCAAACCACCTGGGAAAATGCCCAGGCTTCCTGCAAAAATGCCCAAATCCCCCTGGCAGTCACCGCCTTAAGTCCCCGGGCAAAGGACATCCGCCAAGCCAATCTAAGAACTATGGCAGTAGTCATTGGCAGCGAGGGCCGGGGTGTCCGCCGGGAAATTTTAGACGCAGCGGACCAAGAGCTGATCATCCCTATGAATCCCAACTGCGAATCTTTAAACGCGGCCATTGCCGCAGCCATCGTTATGTGGCAAATGCAATAAGAAGGTTATATTATGTTAGTGTTTTGGATATGGTTTTCCCTGCTGGAGGGCATCAGTCTGAAGGATAAACAAAGACTACTGGCCCATTACCATACCCCGGACAAGCTATATGCTTTGGATGCCGGGGGGATCTTATACGCCCCCGTCCCCTGCCCCCAGGTGCTGAACAAGGATCTGAGCCAGGCGGAAAGCGTGCTGCAGCAGTGCATGCAGCATCAGATCGGCATTCTGACCCTGCACGACAGCGGCTACCCCCGCTTATTAAAACGGATCCCGGACGCGCCGGTGGTGCTGTATTACCGGGGCACACTGCCCAACTGGGAGCTGCAGCCGGCTATCGGTGTGGTGGGCACCCGCCATGCCAGCGATTACGGCCTTCGCACTGCCTTCCAAATCAGCAGTCAAATTGCTGGCTGCGGCGGCTTGGTGGTGTCCGGCGGGGCCTTTGGCATCGACGCGCAAGCATCCCAGGGCGCGCTATCCCAGAACAAAACCACCGTGGCTGTGCTGGCCAGCGGCCTGGACCGCCTCACCCCCGCATCCCACAGGCCGCTTTTTGAAAGCATCCTGCATTGCGGCTGCCTGCTTTCCGAACACCCGCCCCATGCGGAGATATTCAAAGGCAATTTTTTGCAGCGCAACCGAATCATCAGCGGCATCTGCAACGGCATACTGGTGGTGGAAGCCCCTGCATCCAGCGGCGCATTGAACACCGCCCACTGGGCGAAAAAGCAGGACCGGGCGCTGTTTGCCGTGCCCGGAGAGCTTGGCAGGGAAAGCTGCGCCGGCAGCAATACGCTCATCACCCAGGGTGCCACTGCCGTGCTCAGCGGCTGGCAGCTTTTGCAACCCTACGCAAGCCGTTACCCGCTGACCGTGCATCAGGCGCAGCCCCGAACAGCAGCCGCTGCGCCCCTGCCCCAAAAAGCCCCCGCCCGGTCAAGGGCCGACAAAATAAACATTGACAAGCCGAAGGATTCTCCGTATATTGGGAAAGATACCACCCTGCCGGAATTAACAGAGCCGGAAAAAGCGGTGGTAGCGCTTCTGAGCAGCAAGCCTGTTCCCATGGACCTGATCACGGAGCAGCTGGATATGCCCCAGCACCAGGCTATGTCCCTTATTACGAAGCTTACAATCAAGGGTGTGGTGAAAAACCATCCCGGCAGATTGATTTCCTTAAATTAGGAGTGTACAACTTATGGCATCCAATCTTGTAATCGTGGAGTCTCCCTCCAAGGCAAAAACCATTGGTAAATATCTGGGCCCGGAGTATACCGTCAAGGCCAGCATGGGCCATTTACGGGATCTGCCCAAAAGCACCATGGGCGTGGATATTGAAGGCGGCTTTGAGCCGGAATATCTGCCCCTGGAGGCCAAATCCCAATTGATCGACGAGCTGCGCAAGGCCGCCAAAAAGGCCGATTGCGTATATCTGGCAACGGACCCGGACCGGGAGGGAGAAGCCATTTCCTGGCATCTGAAGGAGCTTTTGGAGCTGCCCGATGCCAAGACCCAGCGGGTCACCTTCAATGAGATCACCCAAAAGGTGGTCAAGCAGTCCATTGCCAACCCCCGGGCCATCGATATGTGCCTGGTGGACGCCCAGCAAGCCCGCCGGGTGCTGGACCGGATCGTAGGCTATCAGCTTAGCCCCCTGCTTTGGAAAAAAGTCCGCCGGGGCCTTTCCGCAGGCCGCGTGCAGAGCGTTGCCACCCGTTTGGTGGTGGACCGGGAAAATGAGATCCGTGCCTTTATTCCCAAGGAATACTGGTCGCTGGATGTAAAACTGCGGCTGCAGGGTAAATCCGGCAGCTTCATTGCCAAATACTATGGCGACCCCAAAAAGAAGGAGCTGGAAAATGAAGCCCAGGTGGATGCGGTGATCCGGGATATCACCGGCAAGCCCTTCACCGTCACCAGCGTAAAGCGGGCAGACAAGCAGCGTTCCGCTGCCCCTCCCTTTACCACCTCCACCTTGCAGCAGGAGGCCTCCCGAAAGCTGAACATGACCCCCAAGCGCACCATGGCCATCGCCCAGCAGCTGTATGAAGGCGTGGATGTGGCAGGCGAAGGCACCTTGGGTCTGATCACCTATATGCGTACAGACTCCCTGCGGCTCAGCGACGAAGCCATGGCCTCTGCCGCCAGCTTTATTAAAAGCCGCTACGGCACGCCCTACTACTATGGCAAGTTCCATGTTTTCAAGACCAAATCCGGCGCCCAGGATGCCCACGAAGCCATCCGCCCCACCCATGTGGAGCTGGACCCGGAGCGCATTCAAAGCAGCCTGACCCGGGAGCAATACCGGCTGTATAAGCTGATTTGGAGCCGTTTTTTGGCCTCTCAGATGGCAAATGCGGTTTACGATACCGTGGCCATTGACACCCAATGTGACCGCCACACCTTCCGAAGCACCAATCAAAGCGTAAAATTCGCCGGCTTCCTGGCAGTTTACGAGGAAAGCCGGGACGACGAGGAAGAATCAAACGGCTCCCCCCTGCCGCAGCTGCAGGAGGGCGACACAGCCAATGCCGAACAGATCGACAAGGCTCAGCATTTCACCCAGCCCCCCGCCCGCTACACCGAAGCCACTCTGGTCAAGGCCATGGAGGAAAAGGGCGTGGGCAGACCCTCCACCTATGCCTCCATCGTCTCCACCATCCAGGACCGGGAATATGTGAACAAGGTGGATAAACGCCTTGCACCCACCCCCTTGGGTGAGGTGGTGACCCAGCTGATGCTGGAACGGTTCCAGGATGTGATCGATGTGGAATTCACCGCCAACATGGAAAACCGCCTGGACGATGTGGAAGCAGGTAAGCAGAACTGGAAGGATCTGCTGGCGGATTTCTATGAGGATTTCCACCGGCAAATGACCGATGCGGAAAAGGCCCTGGAGGGTGTGCGGGTGAAAGTGCCCGACGAGGTCACCGAGGAGCTCTGCGAGGTCTGCGGACGGAATATGGTAGTAAAGATCGGCCGGTTTGGCAAGTTTTTGGCATGCCCCGGCTTCCCTCAATGCACCAACACCAAGCCCATTGTGGAAAAAATGCCCGGTCGCTGTCCCAAATGCGGCAGTGGTATGCTCAAACGCAAAAGTAAGCGGGGCTATGCCTATTACGGCTGCGAGCAGGGCGCCAAATGCGGCTTTATGAGCTGGGATGTGCCCACTGCTGAGGACTGCCCCCAGTGCGGCATGACCATGTTTAAAAAAGCAGGCAAGGGCCGTAACAAGCCCTTCTGCATCAACGAAACCTGCGAGAATTTCCTGCCGGAGGACAAGCGGGGCTACTACAAGAAGCCCGCAACCGGCGATACTGCGGAAAAACCCGCCAAAAAGACTGCAAAAAAGACTACCAAGTCTGCAACCAAGAAAAAGAGCAAGGAGTCCTGATATGGCAACCGTAAAAGTGATCGGCGCAGGCCTGGCAGGCTCTGAGGCCGCATGGCAGCTGGCTCAACGGGGTATTTCCGTGGAGCTGTATGAAATGAAGCCGGAGAAGAAATCCCCCGCCCACCATACGGATACCTTCGCGGAATTGGTCTGCTCCAATTCCCTGCGGGGCGACCGGCTGGAAAATGCCGTTGGCCTTCTGAAAGAAGAATTGCGCCGACTGGACAGCTTAATCTTAGCCTGCGCGGAAGCCACCCGTGTGGAAGCCGGCGGCTGTCTGGCAGTGGACCGTCAGGGCTTTTCCGACCTGGTAACGGAAAAGCTGCGCAGCCATCCCAATATCACTGTGATCCCCGGTGAGGTCACCCAAGTGCCGGAGGGCCCGGTGATCATTGCCACCGGTCCTTTGACCTCCGACGCCTTATCACAGGCCATCGGGGATTACTTTGGCCAGGCATATCTGCACTTTTTCGATGCGGCTGCCCCTCTGGTCACCGCTGATTCCATTGATATGACCAAGGCCTGGTGGCAGTCCCGGTATGACCGGGGCACACCGGATTACATCAACTGCGCCATGAACAAAGAGCAATACGAATCCTTTATCAAAGAGCTGGTCAGCGCAGAAGAAGCGCCGGTCCATGGCTTTGAGGATAAGAATGTATTTGAAGGCTGCATGCCCGTGGAGGTCATGGCCCGCCGGGGGCACGACACCCTGCGCTACGGCCCGCTGAAGCCCGTGGGTCTCACCGACCCCGCCACCGGCAAAGAGCCCTATGCTGTGGTGCAGCTGCGGCAGGACAATGCCGCAAAAAGCGTATTCAACCTGGTAGGCTTCCAGACTCACTTAAAATTTGGCGAACAGAAGCGGGTATTCTCCATGATCCCCGCCCTGGAAAACGCCGAATTTGTCCGGTACGGTGTGACGCACCAAAACACCTTTTTGCAGTCTCCCAAGCTATTGGACCGTTTCTATGCGGACCGAAACAATCCCTTAGTGGCCTTTGCCGGGCAGATGACCGGCGTGGAAGGCTATGTAGAAAGCGCCGCCTCCGGCTTTTTGGCTGCGGTTGCCATGGCAGCCAAGGTTCAGGGCAAGCAGCCGGTGGAATTCCCCCGGGAAACCGCCATTGGCGCTCTGGGCCTGTACATCAGCGACGAAAGCGTTGAGAATTTCCAACCTATGAACATCAATTTCAGCATCATCTCTCCTCTGGAGACCCGAATCCGCAAGAAAGCGGAAAAGAATCTTGCCCTTTCCAACCGATCCCTGGCTATCATTGATCAGTTGAAGGCGCAAATATAGAAAGAAGGATGCCTTATGAGAATCATACTGGATGCCATGGGCGGTGACAACGCTCCCCTCGCCCCCGTGCTGGGGGCTGTGCAGGCGGCCCAGGACTTTGGCGCGCAGATCACCTTGGTGGGCAAAGGCAGCGAGATCCTGGAGGTTTTACGCAGCCAGGGCATTGCCGACCTTCCGGAGGGTATGGAGGTCGCCCACGCAGAGGAAGTGGTGGATATGCACGACGATCCTGCCAATGTGATCCGCAAAAAGAAGAATTCCTCCATGGTAGTAGGCTTAAAAATGCTTTCTGAGGACCAGGGTGATGCCTTTATTTCCGCCGGCTCCACCGGTGCGCTGCTCTCCGGTGCCACCCTGCTGGTCAAGCGGGTGAGGGGCGTCCGGCGGGCAGCCATGGGCCCCGCCATGCCCAACAAAGCAGGCGGCAAGACCGTGATTTTGGACTGCGGCGCCAATGTGGAGTGCACCCCGGAGTTTTTGCTGCAGTTTGGTCTGATTGGCAGTCTGCATGCCAAAAAGAACCTGGGCATTGTCAACCCCAGGGTGGGCCTTTTGAATGTGGGCACTGAGGATTCCAAGGGCTCTGCCCTGCAAAAAGAAGCCTACGCCATGCTGACGGAGGCTTCCCAAAAGGGGCTTTTGAACTTTGTGGGCAATGTAGAGGCCAGAGATGTGCCTCTGGGCGCAGTGGATGTGGTGGTATGCGATGGATTTTCCGGCAATGTGCTGCTCAAATCCATTGAGGGCACTGCCATGTTCATGGGCAGTCTGATGAAGCATAAGATCTTTAAGCGCAGCCTTGCCTCCAAGATCGGTTATTTATTCTGCAAGCCGGGTGTGGACGAAGTCATGAAAATGATGGACTACCGGGAGATCGGCGGTACCCAGTTTTTGGGCATCCGCAAGCCCGTGATCAAGGCCCACGGCTCCTCCGACGCTTTGGCATTCCGCAATGCCATTAAGCAGGCCATGGATGCGGCGGAGCGGGATATCACCCAGGATCTGGAGGAAGCTCTGAAGCTTTTAAGCAATAAGGAGAACGCAGATGATCAATGAGCTAGAAGCCGCCATTGGCTACCGTTTTAAAAACATCACCCTTTTGCAAAATGCGCTTGCCCATTCCTCCTATGCCAACGAACGCTGGCACGACAGTCTGAAAAGCAACGAACGGCTGGAATTTTTGGGTGACTCCATTTTGGGCATGGTGGTGGCAGAGCATTTATACCGGAATTTCCCGGACCGCCCCGAGGGCGAGCTGACCCGCATGCGGGCAGATATGGTCTGCGAGACCAGCCTGGCTGTGATCGCCCACAGCATCGGCCTGGGCAATCATCTGCTTTTAGGCCACGGTGAGGAGCTGGGCGGCGGCAGGGACCGGGCATCCATTTTGGCTGACGGCGTAGAATCCATTATTGCCGCCTGCTTCTTGGACGGCGGCATGGATGCTGCCAAGACCTTTATTGACCGGTTTGTGCTTTGCAATGTGCCCGTCAGCCGCCTGCAAAATGCGGACTACAAAACCGCCCTGCAGGAGCTGGTGCAGCAAAAGAAAAACCAGGTGCTTACTTATGAACTGGCGGGTGAAAGCGGCCCGGATCATGACAAGCAGTTTTTCGTACAAGTGAAGCTGAACGATCAGGTGATCGGCGAAGGCAGCGGCACCAGTAAAAAAAGAGCGGAACAGGCTGCTGCCTGCGCCGCTATTGACAATCTGAATCATCCATAAAGAGCCATAAAGAGCGGGTGCCTCCATTGGAGGCACCCGTTCCACACTCTCCTATGAAATAGCTGACATGCGAAGCAAGCCTGATAGGACCCTCTCCGCCGCCTGTGGCGTCACCTCTCCCAAAGGGAGAGGATGTGCATGATCCCCCAGTAAACTAAAAAATACTGAGTCCCAGCTCATGGCTCAATAATTCCATGGCTTTTACCCCGGCAACACTGTTACCTTTTTTGTCTAAAGCGGGGGCAAACACACCGATGCCCATGCGTCCGGGCACAACGCCCATAACGCCGCCGCCCACGCCGCTTTTGGCAGGAATCCCCACCTTCAGAGCGAACTCACCGGAGCCGTCATACATGCCGCAGGTAACCAGGGTGGCATTCACATACCGGGCATACTCCGGCTGCAGCAGCTGCTGGCCGCTGACCGGGTCCTTCCCATGGCCGGAAAGCACTGCGCCGATCCGGGCCAGATCCCGGCAGGTAGCCCCAATAGAGCAGGCCTTAAAATAGCAATCCACGATTTGCTCAATGGGATCTTCCACCATGCCATAGGCCTTGAGCATATACCCCAAAGCCCGGTTTTTATGGCCGGTTTCCTTCTCTGAATGAAAAACGGACTGGATCACCGCCATATTAGAGTTGCCGGAAAGCTTCCGTGCCAATGCCAAAAGACGGTCGAATTTTTCTTCATAGGTTTCACCCCGAATCAAAGTACAAAGGGCAATGGCACCCGCATTGATCATAGGGTTAATATGCGCCCCGGTTAAGGCCTGGTCACTGTAATTAAATGCATCAAAGGGCTTGCCCGTGGCCTCCATGCCCACCAGCTGCCGCACCTGCTGCTCCCCGCTATCCTGCAGTGCCAACAGCAGGATCAAGGGTTTTGCCACACTTTGCATGGAAAACAACTGCTCCCAGTCTCCGGCGCAATGATACTTGCCTTCTCCATCCACCAGGCAAATGCCCAGCTGATTTGGGTCAGCCTTGGCAAGCTCGGGAATATAAGTGGCAACATGGCCCTTGGCAGTTTCCTGCCGGCATTCCTGCAAAATATTCTGCAATAACTGTTCCATTGGGTTTACTCTCCTTTTAACTCATTGAGCAAAGTAAAGCCTAAAATCATGCTGCCGCCCAAAATCTGCCATAGAGTGATTGGCTCTCGCAGCAGCGTTACAGACACCACCACCGCCACCAAAGGATCAATATAGCTTAAAATGGCGGCCTTTTGCCCGGGCAGTTCCTTTAAAGCAGAAAAATACAGGCAATAGCACAGCCCTGTATGCACCAGACCCACGATCAGCAGGCTGATAATGGCAGGATAATTCAGCTTTAGCAGCTCCACGCCGCCGCTCAGCAGCACATAGGGCAGCAGCACCACCGCAGCAGCTAAAAACTGCCAAAAAGTCCGCTGCATCCCATCCACGCCCCGAATATATTTGTTAAGGATCACCGCAAAGGCATAAAACACCGCTGCGCCCAGCCCCAGCAAAATGCCTTTACCGTCCGTGCCCGCACCGGACAAGCCAAAGCCCGTGATCAGCACCAGACCCACAGTGGACATACAAAAGCAGATAATCTGCCGGATCGTCAGCTTTTCCCGGAACAAAATGGGGCATACCACCATCACCAGCACCGGGGCAAAATAATAGCTCAGGGTTGCCAAAGAGACGGTGGTGTAACGGTAGGCTTCAAAAAGTAATATCCAATTAATGCCAATAGCCGCCCCGGACACTGCCAATAGTGGCAGCTGCTTTCGGGGACTTTTCAGCTTGATGCCCTGCTTGCTCAGCAGCAGGTATATACCCATGACTCCCACGGCGATCACCGCCCGGCAAAGGGCAATTGCTCCGGAGGACAGCGGAATATTCCGCACAAAATAGCCAATGGTACCAAATAAGGTCATGGCCACCACCAGCATGAGCCGGGGGGATTTGATCTTTTTCATATTATTTTACCGCTTTATCAGTATTCCGGCGCATCGTCAAAAAATGCACTGGAAATATTATAATACCAGTATTTGCAAATTACAACACAGTTTCCGGAATTTATACAGATTTGTGTTGCAATCCCCGTTTATTTTCGGTAGAATAAAAGCAATCATTCTCACAATGGAGGTTTTGTATGAAAACCCATATTTTCAAAATTCTGTGTTTCGCACTTGCTGCGTGCCTACTGCTTGCCCTGGCAGGCTGCAAGGATGCAGGCGCCCAGCCCCCTGCCACCACGGAAGCTTCTGTCCCCACTGAGCCCCCGGTCTCCACCGACCCCCCAGCTCCCACAGAGCCCCACTATGTGACCATCCGATGCCCCGATGCCAAGCTGGGCGCATCCATTGATGCCATTGGCGTGGAGCTATCTCTGGATGACATGCCTTTAGACTTTACCACCAGCTGGAAGCAGGTTACAGAGGACGAACAAACCGTGGATATGAATCCCGGCGATACTTTGGAGGCCAACACTATCTATCAGCTGCATATCCGCTACCAAATGGACCTGATGCATCCTGCAAAGCTCAAAGGCCCTTACGATGTCAAAGGGGAAGCCATCTTCAACAAGCGGCTGGACGACGGCAACTTTTTGATCATTGTGCGTTTCTATTTCCCCGCGAAAAACTAAAAATTTCCGCATCCGGTTTTTCCGGATGCGGATTCTTATTTTACTTTAATTTGTGGCGTTAGCGGTTTGGGTGCAGGAACAAACTCTGGGATAACGCTCCGGCAACAGCCGGGCCTTGGTCAGTGCCAGCACCAAAATGGGGATCAGCACCAGCTGGATCACAATGCCGGGAATACCCGCCACCAAGGAGGTGGTGACCCAGGCGAAGGGGGCATCTACCATACCAAAGATCCAGGCCTTGGCAAAGCCGGCAATCACACGGCCAGCCGCCATGGCGGTGACCATGCCGATATACAGATCCAAGGTAGTCTTACCGGTGCGCACATACTGCATCATCAGGCCCGTTACACAGCCATACATGGCGCATTCCACCATCATGGAGGGCAGCATCACTGCCGGGGGCATACTGGTGATCAAGCTGGAAAGGCAGGGACCCAAAATACCGCAAGCCAGGCCATAGGGCCAGCCGCAGATCAAGCCGCACAGCAAAACGGGAATATGCATAGGTAAAAAGATGGTTCCTGCGTTTTGGACGCTGTGAAAGGCCAGGGGCAGGATCACGCAAAGGGCGCTGCAAATGGCGGTGTAGACCATTTTCTTTACAAAGGACATTCTCATATTTCGCACTTCCTTTTTGGTTTCTGCCCCCATTCTAGCAGACCCCATTTGCCCCTGCAAGCCCCCCTGGGGGATGAAATTTTTCGTTTTTACCAAAAAACTTTGCGAAATACGCAAGCCTTTATATTGACATGTTTTTCCTTATTTCTTCTTCAGCAGCAAGACGATGGCTGCAAGAATTGCCAGCGCCACTGCCAAAAGCGCCACCACAATGGCTATCAAAATCCAGATCCAGCCAAAATTTGCCGGAGGATCTTGATTTTGCGACTGGGGCTGGGTTTCTGCGGGAACGGTGGGCTCGGTGGTCTCCGGCACGAACTGACCGTCATAGCCGCAGGTGGAGCAAGTTCCTGTTTGCATATCATGCTCCATTCTGGTCTCATCCAGCACCGCGCCGCACACCTGGCACACGGACCAATGGAAATCCGCGTCAAACTGCCAGCTTTCACTGACCCGGTGTCCCAACGCACCCACGGTCACATCCATGGCGGCAGGCAGCTCCTCCTTACCCTCTGCGTCAGCAAAGCGGGAAGAACACCCGCTGCAGCTGTAATAAGCAACATTGCCGGGCTTTACGCAGGTGGCAGGAACTTCCTCCACCTTCGTCAGCTCATGCTTATGATTCTTTGCAGGCTGCAATATGTAATCACAGACCGTGCATCGCTGGGGCTCTTTTTCCGTGGCCTCAGGCCCGGGCACATGACTGTCCACATCGCAATGGGCGCCGCAAAGCTTGCACAGGTGCATGTGATACATATCTCCCCGGGCGCTCCACTGCTCCTCCGGCACATGGTCCTCATTGATTTGGCCATATTCCATATTGCAGGTGGCGCAGGTGGCCTTTGCCACGCAGCTTGCCTTGCCGCCGGAATGGGGCGCATTGGTGCCGGTGATCACTTGATAGCAAACCTGGCATTTTTTATAGTGGTGGGTACCGTTGCCGGTCCAGTTGCCCGGCTTATGGGCGACAGTTGCCAATATACCCCAGGTTTCCGGGTCAATAGGATTGGTGCCGTTGGCATCGGAATAGCACTTGCCGCAGCTGCACCGGTAATAAGCCTCATGGCCGGTCTTTGTGCAGGTGGGAGCAACCTTTTCCACCTTAACGGGGCCGCAGGTATGGCTGGGGGCTTTGGGGATGTTGCTGAAACGGTAGGTCAGCTCCACCACCTGCTCCGGCAGCTGCTCGTAGGCTTTGTTGATAAAGGGCGGCAGATTGCCGTTGATAGAGCCCTTCAGCTTAGGATTGCCGCTGGCATCCAGCTGGAAGCGGTAACCGCTTTTTGCCGCCACCCAAATAACCAAATCATAATCGTGACCCGCCTGGAACTGATCCGTTGCGTACACATACTTACCGGCAGTACGGTCATACCAGCTGATTGGCTCTGTTTTGTAAAGCTCGCAGCCCAGGGACTGGAACTGGCAGGTGAAAGCAGGATTCTGCCCTGCCACCGGCGCATCGATGGTCAGGTCCACCTCCTGGATCACCGGGCTGCTCACGGGGGTATCCACCCGCATAAGTCCCTTGGGCACATAGCCCACCACATTCTGGGAATACACCTGGTAATAGCCGCCATCCTCGCCTACCACATCCACCACCGCGCTCTTGGGCAGCGAACGCAAAACCTGGGATTCGTTATAGGTATAGCGCAAGATGGAGCAGGCCGCGGTGGTCACGCCTCTGGCTAATTTTTCCGGACGCTTGGTGTTCAGGGTGATGGTCTTGGTGTCAAACACGCCCTTATCCACACCGGCCATAATAATGCGCATGGTGACCTCGATCTTCACCGCATTGTTATCCACCGTATAGGGGATATAAACCGTGTTGTCACCCACGGAGATATACTTATTGGCTTCTGCAATGCGGATCTCCCGGCGCAGCTCCACCTCAGAATTGGTTAATATCGTCTTTTGGGTGGCCACGCTGCCGCCGCAGAGCACATTGATCTTGGAACCTGCGTAGGCTTCGCCGTAGTAATTCACATCATCGTCAGAACGCAAATTGGATACATTGGTCAGCTGGGGGGTATACAGACCCATGCCCCAGTTTTTCATAGCCTTAAGCATGGAATCATAAGAATAAACATGCATATAAATATCGGGGGTATACTGGGTATCCCCGTCCTTGGTGATCTTACAAAAGAAGGGAATCTCGTCCCAATGGGTATAGTCCCCATCCGACGAGGTATACAACTGCAAATGATTGGTTTTGGTTCCCTTATAGCGGTCATTGTCATCCAAATTCACGCCACTGCCGCTGCCAATACCCGCAAACTGCCACTGGAAGGTATAATCCTCCACATCTCCGGGCACAAAGGCATACAGGTCCAGCACGCCGCCGGCATAGACCTCCTCATTGTAATAAGTCACCTCAAACCAGGCAGAAGCCGGGAGCACCAAAATGCTCATCAGTAAAAGAGCGCATAACAAACTGGCTATGATTCTTTTCATAGATCATCCCTCCATCTATTATTCCATTTTCATTATATCGAAAACGGCGTATAAAGCAAATGATCCGGCGTATTTTTCGCAAAAGTATTCTCGGGATACTCGCAAAATGCACAAAGAAAGCGTGAAGCTTTTATGCATCCTGCCGGATTTCCGCTGCAGCCAGCAGCGCAGGCAAACATCACAGCAGCTGCCCAATCTCCGTATCTGTCAGCTTTCGGGTCTTGCCCCGCTGCAAATCTCCCAAGGTCAAATTTCCTTCCGCGATCCGCTCCAGATATTCCACATGCATGCCCCGGGCAGCCATCATCCGCCGAACCTGGTGATATTTCCCCTCGCAGACGGTGATTCTGCTCTGCCCTGCTCCCATAGGCTCCAGCTTGGCAGGCAGGCATTTTGTGCCATCTGCCAGGGTCAACCCCTGGGCAAAGGCCTGCACATCCGCTTCCGCTGCCTGGCCCTCATGGCGGGCATAATAGATTTTCGGCACTTGCTTTTTGGGGCTGATGAGCCGGTGGAGCAAATCCCCATCGTTGGTAAACAGCAAAAGCCCCTCTGTGGCCTTATCCAATCTGCCAATGGGCTTCAGCTCCAAATGCTTATATTCTGCAGGCAGCAGCTCCATGACGGTTTTTTCCTGCTTATCCTCTGTGGCAGTCACAAAGCCTGCAGGCTTATTGAGCATGACCACCACCGTGCCGGTCTTACCCAACCGCTCCCCGTCAAAGCAAATATTCTGCACCTGGGCATCGATTTTTCTGCCCGGGTCTTTTTCTGGTGTGCCGTCCACGGTGACCCGCCCGGATTTTAAAATTTGCTTTACCTGGCTGCGGGTACCAATACCGCAGTCGCATAAAAACTTATCCAACCGTTCCATAAAACCTCCATAAATTCTAATTTATCGTACACATACAAACCATCCGTAGGGAACGGATTTATCCGTTCCAAAAGGTAAAATATAAGCAATTGTGCGTGTTTTAGGATTTAGGAATGCATGAATGCATTCCCTACAGCATGTAGTGTAACACAGCGATAAATTAGAATCTTCCTTTCATAATCTCCCAAAGGGCAGAATAGACTGAACTACCAAAACTTTCCGGGAGGTACATGATTATGATGATGATGACCGCAAAGGTCGACATGAAAAAGCTATTGATCATACTGGGAATCGCCGCGGCGGTGATCCTGGGGATCATTCTGATCTTTGGCGGCGGCAGCAAGCAAACCGCCGCGCCCCTTTCCCAAAACGACGGGCGGGTGGAATTCTTGGCTGAGCACGGCTGGCAGGTCAGCGCATCCCCCACCCAATCCTCCCAGGTGAAGATCCCATCTGAACCATCGGAGGTATTCTCCCGCTACAATGCCCTGCAAAAAAGCCAAGGGTATGACCTGGAGGAATACGCCGGCAAAACCGTTATGCGCTATGTTTACAAGGTGAACAATTACCCCAACGCCACCGACCCGGTATATGCCACGGTGCTGGTATACAAGGACCAGATCATCGGCGGGGATATCACCAACACCGCCCCCGGCGGCAAGATCCACAGCTTCCAAAAACCGGAAAGCTAAATTCTAATTTATCGTACACATACAAACCATCCGTAGGGAACGGATTTATCCGTTCCAAAAGGTAAAA
Organism: Faecousia sp.; assembly: GCA_045591335.1. Lineage (GTDB taxonomy): Bacteria > Bacillota > Clostridia > Oscillospirales > Oscillospiraceae > Faecousia. Next base: position 30,853 of record JAZNSR010000093.1, read on the forward strand.
TATAAGCAATTGTGCGTGTTTTAGGATTTAGGAATGCATGAATGCATTCCCTACGGCGTGTAGTGTAACACAG
>JAZNSR010000094.1:0-11313 GCA_045591335.1 Faecousia sp.
CTTTTTCTGGTGGGGGATGGTGGATTCGAACCACCGAAGGCATAGCCAGCAGATTTACAGTCTGTCCCCTTTGGCCACTCGGGAAATCCCCCATATTTAGTTCTTCATCCAAGCTCTGCTTGGAGCCGGTAGACGGACTCGAACCCCCGACCTGCTGATTACAAATCAGCTGCTCTACCAACTGAGCTATACCGGCGGCTCAAACAGAACACGCTTATTATAGCCAGTCGTACTGCGTTTGTCAAGCATTTTTTTATGATTGATGGGATATGTATTAAAATTGAAATGATTATGAATGGTGCGCATATAGTGGATCGTTAACAATTGATAGTAGGGGCGACCATTGGTCGCCTGCCTGCGTGCACAATAGCCAGTTGACAGTTGCGTTAAGAGTTGAGAATGCAAAATGCAAAATGCGTTGTTCTAATTGTATGGTTGACATAATTAGTTTACAGAGTGTTATGAGTTGCGAGTAGGGAACGCTGTCCTCAGCGTTCCGCATTACAACCGATGATTCCGGAACGCCGGGGACGGCGTTCCCTACGAAAATGTGAAGCGCATAATGCAACTGTAGGGAACGGATTGATCCGTTCCTTATAGGATTTATCCGTTCCTCATAGGAATGCATAAATGCATTTCCTACAAAGATGGGACGCTGTGGTCACCGTCCCCTACGCGCCTTTGGTAGTTAACATAATTAGTTTACAGTTAGTTATGTGTGATGATCGATGCGTTATGAGTTTAGCGTTATGATGCAACTTCGTTGCAGTTATGAGCGTGCCTGGCACGCGTTATGAAAGGGCGAATTAATCTTGCCGCAGGGCGCGGAAGGCGTTGAGCACTGCCAGCACCATCACGCCCACATCCCCAAATACCGCCACGCCCATGCCTACCACATTCAGCGAACACAGAATCAGAATGCCGATCTTGATGGCCAGGGAAAAGATAATATTCTGCCGGGCGATGGACATGGTTTTTTTCGCGATTTTCAAGGCCGCTTCGATTTTGGTCACCTGGTCGGTCATAATCACGATATCCGCTGCTTCAATGGCTGCATCTGAGCCGAATGCGCCCATGGCGATGCCTGCATCTGCCCGGGCAAGCACCGGGGCATCGTTGATGCCGTCGCCCACATACAGGGTCTTGCCCTTGCTGCTTGCTATAATGCTTTCCAGCTGCGCTACCTTATCTTGGGGAAGCAGTTGGCTTTTTACGCAGTCAATGCCCAGCTGAGATGCCATATATTCCGCAGCCTGCCGGCGGTCGCCGGTGAGCATAAAGGTTTTTTTGCCCGCCGCTTTCAGTGCCCGGATCCCGTCCTGGGCATCCGGCTTCAATTGGTCGGCAATTTGAATGCTGCCTGCGTACTTTCCGTCTACTGCCACATATACGGCAGTGCCCTTGTGTTGATCCTGGCAGGAGATGCCCAAAGACTGCATCAGCTTTTCATTGCCCGCAAAGACGGTCTTACCATCCACCACCGCCCGGACACCGCAACCGGGGATCTCCTCGGAATCCGTGATCCGTTCCAGCTGCAGCTCCTTGCCCCAGGCTGCCCGGATAGACTGGGCAATGGGATGGGAGGACAGATGTTCCGCGTGGGCAGCCAGCTCCAAAAGTGCCTCCTGGGGCATTTCCGGGGCATGGATAGCGCAGACGGAAAAGCTGCCCACGGTCAGCGTTCCGGTTTTGTCAAAAACCACATTTTCCGCATGGGAAAGCACCTCCAAATAGTTGCCACCCTTCACCAGAATGCCCTTTTTCGCTGCGCCGCCGATACCTCCAAAGAAAGCCAGGGGCACGGAGATCACCAGGGCGCATGGGCAGGACACCACCAAAAAAGAAAGGGCTCTGTAAATATAGTCCGTAAAGGTGGCACTCTCCAAAATCAGGGGTGGCACCACCGCCAGCATTACTGCACAGACCAGCACAATGGGGGTGTAGTATCTGGCAAATTTGGTGATGAATTTTTCGGAGGAGGATTTTCGGGAGGAGGCGGTTTCCACCAGCTCCAGAATTCGGCTCACCGTGGAATCCTCATAGGTTTTGGTGACCCGGACGGAAAGGGCTGCGTTTTGATTGATGCATCCGCTGAGGATGGCATCGTCCACACCGACCCGGCGGGGAACGGATTCCCCGGTCAGTGCGCAGGTGTCTACAAAGGATTGCCCTTGGATCACAATGCCGTCCAGAGGCACTTTTTCCCCGGGAGATACCATAATAATATCGCCAATGGAAACCTCCTCCGGGTCTACCTTTTGCAGCTTACCGTCCTTCAGTAAATTGGCATATTCCGGGCAGATGCTCATAACCTGGCTGATAGAACGCCTGGATTTTTTTACAGCGTAATCTTCAAATAGTTCGCCCACCCGGTAAAATAGTACCACAAACACAGCCTCCGGATATTCCCGGATGCAAAATGCGCCAATGGCAGCCACCACCATCAAGGTGTTTTCATTAAAGAAATTGCCCCGCAAAATGCCTTTTACCGCAGCCCAAAGGACTTTCCATCCGCTGACCAAAAATGCCAGCAAAAACAGCACCGGCTTGATCTGCTCCCAGGGGATAAAAAGGGCGGCAGCAAATAATGCCGCACCTGCCCCTAACCATGCAATTTCCTTTTTCATATCACAGATATTCCACCGTTACATCCGGCTCGATTTTGCGGACGATCTTTTCGATTTGGGGCTTCAGATTTTCCAGTTCACCGTCCTGGATCTCCAGTAGCATTTTTTCCGTGAGGAAGTTTACAAGAACGCTGTCCACTCCCGGCAGCTTTGCCACCTTTTCTTCAATTTTTGCAGCGCAGTTGGCGCAGCAAAGGTCCACAAGTCTGACTTTCACTTTCATATCAATCATTCTCCTTAATATGCTCAATGCCCATTTCCAAAATGGTTTTTACATGATGATCCTTCAGCGTGTAGAACACATTTTTGCCATCTCGGCGGAATTTGACCAGCTGGGCGTCCTTTAGCACTTTCAGCTGATGGGATACTGCGGATTTGGTCATACCCAGCACCTCAGAAATATCACAAACGCAAAGCTCTTCATTTTCCAGTACTGCCATGATCCGCATGCGGGTGCTGTCGCTCATGACCTTGAAAAAATCAGAAAGGGCGTATAAGACCTCTGTGTCCTCCATGACCTGTTTCACATGGGCCACTACTTCTGTGTGCACATCGTGGCATTGGCACATTTCGCTGTATTGATGAATTTCCATACTGACACCTCGTTTCGATGGTTGAACAACTGTTCAACTGTAAAGCTATTATAGTTGAATACCCATTCAACTGTCAAGGGTTTTTCAAAAAATATTTTCAAGGAAAGGAAGTGTAAAATGCAAAACGCAATCGTAGGGACCGGATTGATCTGTTCCTTATAGGAATGCTGGATGGATAATTGATAGCTGAAATTATCAACTTGAACCATGGGCTATGGGCGAGAATATGCTTGACATTTTGTGGGGGAGCGTATAAAATAACAAGTGTTATATATCGATTGTTATTTATGGAGGTGCGTTATGCCGCCCAAAATCAAAGTGACCAAAGAGGAGATTATGAACGCAGCGGTGGATATTGTGCGCAGGGAGGGGGCGCAAGCACTCAATGCCAGGAATATTGCTGCTGCCCTGGATTGCTCTACCCAGCCGGTGTTTTCTAATTTTGCCACCATGGATCTGCTGCGCATGGCGGTTGTCCAAAAGGCCGATGGACTGTGCCGGGATTATATGCAGCGGGAGATGGAAAGCGGGCAGTATCCGGCATACAAGGCCAATGGCATGGCCTACATCCGTTTTGCCAAAGAGGAGAAGGAGCTGTTTAAGCTTTTGTATATGCGTGACCGTTCCGGGGAGTTGATCCCGGAGAATACAGAGCTGACGGGGAGTATGGAGAAGATCGTCCAGGAGAACACTGGCTTGGCGGGCAATGATGTAAAGCTGTTTCATTTGGAGATGTGGGCCTATGTTCACGGCATTGCCACCATGTTCGCCACGGGCTTTTTGGATTTGGAATGGCAGTTGGTGAGCCAAATGCTTACGGATGCATATCAAGGTCTGCGTAAGCGACATATAGGAGAGTGATGCAGATGGATGCAATTCAAATCAAAGGCTTAACAAAAGCCTATAAAGATGTGGTCGCAGTGGACGATTTGACGCTGTCTGTTGGCCGTGGAGAACTGTTTTCCCTGTTGGGGGTCAACGGTGCAGGCAAAACCACAACCATTAAAATGTTGTCTTGTTTGACCCACCCCACCGGGGGCGATGCATTTATAGAAGGGAAAAGCATTTGCCGGGAGGCGGCAGCGGTCAAGGCGGTCATTGGGGTCTCGCCTCAAGAAACCGCAGTGGCACCCGGATTGTCTGTTCGGGAGAATTTGGAGCTCATGTGCGGCGTTCATGGGTTTTCCAGGGAACAGCAAAACGGAAGGATCCGGGAATTGATCGGGCTGCTGGGGCTGGAAACGGTGCTTTCTAAAAAAGCCGGGAAGCTTTCCGGCGGGTGGCAGCGGCGGTTGAGCATTGCCATGGCGTTGATCAGCCAACCCCGGGTTTTATTTTTGGATGAGCCCACTTTGGGGCTGGATGTGCTGGCACGCAGTGAGCTTTGGGATTTGATCCGCAGCCTGAAGGGGCAAATCACGATTATTTTGACCACCCATTATATGGAGGAGGCGGAGGCTCTCTCTGACCGGATCGGTATTATGAAGGATGGAAAGCTTTTGGTTTGCGATACTGCCCAACGGATCAAAGAAATTGCGGAAACGGACAGCTTTGAGCAGGCATTTATCCGTATTGTCAAGGGGGTGGCGCAATGAGAATGCTGACCCTTGCCCAGAGAAACGCCAAGGAGATTTTGCGGGATCCGCTGAATTTGGCCTTTGGTTTGGGCTTTCCTTTGGTGCTGATTATGTTGCTCAGTGCTATCCAGGCCAATATTCCCGTGCCTATGTTTGAAATTGCCCATTTGACTCCGGGCGTTGCGGCGTTTGGTCTTTCTTTTATGTCGCTGTTTTCCGCAAACATTATCGCAAAGGACAGATCCAGTGCGTTGCTGCAGCGGCTGTATACCACACCTCTGACCGCCACGGATTTCATCCTGGGTTATACGCTCCCCATGCTGCCCATCGCCCTGGCACAAACGGTTATCACCTATGGGGCAGCAGCGGCTTTGGGTTTGCCGCTGACGGTGCATGTTTTGTATGGAATTTTGGCTACCGTACCCGTGGCGGTTTTGTATATCGCCCTGGGACTTTTATGCGGCAGCGTTTTCAATGACAAGCAGGTGGGCGGTATCTGCGGCGCATTGCTGACCAATGTTTCTGCCTGGCTATCCGGCATTTGGTTTGATTTGAACCTGGTGGGCGGTGTGTTTCAAAAGATCGCCGAGTTCTTGCCTTTCGTTCACGGAGTGGAGCTGGGGCGGGCAGCATTGGCGGGTCATTTTTCGGCTATGCTTGCCCATTTTTGGTGGGTGTTGGCTTATGCTTTGACGGTTATGGTGCTGGCGGTGCTTTTGTTTCTGCGGCAGATGAAACGGCAGTGAATTGCATTTCCTTTTTTGCACAACGGAGCGAGTGCCGTTGGAGAAATATAAATGGTGGAGACCGGTCGGTCCCCACCATTTTATTCTGCTTTTATTACAAATAAACGGCCTGTTTGGTTTGGGAGGATTGCAGGGCAGCCATGACTACCTGCATGGATCTGCGGATCTGGTCGTGGGTGACCATTTGAGTGGCCTTGCCGTCTAAAACATCCAGAATGTTTTCGTAAAAATCCTCCCAACGGGGCGGCTGCCCGGGGACGGGAATCGGCAGCTCTACGATCTCCTGCTTCGGCCTTGGCCACATGGTGGTGGAAAGACCGTTTGCCGTATATACACAGCCCGGGACAGTTTCGATCTGCGTATTGCCCTTGATGATCTTGCCTTCGGTTTCAAACCATTTATATAAAATGGCAGTGCCATCATCGCAGCTTAAATGCCACCGGGATTCTTCCACATAGCACCAAAAATCAATGGTGATCCGGGCGTAGGCACCGCTGGGGAAGCCGATGGTTATATGGCATACATCATCCACCTCCGCATAGCGCACGCTCTGCAGTTGTGCAGACACATAGACCGGTTCTTCATCCATCAGGCATAGCACCTGATCGATCATGTGAATACCCCAATCGTATAAAGCACCGCCGCCGTTGGCATAGGTGCTGCGCCAGGCATTGGAGCAGCCCCGGCTGCTGTAAAGCCTGGAATCCAAAGCGTAAGGCTTACCGATCATGCCGCTTTGGAGGATGTTTTGCATGACGGCATAGTCCGGGTCAAACCGGCGGTTTTGGTGGACCGTGTAAAGCTTTCCCGTGCGCTGGCTTACAGCAATTACCTCTTCCAGCTCCTGGCAGGATAAGCAGGCAGGCTTTTCGCACAATACATTCACACCCATTTCCATGGCCATGATGCTGTAATCCTTATGAAAACTGTTGGGTGTGGCAATGACCACCAGATCAATGCCGCTGGTTAAAAGGGCCTGGGCAGAGGGGAAGCTGATCAGACCCTTTTCTTCTGCCAATGCGCAGCGGGCGGGGTCAATATCGTAGATGCCCACCACCTGCAGGTTTTCAATTCGCTCCTTTACTTGCTGGGCGTGCCAGGAGCCCATATTGCCGTAGCCGATAATGCCCATTTTTCTGGTCATGGTTTATGTACACCTCCTACGAATACATCACTGACCTGATAATGATCGTCGAAGATTGTCAGGTCTGCGTCCAATCCTTCCGCGATTGCGCCCTTTGGCAGATTTAGTATTTTGGCGGGAACCGCTGTCAGCATGGATACCGCAGTGACCATATCAAAGCCGCAGTCTTGCACTGCAAAGCGAAGCAGTTGATTTGCAGTGGCAACACTGCCTGCAAAGGCTGTCCGGTCTTGGAGCTTGCACACGCCATCTTCCACAATAAAAGCAGTGCCGCCCATGATGCCCTCCCGAATGTCCGTGCCGGCAATGTGCAGACTGTCGGTGATCAGTGCTACCTTGTTTGCCCCTTTGACTTTTACGATCATCTGCACCAGCTCCTTGGGCAGATGGGAACCGTCTGCAATGAGCTCCACAAAGAGCCTGTCTTCTAAAAAGGCAGATTCGATGACACCCAGGCTGCGATAGCCGTGATCCCGGGTGACAGTTGAGGTGCAGGAATATAAATGGGTCACAAGACGGCAGCCGGATGCAATGGCCCGGGCCATGTCCGGGTATTTGGCATCGGTATGACCGGCAGAGGGCAAAATGCCGTGGCTGGTCAAATATTTGCAAAAGCTTCCGTCTTTGTCCTGTTCCGGTGCGTAGGTCCACCGGGCGATGCTTTCACCGTAATCCTTCACCAGTGCCTGATACTCTGCTGCAATGGGAGTTGTGATAAAGTCCGGGCATTGCGCGCCGCACTGGTTTGCAGACAGATACGGCCCTTCCAAATGGGCGCCGATAATATGATTTGGGGCTTTACCGCTGTTTTTTGCCAGATGAATATTTTGTGTTGCCTGCCGCATCCGGGGGAAGGGGGCGGCAGAAACTGTGGGCAGAATGGAGGTGGTGCCGTGGCGCAGGTGGTACGCACAGCCCAGCAGCACATCCTCCATAGTAGAATCCAGGAAAGCGTGGCCGCCTGCACCGTGGGTGTGCAGGTCTATAAAACCCGGAGAAACCCATTTGCCGGTAAAATCATAACTGCAGTCTGCGGAGAAATCCTGGGTATCCAGCCGAAGGATTTTTCCGTTTTGGATTCCCAGATAACCGCAGATCACACCGGTGGGGGTGATAATACGGTCGCTTTTAATTTTTATCATAGCAATGCCCCGCTTTCCCTGTCCAAATACAGCTTAGCGCCTTGGCATTGCCGCAGGATGGAGGCCGGGCATTCCTCGCTGATGGGACCCAGAACCGTTTTTTGCACGGCATTGGTTTTGGTGGGTCCGGGAACGATGCAGAACAGATAAGGCGCACGGGTTAAAGCTGGAACGGTAAGGGTCATAGCATGGGTGGGAACGGCATCCAGCCTGTCAAAGCAGCCGTCATTCACTTGCTGCTGGCGGCAAACCGCATCTAAAGCCACGATCTTGACTGCCTGCGGATCATCAAATCTTGCCACCCCGGGATCGTTGAAGGCAATATGTCCGTTTTCCCCAATACCCAGCACAACGATATCCGCAGGGTATTGGGCAAGCAGTGCTTCATAGCGCAGACATTCAGCCTGTGGGTCCTCTGCCTGGCAATTCAGACAGTTTACGCTAGCAAATGGCACCTGGTCAAACAAATGCTCACGCAGATAATTGGCAAAGCTTTGGGGTGCCTGACTGGGTAGATGGATGTATTCATCCATGTGGAAGGCGTGGATCCGTTCCCAGGGAATGGCGGGATCTGCCACCAGGGCTGTCAACACATCGTTTTGGGAGGGAGCAGCCGCAAAAATCATATAGATAAAGGGCTTTTGGCTTAATAGCTCCAGTATTTTCTCCCGGACCTCCCGGGCGGCAGCCTGCCCCATTTCCCGGCGGTTAGGGTAAATTTGAATGCAAAGCTTGTCTGCTTGCAGCTGTTTCATGTTTTCTGCCTCCAAAACTTCCCGTATACAGCTGACTGCATGGGAAAAAGCTGCTTGCTGATCCGGGTATTGATAGGGGTTGTTGAAATTTCTGCCCGTCAGGGCGTTGAAGCCGGAGAAGGTCTGCAAATGGGGCTCCAATGTAACCACAGTTTCGTTGCCTGGGAATGCTTTTAAAATCTCCGGAATGCAGGCTTCTCCCTTTCCGGGCGGCACGATGGCCCCGGCATAGAGGGCATCCTTGATGTGAAAATATTGGATATAGGGCTGCAGAACTGCCAGTGCCTTCATAGGATCATATCCGCCCAGCACAAAATTTCCCATATCGAACACGGCCTTTAGTCTGCCGCCAAAATGCGCTAATAAATCCAGGCAGCGCTCCGGGCTTTCTCCGTAAATGTCCGCTTCGTTTTCATGGCACAGTGTAACGCCGTACTCCTCTGCCAGGTCTATGAGCCGGGTCATTTGCAAAAGCACATCCTCCCGGCAGTCAGAAATGGCCTTGCCGGAGGCGGGGTAAAAGCTGAAACAACGGATGTTTTTTGTACCCAAAATATTGGCGGTGCGGAATACCCGGGCGGCTTTTTCCAAATGGGAATCCAAATCTCCGTCCAGAGGAATTTTTCCCAAAGGTGAGCCTATGGCGCTGACCTGGATGCCGGCTTTATCCAGCAGATATTGGACGCGGGATACTTGCGCGTCGTTTAAATCAGCCACATTGATGCCATCAATAAACCGCAATTCTATATTGGAAATATGGAATTGCTGCAGTGCGGCAAGCTGCCCTTCAAAATCATCGGTATATTCATCGGCAAAGGCGGACAGTATGTAGTTTTTCATAGGGTGTACTCCATAACGGCTTCTTCCCGATGGGATTGCAGGCTGCGGTGGATGGCATTCAATACAAACACGGGAGCGATGAAATCGGCATAACTCAGGCGTTGCCCGCCACCCTGCAGAATCCGGTAAAATTCGTCAAATTCTGTCCGGAAGCAGGGATTGATATGGGAATCGTCCAGGTGGCGTCCGTCGCAGCCTCCGGAGGTATACCGGGCGGCATAGTAATAGTAGTTTTCCGTTACAAACAGTCCGGTAACATCAAAACCTTCATAGCGGAATACTACAGTGATCTGATTGGCTGTTTGGAAGGCCATGACGGATTTGGGGTAGTTGCCGTAAACCTCCATGACCATCTCTGCCAAATGCTGGGAATAAAAGAAAAAGCCGCCATAGGGATTGTTCACAGACACCGGAGCCCGCATAAAACCACCAAGGGTCTTGCCGTTGGTGCTGTTTTGATGCTCCTGTTTCAGCTGTTGAATGTAATCGATGTATTTGCAGCAGGAGCCGCCGGTGATCCGCACACCGGCATTTTGCAGCTGCCGCATAAATTCCACCGCTTCTGTTTCGCGGATGGTGATGGGCTTGTCAATAAACATGGCTGCGCCCTGGGCAATATAGGGGGCGGCATATTTATAGTGCAGATCACCGTGACGGGCGGTTACGATAATGCCGTCGACCTTACCTACGGCCTCGTCAAAGCGCTCCATGACCGGCACACCAAAGTTTCGGTGCAGCTTTTGGGCTGCGGCAGTATCTTCGCTGTAAACACCGGTAATGCAAATGTCCGGGTAGCCACCCTCTGCAATGAAGCGCAGAAAGGTATCCGCATGAGAGTTTTCACAGCCTAAAATTACCACATTTTTCATGTTCTCACCTCAATAAAGTACGGGCATGGGGTTTTCTGCGTGGCAGCGCTCGATGATCGAAACTACCTGGGCTGCCATTTCCGGGGTTACCTCCAGCTGTGCACCCATGGTAATAGCGTTGTACAGATTTTCATACACCTGTGCCACGGCCTTGGTAAATACATACCCGGCATCAAAATCTTCACCATCTTCATGCTTGATCAGGTTTTCGCTGCAGTAAATGGGGTCTCCTTTTTCGTTTTGCAAAAATGTTTCTATGACCGGGCGGGGCTCGTTTTCGCCGTCTGTCAGATAGGTTATATCCATGCGGCCCAGAGTGGAATGCAGTGTGCCCTTGCTGCCCAGAATTTTGATGTTTCGCACCGGATAAGCGTCATTGGAGTTGATTTCAATATCGATCAACGGCTTGCCGGGAGCGCTGAGCAGTATTTTCGCATAATCGTCTGCATCGCCGCTGGTCATGGCTTTGTCCAGCCGGGAAAAGACTACTTTGGTCTGGGGATCGAAGTCCAAAAAGCCAAGAGCCAGGCCAATGGGGTGAGGACCGGTGTTGTAAATGTTGCCTGCCAGCCGCTTTTGCAGGGTCTGCCAGTCCCAGCGGCGGGAAAACCCGCTGTAAGTAAAGTCAATTTGTTTGATATTGCCCAAAACGCCGCTTTTGACCACAGACAGGGCCTTGCGGTAGTAGGGGGCATAGAAAGATTGCATAAAGGGTGCCAGGATCACACCGTTTGCCTTTGCGGTTCGTATTAAGTCCTGGCATTCGTAATAGGTGCCTGCTAAGGGTTTTTCTGTCAGCACATGGAAGCCCTGGGAGAGCAGATTTTTGGTGATGGAATAATGCAATTCTGAATAGCTGGCGTTGACCACCAAATCAATATCCCGGCAGTTATAAAGCGCTGTGTAATCCGCGAAGGTAATGCAGCCGGGGTAAATATTTTGCGCAATTTCTCTGCGCCGGGCATCTGCATCCACCACATATTTCACATTGAAAAAGCGGTTGTCCTCACTGCGATAGAA
>JAZNSR010000095.1:0-11389 GCA_045591335.1 Faecousia sp.
TTCCGCTTTGCCTCCCCTTTAGGGGAGGTGGCACGAAGTGCCGAAGGGGTTCTGTAAAAACCGCATAAATTCTGGATTATTTACCCCTCAGTCGCCTACGGCGACAGCTCCCCTGTAGGGGAGCCTTAATTCGCTAAATTAGAATTTATAACAGTCGCAGTAATTGTTCTGTCAAAAATACGGCAACACAGCTGGAGGCGGCCACTACGATCAGGCTGCGCTTGAAAAATGCCAGCGTCACTGCTACTGCCAAGCCAACTGCGCCGCTGAGCATATTGTCGGTGGCGTATAAAATGGCAGGGAAGGTCATGGCGGTGAGGCAGGCGGTGGGGATGTAGTGCAGGAAGGACCGGAAAAACCGGTTTTTGATAGGTTTTTTCAATAGGGTAAGGGGAATGGCACGGATCAAATAGGTGGTCACAGCCATCACGAATATATAAATGTATATGTTCATGCCTGTGCCTCCTGTTCTTTCACTGGGAATAGGATGGCGCACAAGGCGGCGGCCGCCACGGTGCAGATCACAATGGCAATGCCATCTGATACATTTTGCAGTCCCGGCATCCAGGTAAATAGGCAGCTGAATACCAGTGCCAGAATCGTGCAGAACAAAATAGGCTTTTCCTGCCTGGCCTGGGGCACCACAATGGCAATGAACATGCCGTAGAGCATAACGCCTAAAGCCAGTTGCACCGAAGCCGGCAGCAAAGAGCCTGCCGCAGCGCCCAGGGCAGTGCCTGCCACCCAGCCCAGGGCGGCGATTGTACCCGCGCCTATAAAATAGGCGGTGGACAGCTTACCCGGGCAGGACATCCCCAAAGCGAATACCTCATCTGTATTAAAAAATGCCGCTGCCAGCCGTTTGCCCATACCTACCTCCGGGCCGAACCGTTGCCCAAGCGCCAGGCTCATGAGGGCGTAGCGGCTGTTGATCACTAATTGGGTCAAAATCATTTCCAGGAGCGTTGCGCCGGCGGTGATCACCGTCAGTCCGGCAAATTGCCCCGCGCTGGTCAGATTGGAGGCGGAAATCAAAATGGCATGCCATATAGCAAGGCCCTGACTGATAGCCAGTGCGCCGAAGCCAAAGCTCACGGAAAAATAGCCGATGCAAACCGGCATGCCCGCCCGCATACCGGCCCGGTATTGCTTCCACATGGTGGTATCATCTCTTTTCATAAAGATAGTGTGTTGAGCGTTGATGTTATTCTCTGTTATTTAACGCAAGCCTTAGATAACAGAGAGCGGATAAGAGAGAATAGATGATGAAACTTTGCCTATTCTACGACATTTTCACTGTGCAGTCAACGGTTAAAGGCAGATTTTTATTAAAAATTGTTCGTCAGCGGCGGACATTTGCGCATGAGTAAAAAACAAACCAAAAGTAGGAAGATTGTGGGACTTTGGGGGAAAAAGCTTAAAAAAGTCTTGTGATAAATTGCAAGTTTTTTATCAAAAAGTATTAAATTGTATGTGTTTTTGTGTTTTTACCTAAAAAATTTTTATAAAAAAATTCAAAAAACTGTTGACATTACGGAAAAACTTGTTATAGTAGTGTGCATATTCCTTTTGAAAAGATGGAGGTAATGAAAATGAAACTTACAAAAACAATTGCTTTAGTACTTAGCTTGGCTTTGTGCGTTGGCTTGTTTGCTGCCTGCGGCGGCGCCACCAACTACGCTGCCAACAACACAGAGTTCGTCATTGGCGTTTCCGGCCCGCTGACCGGCGCTGCTGCTATTTACGGCCAGGCTGTTGCCAATGCCGCACAGATGGCAGTGGATGAGATCAACGCAGCCGGCGGCTTGAACGGCGTGAAGTTCAAGCTGGTTGCCACCGACGATATGCACGATGCCACCAAGGTTTCCACTAACTATTCTTCCATGCTGGAAGGCGGCATGCAGCTGTCCCTGGGCACCGTGACCACTGGCCCGGGCCTGGAGTACACGAACTTGTCCGTGGAAGACAATGTGTTCTTCCTGACCCCCTCTGCCTCCGGTGATGACATCCCCGCCAACGACAACGGCTATCAGATGTGCTTTGCAGACGGCAACCAGGGTAAGGTGGCAGCTAACTTCGTCAATGAGAACTTTGCCGGCCAGACCATCGGCGTGTTCTACAAGTCTGATGAGAACTACTCCAAGGGCATCTACGATCAGTTCAAGGCCAATCTGGACGCTTCCGTGACCGTTGTGGAGACTTCCTTCTCCGATGCGAACGCTACCGACTTCGCTTCTCAGATCGATACCCTGAAGGATATGAAGTTCATCTTCATGCCCATTTACTACACCCCCGCTTCCCTGTTCATGACCCAGGCTAAGGATATCATTGCTGCTGATGCCGTTTATTACGGCTGCGACGGCTTCGACGGTATCGACAGCATGCCCGGTTTTGATATCACCACTGTTCCTCAGGCTGTTACCATGCTGTCCCACTTCAACTCCAAGGCTGAAGACGGCAAGGCTAAGGAATTCATTGACAAGTATGTGGATAAGTTCGGCAAGGATACGCTGAATCAGTTCGGTGCTTCCGCTTATGACTGCATTTACGCTTTGTACGGTGCCATGAAGAAGGCTGTGGACGAGGGTACTGAGATCCCTGTGACCATCAGCGCCTCTGATTTGTGTGAGATTCTGAAGGATCAGTTCTCTGGCGGCTATACTGTGACCAATGCTGTTACCGGTGATTCCATTACCTGGGAAGCCAGCGGCTATGTGAACAAGACTGCTATCCAGTATGTCATTAAGGACGCCAACGCATAATTAAGATTCATAACTGCACATGCCGCATTTCCGGCATGTGCAGTTGTGCCATATTTAGTTAGAAATAAGGAATCGATATGGAAGTTATTTTTACAACTCTGATCAACGGTTTGAGCCTTGGCGGCATCTATGCCATGATCGCTTTGGGTTATACCATGGTCTACGGTATCGCAAAAATGCTGAACTTTGCCCATGGCGATATTATCATGGTGGGCGGTTATGTGATCTGCGTGTTCGTGGCGCAGTATAATCCTCTGCTTGCCATTGCCCTGGCGGTGGTTGCCTGCGTGATTCTGGGTATTACTGTTGAAAAATTAGCCTATAAGCCTCTGCGCGGCGCATCTCCTCTGGCGGTTTTGATTACGGCCATTGGCGTGAGCTACCTTTTGCAGAGCCTGGCGCAGATCATTTTCGGCTCTGCGCCCAAAATGGTCACGGTTTATGAATTCGGTGCCATCAAGATTTTGGGCGCCAATGTGCAGGTGGCATCCCTGGTGACTCTGGGTGTTACAGTGGTGATCATGGTGGCTTTGACTCTGTTCGTCAAGTACACCCGCACTGGCAGAGCCATGATCGCTGTGTCTGAGGACAAGGGCGCTGCCCAGCTCATGGGCATTAATGTGAACGGTATCATCACCGTGACCTTTGCCATTGGCTCCGCCTTGGCAGCTCTGGCAGGCCTTTTCTACTTACTTAAAGCCCCCACGGTGTCCAATACCATGGGCGCAATGCCCGGTATCAAGGCCTTCACCGCTGCGGTGATCGGCGGCATCGGCTCCATTCCCGGCGCTATGCTGGGTGGCATTTTGCTAGGCATGGTGGAGAGCATTGCCGGCAAGATTTCTGTCATTGCTCCCTATACCGATGCCATTGAATTCTCTTTGCTGATCGTGATTTTGCTGGTCAGACCCACCGGCTTCCTGGGCAAGAAACGGAGGGAAAAGGTATGAGAATCGGAAAATTTAAAGTTGGCCACTATATTAATTATATCGTTATTGGTCTGCTCACCGCCATTTTGGGCGGCATTACTCTGGGCGGCGGCAGATTGGACAGCTCCCTTTTGTACCTGCTGGAGAAAATAGCCATCAGCATTATTTTGGCGGTGTCCCTTTCCCTGGTGGTGGGCTTTTTGGGTGAGCTTTCCCTGGGCCACGCAGGCTTTATGTGCGTGGGCGCTTATTTGGGCGGCAAGATCTCTGCGCTGTTGGTGCCCGTGCTGGGCAACGGACCTCTGGCGTTGCTGGTTTCTTTGCTGGTGGGAGCCGGTGCGGCTGCGGTGTGCGGCGTGATCATCGGTCTGCCTGCCTTGCGTTTGCGCGGTGACTATTTGGCTATTGTGACCCTGGCCTTTGGTGAGATCGTCAAATCTTTGTTTATGAATTCCTCGGATGCCTCCTTTGGCGGCAGCCTGGGTCTGCAGACCCCCCGCTATGATAAAAACTATCTGTTTATTATTGCCTTTGTGTTGGTGCTGCTGACACTGATGGTGGTGCAGAATCTCATGCGTTCCAAGCACGGACGGGCCATTACCTCCATTCGTGATAATGAGATTGCCGCCAGAGCCACCGGTATCAATGTGACCAAATATAAGCTGCTGGCATTCACTATTTCTGCGGCTTTGGCAGGCGTGGCAGGTGTACTGTATAGCTACAGCAACTACCGTGTGCAGAGCATTAACTTTGGCTATAACTATTCCATCGACATTTTGGTCATGGTGGTTTTGGGTGGCATGGGTAATATCAACGGCTCCATTGTGGCGGCTGCCCTGATCACCTATCTGGATACTAAGCTGGCAACTGTCCTTACCGGCAACCTGGCAGTGCTGCAGAATCTGTTCTATGCGCTGATTCTGATCGTGATTGTGATTTACAATAACGCTCCCGTGCTGAAGGGCATCCGTGACAAGTATAATTTGGCTGCCATTTGGAGAAGGATCCATAAGAAAGTGGATCCGGCCCATGTGCAGGATGACCAGGCTAAGTGGGATGTGATCACCACGAAGATCAATATGGATGAGATCCTCTCCGTGGACCTGAAGGCCCAGGAGCTGACCAATCCGGAAGAGCAAGGAGGGGCTAAGTGATGGCAGAATATCTTTTGGAAACCAAAAATCTTGGTATCTCCTTTGGTGGCTTGAAGGCTGCCCAGGATGTAAACATCCGGATTAAGAAGAATCAGATCTACGGGCTGATCGGTCCCAATGGCGCAGGTAAAACCACGATTTTTAATCTGCTGACCTGCGTGTATAAGCCTACCGCCGGCACTTTCTATCTGGATGGCGAGGAAATGAAGGGCTATACCCCCCATAAGATCAACCATAAGGGCATTGCCCGTACTTTTCAGAATATCCGCCTGTTTAACAACATGACCGTGATCCGCAATGTGATGGTGGGCTTGCAGAATCAGCCGGAATACAAATGCAGCGTGGTGGAATCCATATTCCGTCTGCCCCGGCATTTTAAGACGGAAAAAGCCATGCGTGCAAAGGCCAAGGAGCTGCTGCGGATCTTTGATCTGG
Organism: Faecousia sp.; assembly: GCA_045591335.1. Lineage (GTDB taxonomy): Bacteria > Bacillota > Clostridia > Oscillospirales > Oscillospiraceae > Faecousia. Next base: position 5,281 of record JAZNSR010000095.1, read on the forward strand.
AGCAGGAGCGTAACAGTCTGGCCTGCAATCTGCCTTATGGCAAGCAGCGCAAGCTGGAAATTGCCCGTGCTTTGGCCACCAATCCCAAGCTGCTGCTGCTGGACGAGCCCGCTGCGGGCATGAATCCTCACGAAACGGAGGATCTGGCAAAGACCATCCGTTTTATCCGGGATCATTTTGATATGACCATCTTGCTCATTGAGCATGATATGAGCTTTGTTTCCGAGCTTTGCGATGAGATCACCGTGCTGAATTTCGGCACAGTTCTGGCAGAGGGCAATACCAAGACCGCCCTGCAGGACCCGGAAGTAATCAAGGCATACATTGGAGGTTAAGAATATGGCAATGCTAGAAGTAAATAACCTCCAGGTGTATTATGGCGTGATCTGCGCTCTGAAGGGCATCAGCTTTGAGGTTAACGAGGGCGAGATCGTGTCGCTGATCGGTGCTAACGGCGCCGGTAAGACCACTATGATGCAGTCCATTGTGGGTTTGATTCCCAAAAAGAGCGGCACAGTGTTGTTTGAGGGCAATGATATTTCCAAAACACCCTGCCACAAGATCGTGAAGCTGGGCATGACCCAGGTGCCCGAGGGCAGACGGATCTTCCAGGAGCTGACGGTGTATGAAAACCTGATGATGGGGGCTTATTCCATGAAAAAGCGGGATGCCTTCAAGCAGGATCTGGAGGCCGCCTTCCAGCGGTTTCCCCGTTTGGCAGAGCGCCGCAATCAGATTGCCGGTACGCTTTCCGGCGGTGAGCAGCAGATGCTGGCTATGAGCCGTGCGCTCATGTGCCGTCCCAAGCTGCTGATGCTGGATGAGCCTTCCATGGGCCTTTCTCCGCTGCTGGTGGACCAGGTGTTTGATATTATTAAGGATATCAACAAGGATGGCACCACCATTTTGCTGGTGGAGCAGAATGCGGGCAAGTCTCTGGCAATTTCTGACCGGGCCTATGTTATGGAAAACGGCAACATCGTTCTGTCCGGCACCGGCGCGGAGCTGGCTGCCAGCGAGCAAGTGAAAAAAGCCTATCTGGGCGGCTAAGCGTTTACTGTATTTTTGCCGCGAAAAAAATTAAAAAAACTATTGATTTTCTTGCAAAGACAAGTTATAATGGGTAGACGCATGAGTAAAAGCACAGAATAGGAGGTGTGACCATGCCCAATATTAAGTCCTCTAAAAAGGATGTCATTTCTTCCAAGATCGCTTATGAGAAGAACAAGGCCGAGAAGTCCGCTTTGAAGACCGCTGTTAAGAAGTTTGAGGCTGCTGTTGCTGAGAGCAACCGCGCTGAGGCTGAGGTTGCTTACAAGGCTGCCGTTGCTAAGGTTGACAAGGCTGTTGGCAATGGTATTCTGCACAAGAATACTGCTGCCCGCAAGAAGAGCAGCATGACTCTGCAGCTGAATAAGCTGGCCTGATCTCTCTGAAAATATCGCCTTCCGAATATTCCGGAAGGCGTTTTTTCATGCCCAAAATGCATATAAAAGGCAGCACGAAATGTTTCGTGCTGCCTTTTAAACTCGCTGTTTCCTGGGTTCAATGATCCGCGGAGTTGCATTTTATGCTTGATATACGATGTTGCCGTCGATGATGGTGGTGCAGGCATTGGCACCCACGGTGGTCAGCGGGTCTGCATTCCAAATCACAACATCACCATCCTTACCCACTTCCAGACTGCCCACACGGTCACCAATGCCGGTGTATTTGGCAGGGTTGATGGTGATGGCTTTCCAGGCTTCTTCATAGGGTAGACCGGCGCTGGCAGCCATACCGGCACACATGGGCAAATATTGCTGGGGAATTACTGGCGCATCGGTAATGATGCAAACGGGTACTCCGGCGGCATGAAGCTCTGCGGGGGTGGTGAAGCTCTTGTTTCTCAGCTCAATTTTGGATTTGTTGCCCAGGGTGGGACCTACAAATGCGGGCAGACCTTCTTTTGCCAGTTCATGGGCGATCAGACTGCCGTCGGTGCAATGATCCAGCGTAAGCAGTACATCAAATTCCTTGGCAATCCGTATGGCAGTGAAGATATCGTCCGCCCGGTGGGCATGGGCCTTTAGGGGGATTTCCTTGCGCAGGACGGGAATCATGGCTTCCAGTTTCATGTCAAAGCCGGGATTCTTGCCCTCCTCTTTGTCCTGCATATAACGCTGGGTTTTAAACAAAATTTCCCGGAGCAGTGCAGCGGTGCCCATACGGGTCATGGGACTCTTTTTGCTGTTTTGTCCGTATACCCGCTTGGGGTTTTCACCAAAGGCGCATTTCATAGCAAGAGGATGCTTGAGGATCATATTATCCACCCGGTCACCCACCAGCTTTAACGCCACAAAAGTACCGCCCATCACATTAGCGCTGCCGGGACCGGTGCAGGCTACGGTAACACCATGGGAAACCGCTTCAGCAAAGGCTTCGTCCATGGGGTTGATGGAGTCAATGGAACGCATGTGGGGGGTCAGAGGGTCTGCATATTCGTTGTAATCCATGCCTTCCCAACCCATACCTTCGTTGTCCAAACCAATATGGGAATGGGCATCCACGCAGCCGGGGGTCACCAGTTTGCCCTGGGCGTCGATGATCGTCATGTTTTCCTGGATGGGGATATAGGTGCCTACGGCGGCAATTTTACCATCGTCACCGATCAGCACAGAGCCGTTGGGAATGTCTGCGCCTGTCATAGTTTTAATAAGACCGTTTTTAATAAGTAGCATAGAATACCTCCTGTTTTTTCTTTCAGTATAACAGATAATTTTTGTTTTGCCTACATAAAGATGCAGATTAGGCATTTTTTCGGTGGCTGATGGTGCTATATTCATAATATCATCTTTTATTTTTGGGTAAATTGTGGTATGATGTTGCAAATAAAGAGAAAGGGGGAGCGTTATGGGCAGCTGTGTGATTTTTTGTGCCGGAGAATTTGACGGATTGATGCAGGAGATTCACCCGGAGGATCTGCTGATTGCCGCGGATGGCGGACTGCAGCATGCGTTGGCATTGGGGTTGCAGCCGGATGTGATCCTGGGGGATTTTGATTCTCTGGGTTATGTGCCGGAGCAGGCCCGGAAGTTCCCCGTGGAAAAGGACGATACGGATTCTATGCTGGCGGTGCGCCACGGTTTGCAGGCAGGCTGTCGGGAATTTTATCTTTACGGCAGTTTGGACGGTCCCCGGCTGGACCATACTCTGGCGAATTTTCAAACATTGCAATTCTTGGCAGATCATAATGCAATGGGATATCTTATTGGCAAGCGCTATGCGGCAACGGTGATCCAAAACCGCAGCATTGCTTTTGATGCCAGCGCCAAAGGGATCATTTCAGTTTTCTGCCTGGGGGCGGATGCCCGGGGCGTCAGCATTTCCGGTTTAAAATACACCTTGGAAGATGGCCTGCTCACTGCGGGCTTTCCCCTGGGGGGCAGCAATCATTTTGTGGGGCAGGAAGCCAAAATCATGGTGACGGATGGCAGCCTTTTGCTGCTTTACGATAAAACCAACGGCTTTGGGGAGGTGGCCCCATGAGCGCGGAAAAGGTGATCGCCGGGCTGAACGATCAGCAGGTCAGCCAGCGCATGGCTCAGGGGCTCAGCAATAAGACCACCGCCTCCGCAGGGCGTACAGAGTGGCAGATCATTCTTGCCAATTGCCTGACTTTTTTTAATTTGGTGTTTGTGGTGCTGGCAGTGCTGATGCTGTTGGTGGGTTCGTCGGTTTTGAATTTGACCTTCATGGTGGTCGTGGTGGTGAATATTATCATCGGCTGCGTCCAGGAGATCCGTGCCAAGCGGGCAGTGGATAAGCTGACTCTGTTGGCTGCCCAAACGGTCCGCACGCTCCGCAATGGGGAGTTTATCCCTGTCCGTTCGGATCTTTTGGTCCGGGACGATGTGGTGGAGTTTTTACCGGGGGATCAGATTTGCGCCGATGGCATTGTGCTTTCCGGCAGTCTGCAGGTCAATGAAGCGCTGATCACCGGCGAGGCTGACCCGGTGGAAAAGAGCGAGAAGGATGTATTGCGTTCCGGCAGCTTTGTGGTGTCCGGGCGGGCTTTGGTGCAGTTGACCCAGGTGGGGGATGCAGGCTTTGCAGCCCGGATGGCAGCGGAGGCCAAAGCGAATCCCCGGGCGGCAAAATCGGAAATGATGCGCGCATTGGATCGTCTGGTGGGTTTGATCGGTGTGATTTTGATTCCCGTGGGGTTGCTGCTGTTTTGGAGCCAAATGCGGCTGGATGGCAGCACTTTGCGCACCAGCGTGGAAGGTACGGTGGCGGCTTTGGTGGGTATGATCCCGGAGGGATTATACTTGCTGACCAGCGTTGCGCTGGCGGTTTCCGCCATCAATCTGACCCGTAAACGGGTGCTGGTGCAGGATATGAACTGTATCGAGTCCCTGGCACGGGTGGATATGCTTTGTGTGGATAAAACCGGCACCATTACCCAGCCGGGGATGGATGTGGAAGCTGTGATTTCCGTTAAGAAATCCGCGGTTTCTCCGGAGCAGCTTTTAGCCACCCTTTACGGCGGCCGGGAGCCGGAGAACGAAACCGCTGCTGCCATTGCCCGGGCATTCCCGGAGCCTTTGGATTGGACCTGTACAGGGCAGATTCCCTTTACCTCTGAAAATAAGTGGATGGGCGGAGAATTTGCCGGTCATGGTGCGTTTTTGGCAGGTGCGCCGGATATTTTGTTGGCAAACCGGTATTTTCGATTGCGAAAGATGGTGGAGGCCCATTCCGCCCGGGGGCGGCGGGTGCTTTTACTGGCGGCCTATGATGGGCAGCTGCAGCAGGAATTGGACTATAAAAAGGTGCGTCCCCTGGCGTTGGTGCTGCTGAAAAACCGGCTGCGTCCCCAGGCGGAGGAGACCTTCGCCTACTTTGCAAAGCAAGGGGTGCAGATCAAGGTCATCTCCGGCGACAGTCCCGTGACAGTCTCCCAGGTGGCTGAGCAGGCGGGTATTGCGGACGCGGAGCAGTATGTGGACACCCAATCCCTGGAAACAGAAGAGGATTTTTCCAAGGCTGTACGGAAATACACCGTTTTCGGCAGAGTGACGCCGGATAAAAAGAAACGGCTGATCCGGGCTTTGCAAAAATGGAAGCACACAGTGGCCATGACCGGCGACGGGGTGAACGATGTGCTGGCCATGAAGCAGGCAGATTGCGGCGTGGCCATGGCCAGCGGTGCTCAGGCTGCCAGCCAGGTGGCACGGCTGGTGCTGCTGGATTCGGATTTTTCGGCTATGCCGGAGATCGTGGCGGAGGGCAGACGGGTCATTAATAATATTCAGCGGGCAGCCACCTTGTTTTTGGTGAAAAACATTTTTGCCCTGGGTACTGCGCTGATTACCCTGTTTACAGGTCTGCGATTCCCCCTGGAGTCCTTCCATTTGAGCATCGTGGCAGCATTAACCATTGGCGTTCCCGGGTTTTTCCTGGCTATGGAGCCAAATTATGCCCGGGTCACCGGGAAATTCATGACCACCACCCTGCGCCGTGCTTTCCCTGCGGGCTTGACCAATATTCTGATGGTGGTGCTCGCCCAGGCGGTGGGTACGGCTATGGCACTGCCCAATGGAGATATCCAGGCCATTTGCACGGCGGTGCTTTGCACGGTGGGCTTGCTGGTGCTCTACCGGGTCTGCGTACCCTTTACCCTTTTGCGGAAGATCCTGTGCATTGCCATGACCGTGGCGGTGGTGGGCGCATTTGTGGTGCTGCCGCCCATCGTGGGGTATCTGACTGTCACCGCGCCCATATCCTGGGCGGTTTTGGCAGGTGCGGTGGTTTTGACGCCCGCAGCTTTTTTGCTTATGCAGCTGTTGTTCCATTTGGGCGACCTGCTATATAAAAAGCTGAAGAAATAAGAAAATTGCCAACCGTTCAGTTTAACGGTTGGCAATTATTGGTTAAAGAATACCACCAGCTGTGCTGGTGGTTCCAAAAAGCTTTAGCTATGCCCAGAATAAATTATCCGAGCGTAGCGAGGAACAACTATTAAAATCGAAAGATAGGAAAGCATCGAGTTAAGGAAATCGAGAAAAGAGAAGCCCTACCGCTATTTCAATAGCAGTAGGGCACCTCGTGCAAGCGAAAGAAAATT
>JAZNSR010000096.1:0-2761 GCA_045591335.1 Faecousia sp.
TCCACAGCGTCCTTAATAGCAGAAACCAGGTCATAAGCCTCCTGGGGACCCATGATACCTGCCATATCCTTAATGCAGATGGTGGAAGCGCCCATTTCTTTCAGCTCCTTGACCATCTGCACATACTTGGCATGGTTATGGACGGGGGAGGTGGTGTAGGAAATAGTACCGGAGGCGATAGCACCGGCGGAAGCGGTGGCTTCCATGGCGACTTTCATGTTGTTTACATCGTTGAGCGCATCGAAGATACGGATTACATCCATGCCGTTTTCCACAGCCTTGGTGCAGAACAGCTTAACGAAATCGTCGGGATAGTGGGAGTAGCCCAAAACATTCTGACCGCGCAGCAGCATCTGCAGCTTGGTGTTGGGCATTTTGGCACGGATTTTTCGCAGACGCTCCCAGGGATCCTCGTTTAGATACCGCAGGCATACATCGAAGGTAGCACCGCCCCAGCATTCGCAGGCGTAGTAGCCGGCCTTGTCGATGGTCTCCAGCATAGGCTCAAACTTTTCAAAGGGAAGGCGGGTTGCGATCAGAGACTGGTTTGCATCACGCAGGACAGTCTCCACAAACTGTACTTTTTTTGCCATTTGTTGATTCTCCTTTTTAAATGATTATAACGGGGGAAGAAAATTGCCTTCCCAAAAATTACTCAGAAAAAACTTTGTTGATGAGCATGGTGGTCAGAGCAATGATACCGATCACCATAAAAATTACCAGCATACCAATGCCCATATATTGCAGATTGGTGATAAAATTGCCGGGATTGAAGGTCAGCTGGGCGGCTGCTTCGGTGGCTTCCGGCACAGTAGCAAGCAAAACTTCATTAAATAACATAAGCTTAACCTCCTACGATCAGATGGGAGAAGATGTTCAGAATGATGCCGCCTGCAATGACCGATGCGATCTGACCGGACACATTCACACCGATGGAGTGCATGAGCAGGTGATTCTGGGGATCTTCTGCCAGGGCCATTTTATGGACGATACGGCCGGACATGGGGAATGCGGAAATGCCCGCGGCGCCGATCATGGGGTTGATCTTCTTTTTCAGAAACAGGTTCAGTATCTTGGCAAACAGAACGCCGCCGGCGGTGTCCACCACGAAGGCAATCAGACCCAGGCCCATAATGATCAGAGTGTCCAGCTTTAAAAACTGCTCTGCTGTCATATTGAAGGCCACGGAAATGCCCAGGAAAATGGTGATCAGATTTGCCAGCACATTCTGCGCTGTGTCAGAAAGGGAATTGAGCACGCCACACTCCCGGATCAGATTGCCGAACATCAGGAAGCCGATGAGGGCAGTGGCCTGGGGAATCACAGCGGCAGCAACAATGGTGATGATAATGGGGAACAAAATCCGGGTGGTCTTGCTGACGGATTTCTGCTCATAGGGCATCCGGATCATGCGCTCTTTCTTGGTGGTCAGCGCCTTGATGACCGGAGGCTGGATAATGGGCACCAGGGCCATGTAGGAATAGGCAGCCACGGTGATGGGTCCAATATAGTTGGAGCCAAACTTGGTGGCAACGGAGATGGAGGTGGGGCCGTCCGCCGCACCGATGATGGCAATGGAAGCAGCATCCTTCATATCCGGGAAGAAAATGCTTGCCATGCACAGCGTGAAGAAAATACCAAACTGGGCAGCTGCGCCGAAAAGCATCAGTTTGGGATTAGAAAGCAGAGGGCCAAAGTCGATCATAGCACCAATGCCGATAAACAGGAGCAAGGGAAACAGCTCATTGCCAATACCGGCATTGTAAAGCTCAAAGATGGGCCCGCGCAAAGCATCGGACAGAGGAATGTTTACCAAAATTGTGCCAAAGCCCATGGGCAGCAGCAAAGAAGGCTCCATTTCCTTTTTGATGGCCAGATAGATCAGCACGCAGCCAATGAGAATCATGACCACATGGGGCCAGTCAAAGCGCAGGAAATTTTCATATAAAATATTCATAGATTTCCTCCGTTATATGGGCTTAACCGATAACGACCAGGGCATCGCCGGTGTTGACGGATGCACCCTTGGACACGACCACCTGGGCAACTACGCCGGCCTTGGGAGCCATGATCTCATTCTCCATCTTCATGGCCTCCAGTACGCACAGTACCTCGCCCTCTTTCACGGGCTGACCCTGGGTCACATTGACCTTCAGAATGGTGCCGGGCATGGGAGCGTTGACGGCTTCACCGGCAGCGGTCACCGCTGCGGCAGCGGGAGCGGCAGGAGCGGCAGCCACGGGGGCAGCAGCGGGAGCAATTGCCACAGGAGCAGCAGGTGCGCTGGGGGCAATGGCTTCATATTCATCCAGAAGCATAGCCTTTCCGGCTTCCACTTCTACTTCGTAAGTACGACCCTTTAGGGTAATTTTATATTTCATAGTTACTTGACCTCCCGAATGGAAATAAAGCGTAATTCGTTCAAGGGTTTGCCCATCTTATCGGCAACGATAGCCATGAGCATAGCAGCAGTCTTAGGCTCTACATTGTAAAGCTTCAGCTCACCTGCACTGCCGGGGGCGGGAATTGCGGGGGCAGCCTCAATGGCAGGAGCTTCTTCTATGGCTTTCAGAGCCTTCTTTTTGTTGCGCTTGTCAATCAGTACCCAAACGGTGAAGGCAATCAGCACTGCCGCCACAATTGCCAAGGCAATCCAGTCACCGTCAGCGGGAGGCTCGGGGAATACCACATCGGTGGCGCTGTGGCTTAATAATAAATGTAACATCCTTGCGCCTCCTTATGCCTCGGTGATGGTGTAGGT
>JAZNSR010000097.1:0-14387 GCA_045591335.1 Faecousia sp.
ACCTTTGTCCCAAGCCGGCTCCAGTGTACAAACCCCAAAACCCTTTGCTTCTCCGTCATAATTGTAAATTGGATCTGCCATCAGCATGCGAAACATAGGCGCGGGGATTTGATTCTCCTCCGTCTGTGCCGGACAGAGCATGTTATTTTTAGATGGATAATAGCCACCACTAAAATAGCCGCCCCACAGAGTATATGCGTCCACTGCATACTGCTCCCGGCAATTGCAAAAGGCCTTGATGCCATATTTCCGGCACATATAGTCCATAGAATAGGCATCCATCATCCAAGAACCAACCACCTGGGGATACTGGCCGAAAAGCTCCTGGAACAAACGGAACACTTCATCAATGATACATTCTCTTTCCGCAGGGGTATAGCCTTCCAGGAAACCCACATTAACAAACCAATCCCAATCGTAGCCTTCTCTGCCTCGCCAGGTTAAGCCCACTTTTTCGATCAGCTCCCGGCAGTTTTCCAGCCACACCCCCAGCTCCATATTCTCGTCCCGTTCCCGAAGAAACAGCTCCCGAAAATCCTCACGGCACATGGCATCATACTGCAGCAGAAAGGTGTTGGGTATGCTGTGTTTTTTATTGTATTGGATCTGCTCCGCCACCGGTGTATACAAATCCATCTCCATCCGGGGCTCTATACCCCGGACGAAATTAACAATATTCATAATCTGTTTCATAAATAATCACCTGATATCATACACGCTGCGCAAGCGGATATTTTCGGGCTTACCCTCCAAAATCTTTACTGTCTTGACTCCGGCGTTCATATCGAAATAGTTATCGCTGAGCACAAAATCGCAGTCGGGAGAATCGATCTCCACATACTGCGCATAGCTATCGGCATACACCGTCAGCTCGTCGCCCTTAACCTCACAGCGCAGGTTGGGATTTTGGAAACGGAAGTACTTGGGCACAGTAAACAGCACCGTTCCCTCAGACACAGCTTCTCCATCCACCACAAAAGCAAAGCTCATATAGGTATTATCCACATCGGTCTTGCAGAAGTCCATTTCCTCCAGCCATACGGAAGACAGTGCCGGAACAGTCATTGCAGTTTTTCCCTCTTTGAGCACCTTACCGGAACTGTCACGAAGCGCCCAAACTGCCTCACCGGTCACATCACCGCGGGTTTCATTGGTAACGCAAAGCTGCGCCTTGGTTTCATAACCGACTCTGGGATCTGTTGTGGGGAATTCCCGGGCATCCCACTCGCCGGTTTCCTTGCAGGAAATCATAATGGGATTGTAGAACCGCTTTGCCACATAATGCAACGCTTTCAGTCTGCCATAATAGTCCACACTGGACCAGGAGGCAGTGGGCCAGATATCATTCAACTGCCAATACAGCGCGCCCATACATCTGCCACGGTTTCTGCGCAAATGCTCCACGCCGTAGCGCATAGCCTCTGCCTGCAAAAGCTGAGAGGCATACAAAAGCGTTCCAAACTCGCTGGGATATTGATAGGTTTGGGACAGGTAGTTGAGAATCTTGCCGTTTGCCACGCCATTTCTCTGGTGCATTTCCATCACACGGCTGAAAATATTTCTCTCCTCCGGAGGCGTCACCGCATGGATGGTTTTTTCACAGGGGAAGGACTGGAATCCAAACTCGCTGAGATAACGGAAATAATGGCTTCTGTATTCCTTGTAGGGCTTATTGTCGTGCCAAACTGCCCAATAATGGGAATCGCCGTAGTTTTCGTTCCGGGGGTCCAGAAAATGACCGCAGGAACTGGGAGAAGATGGCACATACGGAATATACGGGCACAGCTCCCGCACGATTTCCGGCACCATATCCTCATAAATGCCCAGATAGCTTTTCACCAGATGGGGGATTTTTTCCAGCCAGTTAATATACATCTCCTCCACCTCATTGTTGCCGCTGATCAGGGCAATGGAGGCGTGGTGACGGATCCTTCTCAGATTATCATAAAGCTCTGCCTTAAAATTGGCCTTCATTTCTTCCGTGGTGCTAAGGGTGACGCAGGCAACCATCATATCCTGGAACACCACGATGCCCATTTCATCGCAGGCATCAAAAAACGCATCTCTGGGGTATACACCGCCGCCCCAAACACGGATGGCGTTAAAATTGGCATCCCGGCACTGACGGATAAGCTTATAGGTTTTATCCGGCGTAGCGCGGGTCAGAATATTATCCTCCGGAATATAGTCCGCGCCCATGGCAAAGAACCGCACGCCGTTGACCTCATGGCAGAAGCACTCGCCATACTTATCCTTTTCCCGGATCAGCTTCAAGGTGCGCAGACCGATGCGCTTGCTCTGCGCATCGCCGCAGCATTCCGCGGTGACGGTATACAAGGGCTGCTCCCCCAGACCATTGGGCCACCAAAGCTGAGGATTGGAGATTTCTGTTTCCTGATTGGCAGGGATTTCATAGGTTTCTCCATTGGGGGTCGTCACCGTAACCGTAACTTCTGCGGCTTTATCAGTGATAACATTGGGCGTAAGGAGCACGCGGCCATTCTCGTGACGCTGCAAAATATGAAAATCTGTGATTCTGGCGCTGTCCAAAACCAGCAGGGAAATGTCCTTCCAAATACCCGCATCGGGCAGTCTGGGACCCCAGTCCCAGCCCAGCATACAATGGGCCTTGCGGATATGGCCCGCACCCTGCAGGCAATGCCAGGGCTCGTATAGGGTTTCGCCCTTTTGTTTTTCGGTAATATAAGGAACAGGCGGATGGAACAGCACAGAGATGGTATTCTCCCCGGTTTTCAGAAGGGAGGTCACATCAAATTCGTAGGTGCGGTGCATATTGTCGGTGTAGGCAATATGGGTGCCGTTAACATAGATATCGCACAGGGTATCCAATCCGTCGCAGTGCAGCAGCACCTGATCCCCGGTGGGCATAAAATCAAAGGTTTTGACAAATGTAAAGTCATTCTCCATCAGCTTAAAAGCATCCAGTTCATTCATTCCATAAAAGGGGTCTTCCATCAGCCCCTTGTCCAGCAGAAAGGAATAAACACTTCCCGGCACAGTGCCTTCACATTCGTAACCTGCCCCCTGCATTTTCCAAATTCCATTTAAGCTTATCGTTTTCATATTTCTTCTCCTGTTGATTAAAAGCCTTCATACTCGTCCATATTATATTTTTCCAGTGCCTGCAAATAAGCCCGGTAATCAATATCTAGGATATTGGTAAAATAATGATTGCAACCGCTTTTTCCGTCCACGCACCACTCTATATAATAGAACTCTTTTTCGTTTTCCGTAACCGCTAAACTATCCGGCTGCATAATTCCATCGGCAGGTATTACGCAACTACCCGACAGTACAATCTGATCATCGGAAAACCGTCTGACTGTGTAACTAACCGTTTTATCATTGGGCGTATCGTTCACTGCCATCAGTCTGCATTTGCCGTTTTGCGGCTCGTCAAACATCAGACACACCGGCTGCTGGGAACGCTTGATGTAATGGTATGCCAGTTTACGATTGTAATAATAATCCACCACCGCGTCAGAAACCTGCGGCCAGCCGTCCAGCAAATTCCACCAAATGATGCCGGTGCGCTTCCATTTTCCAATGCGGAACTTTTCAATAAAATACTTTTTCGCTTCCGCCTGGGATATCTGGCTTTGGCGGACAAAGTCAATAAAATCCGTTTCTGCCTTGCCAAACAGCGTTACCACCTGGTCATAAGCCAGCTTGATCCGGTAAGCATAGGGGGCATTGGGATCCAGCTCCGGACTTGCCGCGTGTACCAAATATTCATCGGTAGGCACTCCGTTGTTCTCAAAAAGCGTTTCTGGGGTTGCCAGGAATTTCTTCAGGGATTCCGGAGATGGGAAACCGTGATAGCCGGTTTCGCTGGCAAAATGCACGAAGGTATCCCGATAATAAGGACCTTTGAAATAATCTCTCGGTCCCCACAGATGATCTTCCGGCATCATTCCCTCTCCCCGGAAAGCAGCAGGGCTTACATAAGGGGAGCTGGGCAAATAGGGTCTTGCATAGTCGTGCAGCTCCACACATCTGGATAGCACCTTTCTGGTGAGACTGTTATGGTTGGGGTCCTGCCTGATTCTTGCCCAACCCAATGCCAGGTCACATTCGTTATCCCCTGCCCAAAGCGCCAGGGACGGATGATTCCGCAATCTCTTGATTTGATAAACTGCTTCTTCCTCCAGCCTTTGGGCAAAACGCGCTTCATCCGGATAGACTGCGCAGCCCATGGCAAAATCCTGCCAAACCAAAATACCGTGACGGTCACAGAAATCAAAGAATTCCTCTGCTTCATACACATTGCCGCCCCAGCAGCGTACCATATTACAACCAATATCGTCCAGCAGCTCCAAAGCCCGGGGCAGGCGTTCCTGATCGTTGCAATGCAGGGCATCCACAGGCACCCAATTGGTGCCAAGGACAAATATTTTCTTTCCGTTGACCCGGAAGCAGAATTCACCGTTTCCATCCTTGTCGGTGACCTCTGTCCGCTCCAATTCCACAGTGCGGACACCGTAAGCAAATGTATAGGTATCGCAGACCTCACCGTCACGCAGGAGCGTTACCGTCACATCATACAGGTTTTGCTCCCCCGCGTTTTTGGGCCACCAAAGCTTGCACGCCGGGATATCAAAAAACACCTTGGTTACCGTATGCCACAGCCGCTGCTCCACAGCAAAGCTGCTGTCACCGCATACGCCCTCTATCCGCACCTGATAATCCTGGGCAAACACACCGGATAAATGCATTTGAATAAAGCAGCTGGCAAAAGCCCGGTCTGTCCCGTCCTCCCGCTTTTGGATCTCATGGGTCACCAAATAAACCTGGTCAATGCTATCCGGTTTTCTCTGGCACAGGGCAACTTCCTTCCACAGGCCAGCCGATACGATCCGGGGCATAATATCCCAGCCAAACATGTGCGCCGCTTTTCTGGCATAGAGGCTTGCATAATTATAATTCTGCGCAAAGCTTACTGCCGGAGGGGAAAATTTCCGCGCCTCCAGCATAGTGGGCTTGATATGCACTACCACCTCATTTTCCCCTATGATCCAATCAGCATCTATATCATAAGAAAGGAACATATTATCCGTTGACTTCGCAAGCATTCCGTTTATATAGATATCTGAAAAGGTATCAATGCCTTCGAAGTGCAGATACTGGTCTTTCTTCTTAATTTCAAATTTTGTAAAATACCAAACATGGACATCCTCTAATTTTTGCGCGTCCAGCGTATTGGTACTAAAATACAGGTCATCCAATTTTCCTGCCTGCATCAGCTCTTTTTCCAGACAACCGGGAACCGAGGCCGGCAGAATATCAAACCCGGACTGTTCTATATCCCGAATTGTACAAAGCTGCTTTTGGCAAGCCATCTCATGATGGGCGTAAGCGATTTTCCACTGCATAAATCTCTCTCCTTCTGCGATACATATAAATGGCACAAATCCGCATTAACCGCAACAGGAAATGCGGCGTAATATACCAGTAATTGTAATATAAAAACAGCTCAATTTCAAGCAATTTCCAATTTTACCGCAGCTCCAAATAAACAGTTTTGATCAAATCAAGAACCGGCAATATATAACACGCCTGCTGCCTGATTGGTTTTCAGGCAGCAGGTGTCCCCTTACCTACACTCTGCCACGCAAAACGCCATGCCGGCAACTAAGCTTACATAAAGGGATATCCGTATTTTCCAATACTATCTTTCCATACAGGCTTGCTACGCAAGCTTTTTTGTAACGCCACATCCGTCAAAAGCCAAAGCTTTTTGACTCTCTGAGGCTTGCGGGCTTAGCCCGCAAGCCAAACAGGAAAAACTATCAGTTCAGCACAGGAATCACGAATACGCCCTCGTAAGCCTGCACATTTAAAGTTACGGTGTTATCCGCGTTCACTGCCACATAGCTGATCTCGCCGTTGTCGATCACAGCTGCGCACTTGTAGCTGCCGCTGCCCAGAGAGAGGGTCACAGTAGCATCCGCGGTGGTAAAGCTCTTGCCATCGCCCACGGTGGTGTTGCCGGCAGAGCCAGCGTTGGTGACCATATAGGCCTTATCGCCATTATGATCAAACACACCGACCAGCAAATCTTCGTTAGAGGAATTCACTGTCAGACCGTAGTTGGCAAGATTCAGCTTATTCTCCAGCACTGTCAGCATGGTATTGGCAGCACCTGTATCGTAAACGCCAACGCCCTGCCAATCGTATGCCATAAAGATATTGCCCCAGGCAAGATACTCGTTATCCACAGCCTTGATGTCGTAATACAGGTCTGTGGGATTCCAGGTGTCATATTCCACCATGCAGCTATAGCCATCCTCATGAGAGGCATAGGTATAATGGTCGATATTCCGCACACCGTAGGTCAGTGCCACAGCCATCTGCCAGCGCAGCTCTTCGGCAGTGGGTGTTGCATAGGTGTTGCCGGCTGTTGTGGGATGTCCGGCAGAGAGCATGGTGTACCACATGGTCTTATTCTTGCTTGCCATGACCTCAAAGTTATGGAAGTACTCGATACGAATGCCGTTGCCATTCAGCAAAGAGTAGTTATCCCAGGACAGGACCTCGATATTCAGCGCATTCAGGAATGCAGTGACATAGTCAGCGTGATAATCCTTTTCATCGCCGAAGATGCTCTCCCACCAATTGGCTTCCGTGCCCAGAGAGGAGTTTGCCGCGCATTCGGGGAACAGGTTCACATAGAACAGCTTGCCCGCGGGCATCACAGCATCAAACTTTGCCTTCAGTTCAGCCAGTTGTTGGAACTCATTTGCGCTGGGCTCATCATACATCAAAAAGCCCATCAAGCCGGGATGGTTTGCGTAGGAAGGTACGGTGGTGCCGTCCCAATCACGCAGGTCCATGATCACACGGATGCCATAGCTGTATACACGGTCCAGCCAGGCATTCACATCCTCTGTGCCGATCCACTGGGTATTGACACCCATGATCTTGGTGATACCGGCGGCCTTCAGCTCCTGAAGCTGCTTATCCTCAAACGCATGGCAAGAACCGTTCCACACGCCGATATTCAGGGTATCGTTGGCAGTGGGCAGAATCACAGCACCGAAATCGGTGAGTGCATATTGGGTAGTAAAGGTCACTTCATCATTTGCCACATCGCCGATGATGATATAAGTCTTATCGATCATCATGGAATAATCGCCGTTTGCCTGCTTGAACTGTCCCTCAACCACCAACACATCGCCTTCCGTGATGGGGTAAATATCCCCGATCATCCACTGCTCCAGCTTCAGATAGCAGTTGCTCTCACTCAGCTTAACGATGGTTCCGGCGCCGGTGTTGGCAATGTTCAAAGTCTGGCCGTTGCGGATCAGCTTGATATTGGCATTGGAAGTGGGAACATATTCCACACTCCAGTCAGCATTGTAGGGCGCGTTGTTGGCATCTACGGTAAAGTTGATACCCTCATTACCGGTCCAGTCGGCGCCGCCCTGCGGATGCATCGCACCCACATGGATAATTCTGGGATCCTCCGCGGAGAATGTAAAGCGGCTTCCGTCGTAGACAACATAGGTCTTATCGATCTCGATTTTTACACCCTCAGCCTCAGCATAGTTGCTTGTACCAACGAAGATACCCTCAATGATAATCATATCGCCTGCCTGCAAGGGGTAATTCCCGTTCATCCAGCTTTCAAACTTTACAAAGTAACCGTTCGTATCGAACTTGACCACAGTGCCAGCACCAACAGGAGCAGTAGCGTAGGTCACGCCGTTACGAATGAGCTTGACGCAGTCCGCGCTGGTGGGCGCGTATTCCGCTGCCCAAGCATAGGGAGCGCCGTTTTCAGCGCCCAGGGCATAGAAAGCGGTAGCAATACCGCCGCTGGGGTGGCTGCTCAATGTGCCGACCTGATGAATCATATTCGGATCGTCAGCAGAGCAGACCCAGGCATCGTCATCATAATAGATGTAGCTCTTGGTAATGTTCAGGAACACATTCTCAGCTCCATAGTAGAAATCACCCTCGATGATCAGAACATCCTCTGTGGTAATGGGTGCGTAGCTACCGATGGTCCAGCTCTCCAGCTTCAAATAATGGTCAATTTCGTTAATTCTGACAAACATGGGACGGCCTGCAATACCAACGCTTATGGTCTCGCCGTTACGGATCAGCTTAATGTTATCCGCACTGGTCTGCATATATTCCAGACTCCAGTCAGTGTTGGAGGGTGCGTCACAGGCCTCGGTTCTGAAGTACAGGCCATTGCCGTCCATTCCGACCTCATGAGTCTGCAGAACACCTGCGTTGTAAACAGTGGGCAGACTGGTGGAAAACACCCATGCTACACCATTATGGAAAATATAGGTCTTTGCAATGTTCAGGGTAGTCTTGCTGTTCTTATGGGTAAATGCGCCTTCTACGATGAACACATCGTCGGTGGTAATGGGTGCGTAATCGCCGATGGTGTAGTTTTCAAGACGCAGATAATAGTCATTGGCACCAAACTTGCAGATGTTGTTTTTATCAACAAGGGCAATGCTGACGGTCTCGCCATTGCGGATCAGCTTGACGCTGTCAGCACTCTGCGCATCATAGTAAGTGTTCCAGTCGCCCCAGGGCGCATCGTTGGATTCCGCTACGGAGAAGTAGATGCCAGAAGCACCGGCATTTGCAGCATGTGCCTGCAGCACGCCCAAATCATAGGAAACCGGCAGGATGGGCTTGGTGGTGGAGAATTCCAGCGTGCCGTTGTTGTTATAGATATAAGTCTTGTTGATATACAGCACACTGCCGGTGGCAGTATGCTGGAAGCAGCCTTCCACGATCAGATAATCCTGATCCTGCAGAGGCAGCACTTCCCCACTAATGGTATGGGCAGCGGTCTTCAGATAATAATCTGTGGAAGTAAACTTGATCAGTGTTCCCTCTCCGGGCATACCGACGCTCTGCTCCACACCGCCGCGCACCAGCTTGCTCACATCCGCGTTGACAGGGGTATACTCAATGCCCCAGTCATCCTGGACATAGTAAGCATCATTTTCAGACGCGGTAGCATAGATACCGTCTGTGCCCCAGCCATTACCGCTGCTCTGCAGGCTTTCCACTTTGCTTGCTACCATAACATTCAGAGTGGTTGCGGTGCAGTAATAATAGTCAGTAATGGTGATCTCTGCCATACCGGAACCGGAGAAGCTCAGCTTGCTGTTGGTCCAGTCGCCGTTATCCTTTGTGAAGGTGGCGCGTACGGATGCGCTTGCATTCACGGGAGATACATACGCATGCACATCCAGATTTTGAATATCTGCCAGTCCGGATGCCTGGAACAGCTGTCCCAGTGTGACAGTAGTGCCGGCAATAATGGTATGCCCGCTGCTTACCTTGGCGTTGAACTTTTCTGCAGCGGCAGGGGCGTTAATTTCTTTTACACCCAGATTCTTGGTTACATGATTATTACCGCCGTAGCAGCCCTGGCCGCCACCGTAGAGCTGATGGAAGGTGGCAAGCATATTGTGCTGGTCGCCCTCTTGATGCTTGTGGTCAATGGTGGTTACGGGGGTATCCGTTATGTCGTCAGGGTGACCGTAACGGGGGTTGGAGAAAGCGCTGTTGGAAAGGCCAGCTTCCACACGGACCCAGGGATAACGGTTATTCTCGTTTTCCGCGTTGTTAAATTCGCAATAGTGGTAATCTACCCAATCACCGTAGCTGACGGTGCAATTTTCGGTAGTCAGGAAGGAAGCGGTAGCAGAGGTTCTGCCGTTTACGGTTTCGCTTTCCTCGGTGTAGCCGATGAGCATACCGCAGCGGCGGTAGGAATACCACTGGTAAGCGGAGGTCACATCGTTGTATACATCCAGCTCGGCTGCCACATCGCAGTTGACCATCTGAATGCTTAATTCAGTACCACGGCCATCGGAGAAACGGGAGCCGGCTTCATGCCAAACGCCGCCGATGATGCCGCCTACAGAGGGGTCAAAAGTACCCCACAATGCGGAAAGGATTGTGGAAGCTTCCACATCCACATTCTTCAGCGTGTAGGTACCGCCGCCACCAACCTCACCGATCACACCACCGGTGTAACGGTTATAGTTCTGAATAGAGGAATTGCGGACAATGATGTTTTCAAAATGGCAGTTGCCGTTGGCATAGCCAACCACAGCGCCCATATCGATGCATTCCAAAACGATGCTGGCACCGTCCATAGTCAGGTTCTTAATGGTGGCATCTTCGATAGAAGCGAACAAGCCGCCGCCTGCCATGCTGTAGGTATAGACATCTGCACCCAGATCCCAGCAGTTTTGATACAGGTTGGAAATGGTGTTGCCATTGCCGTCGAAGGTGCCCTTAAATACCTGGCCGCCCTCAAAGGAATAGCTGAAGCCGATGGGGTTGAAGTTATAACGGTTGCCCTGATCGTTCACGCCATACAGGTCAATGTCACCGATCAGCGTGACAGTCTTACCCTCAAAGGTGTTGCCGCCATCAACCAATTCACCCAAGCCTGCCAGCTGGTCGGCGTTGTGGAGCTCATAAGCAGCCTTTTCCGCACTGTACCAGGTGATGTCGGTTTTGCCGTTCCAGGGGTTGCTGGTGCGGCTGGTCAAGGTGATCTCAGAGAAGGAGCACACGGCCACGGTAACAGCGCCGGTGGCGGGGTCATAGCAGAACTCATTGTGGGCATCCAGCTCAGAGATGCCGTTAACCATGGTCATAGCAACGGTGCTGCCGTCCTCCACATGGTACAGCTCATAGTTGCCGATGTTCAAGCCCTTGGGCAGCACATTGCCCAGGCAGATGATGATGGGGGTGGTGTTCTCCGCGCTGATACCTTCGATATGCACATCCAGGGGACGCAGAGCCTCGTCCTCGGCAGCTTCCACATCACTGTCAGAAGAAGCCTTGTCGATAATGGTCAGCACCAGGTTATCGGCGCCGTCAGCCAGCTGTACACCAGCAGGAATGGTAACAACGATGTTGTTTTTTTCCACAACCGTCTCCGCAGTCACCACATTGTTTTCTGCGGTTACTGGAACAAGCACTTCCACATCCAGGTCGCCCTCACCTTCGCTGACACCAAAGATGTTTTCGGTGGCCCAGCCCTTCATCCAGGGGGCATAGAGGGTGCACAGATCGCGCACGGCCTGCAGAGCAGTTTCGCTGTAGGCAGCCACATTGGCGTTGATGGATTCAATGGTCTTGCGCAGAGTGGTGGTCTGGTCGGCGCTATAAAGGGTGACCTCTTCGCCGTTCAGATTCAAGGTGATAAAGGCCTTGCCGTTAATGCTGGCGGTGGAGCCGATGGCATTGAGCGCGTCATTGCCCTCTTTGAGAATGTTGTTCAGACGCAGGGTCAGAACGCTCTTTTCCAGCTTGTCAGCCTTGGACAGAGTCTTGGGAGCATAGTCGTTAAGCCACATTTCGTAGCCATAGTTCACCACGGCGTTCTTCACAGCCTCGTCGCCATAGAACTCGGCCTTGTAGCCCAAAGCAGCGCTGCCGGGCTTCAGGCTGATGGCGGTAATGGCGGCATAGTAGCGGTGGAAGGACCAGCTGCCGTTATCGTTGATGGAAACATAGGACTTCACATCTCCGGTGGTCTTTACGGTGGTTGCCACATTGCCGTCGGTAGTCAAAGAGCCGTATTCGCCCTTATAATCATCGGTGGCGGAGTCGATGGCAGACACCGTTACATCCTCGGGAGTGCTCACGGTCACTTTATGACCGTTCAGATCCAGAATAACGCCCTCGTTGTTGTATACAACATCCTGTGCGTCTGCCATGATCTTAACGATCTGGCCGGGAGCTGCAGCAGCGACCGCATCACTGATGCTGTAGTACTGCGCTGCGGTCGCAGTATTCTCTGCGGCATAGGCAACAGAGCTGGATTCAGCGGCAAAGGCCATGGTGGGCACCATAGACAGCACCATCACGAACGCCAATAGCGCACTGAAAATACGGTTTGTTTTTGTTTTCATTCCTATCGTCCTTTACTTTTGGATTTCGTTCCTTCACCAGAACGAACCAAAAGGTGACGTGCGCCGAAGCGCACAAAACCTTTCTGTCTGTAAAAACAAATATTTTGACAGACTGTCAGAGGTCAATAAAGCCGCCAAGACAAGCAACTCGACCCCGAAGTGTATATGGATACTCGAGAGGGGAGAGTTGCGCGGTAAGTCAAAAAGCCTTGCGCAGCAACCTCATCCACCGCTAAAGCGGTCCCCCTTCCCCAAAGGGGAAGGTATAACACCGCATCCGTCAAATATCCAAGATTTTGCCACTTCTCTTCAAGGAGAAGGCTTTGGGGAAACAATTTTTATCTTGCTTTTTGACGGTTGGCGGCTTTTTTGACACTCTGCTAAGGTTTTGTGCGCCGAAGCGCACAAAACCTTATATGGGATAAATTAGTTCTTAACCGGGATCACGAAGACACCCTCGTAAGCCTGCACATTCAGGGTTACGGTGTTATCCGCGTTCACTGCCACATAGCTGATCTCGCCGTTGTCGATCACAGCTACGCACTTGTAGCTGCCGCTGCCCAGAGAGAGGGTCACAGTAGCGTCCGCGGTGGTAAAGCTCTTGCCGTCGCCCACGGTGGTGTTGCCGGCAGAGCCAGCGTTGGTGACCATATAAGCCTTATCGCCATTATGATCAAACACACCGACCAGCAGGTCTTCGTTGGAGGAATTCACTGTCAGACCGTAGTTGGCCAGATTCAGCTTATTCTCCAGCACTGTCAGCATGGTATTGGAAGCACCTGTATCGTAAACGCCAACGCCCTGCCAATCGTATGCCATGAAGATATTGCCCCAGGCAAGATACTCGTTATCCACAGCCTTGATGTCGTAATACAGGTCTGTGGGATTCCAGGTGTCATATTCCACCATACAGCTGTAGCCATCCTCATGAGAGGCATAGGTATAATGGTCGATATTCTGCACACCGTAGGTCAGTGCCACAGCCATCTGCCAGCGCAGTTCTTCGGCGGTGGGTGTATCATAGTAGGTATCGCTTGCACCTGCGGTATGTCCGGCAGACAGCATGGTATACCACATGGTCTTATTCTTGCTTGCCATGACCTCAAAGTTATGGAAGTACTCGATACGAATACCTGCAGCATTGGAGGAATTGGTAATCAAGGAATAGTTATCCCAGGACAGGACCTCGATATTCAGCGCATTCAGGAAGGCAGTGACATAGTCAGCGTCATAATCCTTTTCATCGCCGAAGATGCTCTCCCACCAGCTGCCTTCGGTACCCAGGGAGGAGTTTGCCGCGCATTCGGGGAACAGGTTCACATAGAACAGCTTGCCCGCGGGCATCACAGCATCAAACTTTGCCTTCAGTGCAGCCAGATCATCAAACACATCGGCGCTGGGCTCATCATACATCAGGAAGCCCATCAAGCCGGGATGGTTTGCATAGGAAGGTACGGTGGTGCCGTCCCAATCACGCAGGTCCATGATCACACGGATGCCATAGCTGTATACACGGTCCAGCCAGGCATTCACATCCTCCGTGCCGATCCACTGGGTATTGACACCCATGATCTTGGTGATACCGGCAGCCTTCAGTTCCTGAAGCTGCTTATCCTCAAACACATGGTAAGAGCCGTTCCATACGCCGATATTCAGGGTATCGTTAGAGGTGGGCAGCGCCACTGCGCCAAAATCGGTGTCTTCATAGTAGGTGGTGAAGGTCACTTCATCATTTGCCACATTGCCAATGACGATATAGGTCTTATCGATCACCATGGCATAATCGCCGTTTTTCTGCTTGAATTCGCCCTCAACGATCAGCACATCGCCTTCCGTGATGGGATACACATCACCGATTATCCACTGCTCCAGCTTCAGGATACAGTTGCTCTCACTGAGCTTGATGATGGTGCCTGCACCGGTACTGGCAATATTCTTGGTTTCACCGTTCCGGATCAGCTTGATTGCTTCATTGGAGACGGGAACATATTCCACGCTCCAGTCACTGTTGGAAGGTGCTTCATTTGCGTCAAGCGCAAAGTTGAGAAGGTCGCCGCTCCAGTTGGTGCCGCCCTGGGCGTACATTGCACCCACATTGATCACTCTGGGATCCTCTGTGGAGAAGGTGAAGCTGCTGCCATTGTAGACCACATAGGTCTTTTCAATCTTCAGCTGTACGCCCTCGGCGGCGGCATAGTTGCCGGTACCGACAAAGATACCCTCGATAATGATGATATCGCCTGCCTGCAGGGGGTAGTTCTCGCTGTCGATCCAGGTATCAAACTTTACATAGTACTCGCTGGCGCTGAACTTAATGATAGCGCCTGCACCGGTGTTATTTCTGTAGATCGTCTGACCGTTACGAATGATCTGGATGCATTCCTTGCTGCTGGGTGCATATTCCGCTGCCCAATCATAGGGAGCATCGTTTTCCGCACCGATGGCATGGAAGCC
>JAZNSR010000098.1:0-16611 GCA_045591335.1 Faecousia sp.
CCGCACTTTCCGTGGGCGTTGGCACTGTTTGCGATTCCAAGCAGGTGCTACTGCTGATCTCCGGCCATAGCAAGGCCCGGGCTCTGCGCCATTGCGTGGAGGGCGGTGTAGATCATGCATGGACCATCAGCGCATTGCAGATGCATCCCGATGGCATCGTCGCCTGCGATGAAGCTGCCTGCGGCGAGCTGAAGGTGGATACCTACAAGTACTTTAAGGAAATCTACAAAGACGAAAAGTAAAATCAAACGCCCGTTGCAGAATTGCAACGGGCGATATCATTAGAGTTCAGAGTATCCAAAGCTGTTAACCAGGGCGTCGATTTTAATGCCCTGCTTGCAGTAGGGGCATTCCCGGTAGTCATAGCTGGCATAATCCGGGAAATCGCTGAGGTTGTAAACGGAAGCCACGGGGTAGCCGCCCGTATCCCGCACAGCGCTGTACAAAGCCGCAACACCTGCCACATAGCCGCCGTAATAGCCGATGGCCTCTATGCTGCGCTTGGCAGTGAAGCCGGTGGTCATGCTGGCCATCAGCACTAAAACATGCTTGCCCTTGATCATGGGCTTGATGTTGTCCCGGAAGATCATCTGGGAGTTGGCGTTGTATTCCGGCTCTAAGACATAGATGGTCTGGTGGGCGTTCATATTTTGGAAGCCGGTCTTGGTCAGCTCTTCAGCCAGGCAAGTGCCGATCACGGCGGTGCCATCCAAACACAAAATGGTATCCACCAAGGTGGAGTGATTAAATTTACCAACCAACTGCTTGGCGACGCTCTTGGCCTCGTTCAGTCGGGTTTTTTGGAATGTAATGTCCACATAGTAGTTGATGTGGCTGTGGTTGGTGGCAAAATGACCCCGGGCATAGCGCAGGGGAACATTGCCTCGCTCGCTGGGTAAGTGCTGCAATTCGATCATATTGTTACCTCCAGAAAAATAAAAAGCGTTTTCATCACCGGCCATGCGTTTTTGCCGGCATCATGAAAAACGCATTTTTTCATTATATCGCAGGATTATAGGAAAAAGCAAGCAGGAATCTATTGGCAGCTTGCTGAAATTTTGGGATTAATCTTGTGCATTTTGCCGAGCCAGCAGCATGGGCTCCTGCCTGCGGAACTGCCTTGCGATCACATAGCACATCTTTTTCTGCTTGATCAGACGATGGACTTCTTCGTGGGTGGCCCAGCGGGCATCCACGGTCTCACCGGGCAGCAGCACGATATCCTCAATGGGGATATTCCAGCGCAGGCAGTAATAGTCAAAATGGGTGTTGCCGTCCATGCCCGAGTCAATAAGCTCAAAGGCTTCGGCAGGGGCATCGATGCCGGTCTCCTCCCGCAGCTCCCGGATCACCGCCTGCAGGCTGGTTTCTCCTGCCCGGACTGCGCCGCCGGAGTTTTCCCAGGTGCCGGGGAAGGATTTTTCCGGGGCACGCTTGGTCAGCAGCAGCTTGCCCTTGCCGTCGTAGACCCAAACGCAGGCCACCAGACCGTATTCACCCCGGTGCCAGGTGGTGCCGCGCAAATGGGTGCGTCCGGTGGGCCGCCGGTTGCGATCATAAATGTCATTATATTCCATTTTGCGACACCTCCCAAAAACAATTTTTTTTATTATATCATAGTCTGATTGCATTGTAAATTCCAATTTATTGAAATTCCCGCGTAGGGGCCGGTGTGGTCATCGGCACCTATGCGAGCATGCGCGAAATTAGAATTTACTTTTTTCAAATATTTGATATACTAAAGAAAAAAGGAGGCAGGTATATGGGAATTGTTGTGATCGGCGCAACCTTTGTGGATATCAAGGGTTTTCCGGAGGATAGCTATATTCCCACCGGGCGCAATGTGGGCAGAGTGGAATATGTCCACGGCGGCGTTGCCCGGAATGTGGTGGAGGATATTGCCAATGTGGAGCTGCGCCCGGTGTATTTGGGCATTGTGGACGACGGCCCTATGGGGCGGGATGTGCTGCAAAAGCTGCAGAATCATAAGGTGAACACCGACCATGTTTTGGTTCGCCCGGATGGTATGGGCACCTGGCTTGCGGTGTTTGATAACCGGGGCGATGTGGCGGGTTCTATTTCCATGCGGCCCAATATGCTGCCGCTTTTGGAGGTTTTGGAAGAAAAGGGCGATGCGGTTTTTGCCCAGGCGCAGTCCGTGGTGATCGAGGTAGACTTGGATAAGGAGATCGTAAAAAAGACCCTGGAGCTGGCGAGTAAGCACGGCGTACGGGTGTTTGGTGTGGTTTCCAACATGAGCATTGCTGCCAAACGCAGAGATTTTTTGCAGCGTTTTGACTGTTTTATCTGTAACCGGCAGGAGGCAGGACAGCTGTTTTTGGATGATTATGAGGACAAGACCCCGGAGCAGCTGAGGCAGATTTTGCTGCAAAAGGTGCTGGGTGCGCAGATCCCCTCCATGGTGGTGACTCTGGGAGACCAAGGCGCGGTGTATGCCGATTGCCATGGGCAAAGTGGTATTTGCGCTGCCAGAAATGTGCAGGTGAAGGACACCACCGGCGCCGGAGATGCTTTCTGCGCGGGTGTGTCCATTGGTTTGACCTTCGGAAAGACTCTGGAAGAGGCCATTGAGATCGGCTCGACCCTGGCAGCCTCGGTGATCACATCCTCGGAAAATGTGTGTCCCCGTTTTCTGCCCGGCGAATTGGGAATCCAAATATAAAGAAACGGAACGCAACTGCGTTCCGTTTTTATTATAGCCAGCCTAAATAGCCAAACAGAATGCCGGCTGCGGCAGAGGAGGCAATAATGATAATGGGATGGACCTTCTTGAAGGCCAGTACCACCATAACCGCAAAGATACCCAGGCTGATATAGAAGGCAGGGGAGGTAAAGAGGGTCATGGCAAAGCCGGCGGGAATAAACACTTCCGCCACCACGCCTAAAATGGCATTGGCAATCAGTCCTACCACCGCAGGCTTCAGGCCGTTCATAGCGCCCTTGACCAGCTTGCTTGCCCGGAACTTATCGTAGATTTTTGCAACAAGGAGAATGACCATAAAGCTGGGCATCACCACACCCATGGTGGCGCAGAAGGAGCCCAGCACAGTCATGCCCAGGCCGCCCTGGGCACCGCCCACCACAGAGCCTACATAGGTTGCCATGTTGATGGCAAAGGGGCCGGGGGTGGATTCGCTGACTGCCACAAAATTGATCAGCTGCTCCGGCGGGATCAGCGCATCCCAGTTCAGAGCTACCTGCTCTTGGATCATGGGCAGCATGGCATAGCCGCCGCCAAAGGTGACAATGCCGATCATAAAGAAGGTTAAAAACAATTTCAGAAATTCCATTACTGTTCCCTCCTTCTCATAATTGCGGAGGTAACAATGCCGAAAATGGCGCAGCCGATGATCACGAAGATCACATTGATCTCAAACACACTGGTGAGGATCAATGCCGCACCCATGACCACATAAGCCGCCCAGCCCTTGGGGCTTTTGGTGTACATGGTCCAAAGGGCCTTGACCAGCAGTGCCAGCACGCCCACCCGGATGCCGTTGAAGGCATATTGCACCGCCTGGACCTCCTGGAACTGCGCCAGTACAAAGCTTAACAGCAAAATCACCACAAAGCTGGGTAAAACCACACCCAGGGTGGCGCACACAGAGCCCAGCACGCCGGCTGCCCGGTAGCCCACAAAGGTGGCGGAATTGATGGCAATGGGACCGGGGGTGGATTCGGCAATGGCTACGATGTCCAGAATGTCCTCATCGGTGACCCAATGGCGTTTTTCCACGGCCTCATGCTGGATCAGCGGGATCATGGCATAGCCGCCGCCAAAGGTGAACGCACCGATCTTAAAAAAGGAAAGAAAGATCTGCAAGAGTTTTTTTAGCATATATCCACCCCTTCTGCCTGGGCCTGCTGCGCCTGGCGTATTTTTTTGAGCATGCCTAAAACAATGGGGATTGCCAGGGCCACAGAAAGCACATCTGCCACTGCCTGCACAGAGCAAATGCCGGATTCACCCAGCAGCCATGCCAGGGGGAACAGAATGGGAATAAAGCAGCTGCCCTGCCGGGCGGTGGACAGGATCACCGCACCCTTGGCATTGCCCAGCCCGGCGCAGAGCATATTCACAATAGCCACCCAGCCGTGGATGGGCATGGCAACACATTGGGAAATAATGGCCAGCGCACCGAATTTGCGCATTTCCATGTCCTCGCCGGCAAACAGAATGATCAGCTTATCCGCAAAAATGCCAATGAGCAGACCCATAACCGCGCCGCCGATAATGGAGATCCAGGAGGAGAAGCGGTAGCTTTCCTTCACCCGGTCATACCGCTGCGCGCCCCAGTTGAAGCCTGCCACCGGCTGGAAGCCGTTGCCAAAGCCCAAAATGATGCAGAAGGGGAACATCATGATCTTGGTGGAAACGCCGATGCCTGCCAAAACGGAGTCGGAGTAGTCACCGGCAATGTTGTTGAGCAAAATACCTGCCACCACTGCCAAACCGTTGCGGAAGAAAGAGGAAGAGCCCACGGACACCACATTGGAAATAATGTCCCAGCTGAAGCGGATATTCCGGATGGAAAGCCGCAGCAGGCTCCGCCGGATCAAATAGGGGAAGATCAGAATGCCGAAGCTGATCAGCTTGGAAATGGCAGTTGCCAGGGATGCGCCTGCCACACCCATGTCCAGAGTGAAAATGAAAATGGGATCGAGAATGCAGTTGAGCACACCGCCGATGCCCATGCCCAGCATGGAAAGGGTGGCGCTGCCCTCAGAGCGCAGGCATTGATTCATCACAAAGCTGGTGGCCATAAAGGGGGCAGCCAGCAGAATGTAGGTGGCATAGTCGATGGAATAGTCCAGGCAGGTGTCTGTCGCGCCCAAAAGCCGAACCATGGGTTCCATAAAAATTGTGCCGAAGATCAACAGAAGCAAGCCCAGGGTCAAAGCCCCAAAAAAAGAGGTGGAAAGCACCTGGCTGGCTTTTTTGTCCTTGCTCTCACCCAAAAGCCGGGCGATATAGCTGTTTGCGCCCATGGCAAGCATGGAGCCACACATCATGATCAGCTGATCCAGGCTGGCATTGACGCTGACCGCCGCGGTGGCGTTGGTGCCCAGAGAGCTGACGAAATAGGTGTCTGCCAGGGAATAGATGGTGGTGATCAAAAAGGCCACAATGGTGGGGAAGGCCATTTTGGGGATCACCTTCCAAATGGGTTCATTGAGCATCATGAGCCGCCGTTTTTGCTGTTGATCGGATTTCATTCTTTCTCTCGTCCTTTATAAAAAGCGTTACCTTATATTATAGCACCAAAAACCGGAAATGCAACGGATTTATGAAAAGAGCGCCGCAGAAATGCGGCGCTCTTGAGGAGGGGATGCGCGGTTAGAGATTTTCATTCTTCAGCGCATCGATGGGGTTATCTTTTTTGATTTTGCTCATGGAATACATCATGGTGGCAAACACCACCAAAAATACACTCAGCGCGGCAATGGCCATGGCAGCCCAGGGCAGCCGGAAGGCTTTTTCATAGCCTTCGGATATGGCCAGGTGGATCAGATAGCTGATACCAGCGGAAACGGGGAGACCCAGGAGCAATGCCCGGGTGCCATATAACATGCATTCGAAATTCATCATGCGGGTAAAGCCTTTTGCCGGCATACCCACCGATTTCAGCATGGCAAATTCCCGCCTGCGCAGAGCGATGTTGGTGGAAATGGTGTTGAAAACATTGGCGGCGGCAATCAAAGAAATCAGCACAATAAAGCCGTAGGCAAACACCTGAATGATGGTGACAATGTTGCGGTTTTCTTCTTCGTCTTCTGTAAGATTGAAGGCCCGGAGTTTGGTCAGGCCAAGATCAGTCAAGGTCTGCTTGATTTCCTCCATGTTCTCTGCGGGGCTATCGGTGGTGATATAGTAGTTATAGCCCGTGTCCTGGAAGCTTTGGGCGGACATTACCTGCTCCTGCAGACTGATGGGGTAGAGCATGGTGAGTCTGGCGTTTGCATCCAAGTAAAAGGGCGGGTCGTAAATGATCTTGCCGATTGGAATGTGCTTTTTCTCAAAGGCTTCTTCTTCGGTTAAGGTGATGCTTTCTCCGGGGATTTTCAGATTTTCGTATACATATACCGTGCTTCCCCGGTCGTCGACCAATTCACCGGAAAACCGGTAGCCGTCCAATTCTTTTTGAATGGAGATGCTGATTTCCGGATTTTCTGATTTGATCACATGGAAAGTCGTATATTTCCCCAGCTCGCTGTCAAACAGCACCTTGCCGTCCACAACAATGGCCTGGGGCTTATTGCTATTTAAAAATTCGGCTTCGCTGAGACCGTGGGTGTTCAGCAATTCCCGGTAGGCAGCGTCATCAATAAACCGGAAATTGGTATACACATGGAGCTTTTCAATTTCAGAAGCGGAAAGCTCCTGGGCCGTGGCATAATAATTCAGATAATCTTTGGATACATCCGTGGGCAGCATGGCAGCCTGGAAGGATGTGGACTGGGTGTAAACGGCTTCCTTTACCCCTTTATCTTCCTTCAATGCCTTTAACAGATCATCCACAGTTGCATTTTCAAATTCGTTTTCGTAGCCGTACACCATAATGTCGTACTGGATATTGCCAAGGCTATCGCTGACAGATGCGGTCAATTCTCCCGTAAATGCCGAGGCGGAAACAAACAGCACAATGCTCATAAACAGGCTCAGCACCGTGGCCCGGTATTTTTTCTTGCTGCGCTTATAATACTTGCTTGCCAGCATTCCGGGCAGACCAAATAATTTGTAGGTGAGTTTGGAGGTGCGGACCTGTTTGGGTTTGGCGTGAATGTCCCCGGTTTGCCGGATGGCCTCGATGGCAGAGACCTTGGTGGCCCGTTTGGAGGGGATGATGGCGGAGATCAACACGGTCAAAAGGGCAATGACCGCCGCAATGACCAAAGAAGCCGCGGATACATGCAGCTTTAGGGGAATGGGATAGCCAATCAGGGATTGAAATTTATTGCCAACAAAGATCAAGGTGACCCCAATACCACC
Organism: Faecousia sp.; assembly: GCA_045591335.1. Classification (GTDB taxonomy): domain Bacteria; phylum Bacillota; class Clostridia; order Oscillospirales; family Oscillospiraceae; genus Faecousia. The sequence goes on from JAZNSR010000098.1 coordinate 7,013, forward strand.
CACGCCGGATAGAATGCCCAGCGGAACACCAATGGCACTGACCATAAATGCTTCTGTTATAACCATCCGCCGGAGCTGCTTTTTGGTGGCACCGATGGAGGAGAGCAGGCCGAATTGCTTTGTGCGCTCGGAAACCGATATGGAAAAAGCATTGTAGATCAAGGACACGGAGCCCAGCATAATGAGCGCAATGACAATGGCAGCAAGACCCAGGACCATGGTGCCGAAGCCTTCATAGCGGGATATGCCGGAAAAGCGCAGAACATCATTGTTGGTGCTGCCGGGCAGCTGATGCTCCTCCATGAAGGCATAAACCTGGCGGGCTTGGTGCATTTTAAACCAAATGCTGTATGTGTATGGAGCTGCGGGATCTGCATCCATCACTGTCAGTGCCGTATATCCGGGGGCAGTGAAGCTTTCAAAGTTGGGGCGTTCATAAAAACCTACCACCGTATAGCTGCGGGTTTTTTCCACAACCAGGGCTTCACCGTTGGGTACGGCCTCCTTGTATTCATTGTAAACATAAAAGGGGTTGCTTTGTCCCAGACAGTAGCCGTCCAGCATGCGTTTTCCCAGACCCAGGGTCAAGGTATCCCCGATTTTGAGAGCCACACCGCCGTTGTTATACAAATGCTCCGGGATCAGAATTTCGCCGGGGTTTGCGGGATATTTGCCGGAGGTGATGTGCACCGGCATCATTTTGTCAAAGCCCGCGGAAGTGCCCAGTACAAACAGATAGGGCTTGTTTTCGTTTTGGCAGCCCTCTGCCAGGGCATAGCCCAGCTGCTGGGCGTACACATGGTCGCTTACCTGACCGTTGCCTTTGATGAATTCCAAGGTGGCAAGGTCAATGTCTTCGGCAGAGCCGTGCCAATCACCGTCGGCATAAATGGCGTTGTTCAAAGCGTAATTGTATATGCTGCTGGCGAAGGTGGTGACTGCGCAGATCATGGAGGCGGAAAGAATGATGCCAATGATGGTGACGATGGTGCGTGTCTTATTCTTCTTCAGGGATTCCAGGGTTACTTTATGGAAGATGTTCATTTGCGGATCACCTCATCCCGGGTGATCTTGCCGTCTTCAATGGCGATAATGCGGTTTGCCTGCAGGGCAATGTTTTCATCGTGAGTAATGATGATCAGAGTTTGCCCGTATTTTTTGTTGGACATTTTCAAAAGCTCCACGATCTCCTGACTGTTTTTGGAGTCCAGATTACCCGTGGGCTCGTCCGCCAAAACCACCGCAGGGGCATTCATCAACGCCCGTCCAATAGACACACGCTGCTGCTGACCGCCGGAAAGCTGGTTGGGCAGATGGTTTTCCCGGCCCGTCAGATTCAGAGTGGTCAGTAGCTCCGTCAGCCGTTCCTGGTTGACCGTTTGCCCGTCCATCAGCACAGGGAGGGTGATGTTTTCTGTTACATTCAGAACGGGGATCAAATTGTAAAACTGATAGATCAGACCCACCTGCCGGCGGCGGAAAATGGCAAGCTGCTCTTCATTTTGGGCATAAACATCCTTGCCGTCCATAAAAACCTTGCCGCTGGTGGGACGGTCCACGCCGCCCAGAATGTGCAGCAAGGTGGACTTTCCAGATCCGGAGGGGCCGATAATGGCAATAAATTCGCCCTTATTCACGCTGAAGGATACGCCGTCCAGGGCCCGCACTGCGTTTTCCCCTTTGCCGTATATTTTGGTGAGATCTTCAATTCTTAATATTTCCATGGTGGAATGCTCCTTTCACTTTTCACATCCCGATCATACCCGGTCAATATGACAGGGAAGTGACTTTTCGGTGACGATTTCGTCATGGAGTGAAAAAGGGACCCGCCGGTTTTAGACGGTTCCCTTGTAAAAACGGATGGAAAACGCAGCACCGTTGGGCTTTCGGTTTTGGGCCTTTAGGGTGCCTTTTTGATTGGCGATGATCATGCGGGAGAGGGCAAGACCCACCCCAAAGCTTTTATCGTCGGAGTTTTTGCCTTTGTAAAACCGCTGGAAAATATGGGGCATATCTTCCGGGGCGATGCCGGGGCCGTTGTCCTGGATCAAGATTTCTGAAAAAAGCGCATTGCAGCTGGTTTCAATTTGAATTATGCCGCCCTCCGGGGTGTGCTCCATGCAGTTTTTCACAATATTGCCGATGGCCTCGCAGGTCCAGGCTACATCCCCGGTGAATTCTCCGTCAGCCTGGATGGTCAGCGTTTGCCCCCGCAGTTCTATGGGGACCAGCAGCGGCGCGCAGGCTTTGCGGAGCAGAGTCTCCATGCTCACCGTTTCCTGCTTGAATTCCACTGTGCCTGCGTCCAGCCTGGAGATTTTCAGCAGCGTGGTAATGAGCCATTCAATGCGGGAAAGTAATTCATATAGCTCCCGGGTGAGCTGCTGCCTGCGTTCCATGCTGATTTCCGGATCGGATAAAAACTGCACCAGCAAATTGATGGAGGTCAGCGGTGTGCGGATCTGATGGGAGATATCCGCAATGGAATCTGCCAGGTAGATCTTGTCGTTTATGAGGTTTTGCTGCTGCTCCCGCAGCCGTACGGTCATTTTGTATATTTCGCTGTGCAGGATTGCCAGCTCTCCCTCAGCGTAATTTGCCAAAGAAATGGAGTTGTCCCCGTGCAGCAGCTTGTTGATGTCGGCAGCAAGGGCAGAGAGCCGTTTGTAGCGTTGGTAGGTGCTGAAATAATAAATGGAAATGAGAAGCACAGAGGCGGCAGCTGTGACGATGCCCGCCCGGGGTTCCCACAGAAAGGAAATCAAGCAGGCAACGCCTGCAATTAGGATTTGCCCATAAAGTGCATGGCGCACTTCTTTGTTTTTCAGCAGCTTTATCATAGCTCCACCTTATATCCCAAGCCCCGTATGGTAAGAATGATTTTGGGGTTTGCGGGATCATCCTCAATTTTTTCCCGTAAGCGCTTAATGTATACGGTCAGTGTATTGTCATTTACATACTCCCCGGCAATATCCCAAATGGCATCCAAAAGCTGATTGCGGGTCAGAACCGTACCCCGGTTGTTAATAAACACCAAAAGCAGCCGGTATTCCAATGCGGACAGAAACAGATCCTTGCCCTGCTTTGTGGCAATGCCTTTTTCTGTATCCACAGTCACCGCACCCAGCTTTACGGTTTTCCCGGTGTTGCCTGTGAGCCGAAGGATGTTTTTGATGCGGGAAGCCAGCTCTCTTGGACGGAAGGGCTTGGAAATGTAATCGTCCGCACCCAGGTCAAAGCCGGTGACGGTGCTGTATTCATCACCGGAGGCGGTGAGGAAAATGACAGGGAGCTGATATTCTGCCTTGATGGCCTTGCAGGCGGCAAAGCCGTTTCCCTCTGCCAGAGAGATGTCCAGCAGCACAAGATCGGCTTGTTCTTTTTCCAGCAGCTCCATGGCAGCCGTTTGTCCGGTCACGCTTTTGACAGCATACCCTTCTCCGTGCAGGAATGCAGTTAAATTGGCAACGATGGCTTTGTCATCCTCCACCAATAGAATTTTCGGCATTTCCCCACATCCTTTCTGCATTGTATTATAGCATAAGCCATGGGATAAAACAACGATAGTGACAGAATCGTCACAATGAAAAAAGATTCCCGGGGTCACCGGGAATCTTTTGCAAGTTCATGAATTTGTTGGGCAACGGTGCAGTTAGGCTCGTAGGGGCAGGTGCCGTAATCGCAGTCGGCCTCTGTAAGCCTGCCGTCCTCTGTGATGACCTCCACCATGCGGGCGGCATCCAAATTCCGGCAGTAACCGTTGATAAAGCTTTCTTTTTCCATATTACCAGCCTAACATCCGGTGGAACAGCTCCATATATCTGCCTGCGGGCACATTCCAGCTGAAGTCCTGGCACATATCCCGGTATTGCAGAGCCTTGAAGCTATCGGGGTTGTGGTTGTAAAGATTCAGGCAGTTTTTCAGGGATGCCAGGAAATCATCGGCATTGTAGCTTTGGAAGGTGAAGCCCAGGCCACCCTCACCGTTGGCATCCACGCCGGGAACGGTGTCCTTTAAGCCGCCGGTGGCATGGACCACAGGCACAGTGCCGTAACGCATGGCGTTCATTTGGCTCAGACCGCAGGGCTCACTCTTGGAGGGCATTAAATAGATATCGCCGCCGGCATAGATCCGGGCAGCCAGGCCCAGGTTAAAGGTGATCTGTGCGGAGACCCGCTCCGGGAATTCGTTGGCAAGCTCCCGGAAGAAATGCTCAAACTGCGGCTCGCCGGTGCCCAGAATCAGCAGTTGGCAATCCTCCTCCCACAGCAGTCTGCGGGCAATATATACCAGAAGATCCAGACCCTTATGACCTGCCAGCCGGGTGACCATGACCATCAGCGGCACATCGGCCCGTACGGGCAGACCCACTTCCTCCTGTAAAGCGGCCTTGCAGGCTGCCTTGCCTTCAGTGAAGGTGTCTGCGTTATAATGGGCAGGGATGTTGGGGTCGGTCTCCGGGTTGAAGGTGCCCACATCAATACCGTTGGTAATGCCCGTCAGCTTCCAGCTGGCGTCTGCCAGGATGCCGTCCAGGCCATGGGCATAGTACGGATACATCAGCTCCCGGGCGTAGGTCTCGGAAACGGTGGTCACCAGGTCGGCGGAGAGGATGGCGCCCTTCATCATGTTCACGGAATTGTTCATGTCCAGGGTGTTCCGCCAATCCCAGGGCAGACCCAGCACATCATCGAAGAAATCTCCATGGGCCCAACCCTGGTATTCAATGTTGTGGATGGTGTACATGCACTTGGTGTAGGGGTACAGTCCCCGGTATTGGGCGTTGAGCATGGTGGGCACCAGGGCGGTCTGCCAGTCGTTACACTGGATCACATCGGGGATATAGTCGATGGATACCATGGCATCCAGGCAGGCTCTGGAGAAGAAGGCATAGCGCTCGTTGTCGTCCCCGTGGCCGTAAATAGCACCGGGACGGCCGCCAAAATAATACTGGCTGTCGATAAAATACACCTGCACCCCGTCATTGCGGTTTTTCAGCTGCATAACGCCGGCATACTGCCGCCGCCAGCCCAAAGCCACATAGAACTGGGCGATCTGCTCCACCTCATAGGCGGGGTTGTATTTGATTTTTTCATAGTAAGGGAGGAAGAGGGCAACCTCATTGCCTTCGATCCGTGCCAAAGCCGCAGGCAGCGCCTCCATAACATCGCCCAGTCCGCCGGACTTGGCGTAAGGCGCGCCCTCGGAGGCGAGGATGGCAATTCTCATACAGTTTCTCCTCTCTTAATAATCACGGGATCATTGGGGCTGCCCATAAGCTGGGTGCCGGGGCGGACAGTTACATTCTTGTCCAAAATCACATACTTGAGCTTTGCGCCCTCACCGATGACCGCATCATTCATAATGATGCAGTCTTCAATTTCAGCACCTTCACACAGAGTGACCTGGCGGAACAAAATGCAGTTTTCTGCTTCGCCCTCCAGAATGCAGCCGTCGGCAACGATGCAGTTCTCAATTTCACAGTCCTCGCCATAATAGCTGGGCACACGGTCACGGACCCGGGTGAATACGGGGTGGTTATAGTGGAACAGATCATGGCGGACCTTTTTATTGATCAGTGCCAGGGAATTACGGAAATATTCTTTCACAGATTCATTATATAGTACTTCACCCTTGAACCGATAAACATTGATGGAGACCTGACCCTTTTGCCACAGACCCAGCACCAGATCCCGGTCCATGTGATACAGATTCCGGGCAATATGCTCCCGCACCTGGTGGATCAGCCATTTTTTGCTCAGCACGAAAATGTCCATGGAGGCTTCGTAGTCAGCAGGGGCGGCATAGTCCACGGCAATGTCCTGGATCTGACCCTTGCTGTCCAGTTTCAGGGAAAGATCCAGCATTTTTTCGCCGTTGGCAATGCCGGATTTGGTGACAACGGTGATGTCCTTGCCGCTGGCAATGTGAGAGTCCAGCACGCTGTTTAAGTCGATATTGCTCAGCACCGCGGAGTCGATCATGACCACATACTCGTCCTCATCGCCGTGATCCAAAAAGTCCATGGCGGAGTGCAGGGATTCCAGCTTGCCCCGGTAGGTGTCGGTTTTGCTCATGGAATAGGGGGTCAGAAATTCCAGGCCGCCCTCCTCCAGCTCCAGGCCCCATTCTTCGCCGGAGCCGATATGGTTGATCAGAGATTGATAGTTGTGCCGGGTGATGATGCCCACATGGCGCACACCGGCGGCAGCCAAATTGGAAAGCGCAAAATCCACCTGACGGTAGCGGCCGCCAAAGGGAAGGCTGGCCATGGTGCGCTTTTCGGTCAAGGTGCTGATATTGCCGTCATTGGCAAAGATAATACCCATAATTTTCATGGTAATTTCCTCCTTACAGCATCTGGCCGGGCAGCAAAACGGAGTTTTCCTCCACAATGGCGCCCTTGGCGGTAACGCTGATCTGCTTGGGCTCGCCGGCATCAAACGCACCGCCTACTACGGCATTGCGGCATACACAGCTGTTTTCACCCAAAATGGAATGGCGGACAATGGCGCCGGGCTCAATGACCACGCCGGGCATGACCACGCTGTCTTCCACCAGTGCGCCCTCGCCGATGGTGCAGCCAACGGAGATGACGCTGTGGCGGACTGTGCCGTAAACCTCAGAGCCTTCTGCGATGAAGCAGCCAACGGTCTTGGCGTTATCGTCGATATAAGAGGAGGGGTGGGCATCGTTACGGGCGTAGATCTTGCTGCGCTCGTCGCCCCGGATGTTGAATTCCGGCTCCTTGCCCAAAAGCTCCATATTAGCTTCCCACAAAGAGTCGATGGTGCCCACATCCTTCCAGTAGCCGTCGAAATTATAGGCCATCATTTTGTGGCCGGCGGCCAGCAGGTTGGGGATGATATTCTTGCCGAAGTCGTTGGAGGAGTTGGGGTCGTCCTCATCGGCCACCAGCGCATCGTGCAGCACCTTCCAGTTGAACACATAAATGCCCATGGAGGCGTTGGTGGACTTGGGCTTTTTGGGCTTTTCCTCAAATTCGTAAATGGAGTTGTCCGGGTTGGTGTTCAGAATGCCGAAGCGGGAGGCCTCTGCCAAAGGCACATTGCGCACAGCAATGGTGCAGGCGGCATTGTGCTTTTCGTGGTATTCCACCATGGCGGCATAATCCATTTTATAAATATGGTCACCGGAGAGGATCACCACATAGTCAGGGTCAAAGCGCTGAATAAAATCGATGTTCTGATAAATGGCATTGGCAGTGCCCTTATACCAGCCGCTCTTTTTGTCGTGCCGCTCGTAGGGGGGCAGCACCTGGGCGCAGCTGTGGGTTTTGTTCAAGCCCCAGGGCTGGCCGTTGCCGATGTATTCGTTAAGCTCCAGGGGCTGATACTGGGTCAGAATACCCACGGTATCGATGCCGGAGTTGACGCAGTTGGAAAGGGGAAAATCGATGATACGGTATTTGCCGCCAAAGGGAACTGCAGGCTTGGCGGTCTTCTCCGTCAGAACCTTCAGTCTGCTGCCCTGGCCACCGGCCAAAAGCATGGCGATACAGCGCTTTTTCTGAAAATACATGGTCATAGCTCCTTATGTTTCAAGCATTCGGTATGGTAACATACCTCCACCCATAACATACCACATTTTTGCGGATTTAGAAAGAGACAAAATACATAAATTCTGCTGGAATTTTCTGTGAGATTTTACAAAGCGGAAAGGAAATTTCGTTCATAAACTGGATCATTCGACAAAATAGATTTATCTTGCAATTTTTGTGCTATTGTGTATAATAAAATTATAGATACTGTAAGGAGGTCGATTTTATGGAGATTTTGGAATCCATGAGCGCAGAAAGTATTGCACAATTGATACAAGTGATTTTTAGTTTGGGCATTAGCCTCATATCCAGCACAGTAAGCTTGGTGCTGTATTGCCTGGGTGCTTGGGGATTGTTTACCATTGCCAAGCGCAGAAATCTGCCGAAGCCCTGGCTGGCTTGGATCCCGGTGGGCAATTCCTGGATTTTGGGCAGCATTGCAGACCAATATCAAGAACGGGTCAACGGAAAGAAAACCGTAAAACGCAAATGGCTAGTGGGCCTGGAGCTGGGTTTGCTCGCGGCTTTGGGGATGATAATGGCGGCTTCTGTTTTGCTAGTTTTCCTGGCATTCCTGGGTGAGTTGTTTGGCTTGGCCAGCTGGGTTGCTTTGGTTCTGGTTTTTGTATTTTTGTTGTGTATATCTGTAATATATATGCTGATTTGGGCTGTTGCTGTTGCTGGGTCAGTGTTTGCATATATGGCTTATTATGATCTGTTCCGATCCTGCAAGCCTAACCTGGCGGTGCTGTTTTTAGTGCTCAGCATTGTCTTAGGTAATTTTGTCAATATTGCTGTTTTGATTTTCAAAAACAGTGATGAGGGCATGCCTGCTGAGCAATATTTGCCGGAAGCTCCGCAGGAAGAAGTATAATCCATAAAAAATCCGCCGTTGCATTTGGCAATGGCGGATTTTTTTGTCAATGTCTTTTGATGCCAAATAAAGGCCGGGCAATGCGCTTATACAGCAGCAGCGTCAGAATGCTGACGCTGAGCCCCTTGATCAGATTCAGCGGGGCTACGCAGAACAGCACCAGCGACCATACAGAATCCACCGCCGGAAAAATGGCCTGGCCTGCGGCAAGGATGGATTCCATGGGCATGAACATTTTGGCAAAGGTGGGCAGCAGGTAAAGGGCGTTAAAGGCGCTGCCGAAAACCGTCATAATGCCCGTGCCCAGGGCAAGGCCGCCCATGGCAGAGCCGCGGCTTTTTTTAATATGGTAAAGGATCAGCGCAGGCAGCACCATGCTGCAGCCCACGGCGAAGTTGGCAAAATCGCCCACAAAGGCGGTGGTGGTGCCCTTGTAAAGCAGCTTTAGCAGGATCTTCAACACCTGGCACAGAATGCCGGCGGAGGGCCCCAAATAAAAGCCGCAGAGCATCACCGGTAGCTCAGAAAAGTCCAGCTTGTAAAAGCCCGGAGCCAAAAAGGGCAGGGGAAAGTCGAAAATATGCAGCACCGCCGCAATGGCCCCGCAAACGGCAATGATGGTCAGCCGCCGGGTGCCGGTGACCTGCCTGCAGCCGGGCAGGAAATGCTCCGCCACCCGGGCAATGATAAACAGCGCCGCCATGATTCCAAGAACCACCGCCACAAAGCCGAGATTATTCACAAGATCTGTCCATAGCTTTTCCATATTCATGGGATTACCTCACTATAAAAAACGCCCTGAGTACAGACTCAGGGCGCAAAATTGCAGATACAGCATCTTCTTCCATCCAGACTGTACTGTCGGTATCGGAATCACACCGATTCTGCGCCAAAGCGCTCGCGGACTTTACCGCCGGTCGGGAATTGCACCCTGCCCTGAAGATCGATTCAATTGCAAAAAGCATAGCACAGATGCTGCGGCTTGTCAAGCCGGGCGCAATGTGGTAAGATAAAGAAAACTTTAATTTATCGCTGTGTTACACTACACGCCGTAGGGAATGCATTCATGCATTCCTAAATCCTAAAACACGCACAATTGCTTATATTTTACCTTTTGGAACGGATAAATCCGTTCCCTACGGATGGTTTGTATGTGTACGATA
>JAZNSR010000099.1:0-4320 GCA_045591335.1 Faecousia sp.
AAATACAAGTTGTAAAAACGCAACATTTTAAAACCAAAATCAAGCATAAATGCAAGAAAACCCCGGTATCTTTAACAGATACCGGGTAATTTCTATGGTTGCGGAGGCAGGACTCGAACCTACGACCTCCGGGTTATGAGCCCGACGAGCTACCAACTGCTCTACTCCGCGATATAGGGTGCACTCCTGAGTGCCTAAACATTGTAGCACAGAGGGGTTGCTTTGTCAACCCCTATTTCCTGTCGGTTTCAGGGAAGCTTCGTCGTTTTTATATCATTTCATCTGGCGTTTCACAGGGTCAATGCGATCATCGACCCCAACGCGTCGAGCAACACCGTTCCAAAAAGCGCGTCATTTTTTCTTTTTCAGATGCGTAAGAATATACGCCAGGTAGCCCAACAGCAAGCCAAGCATATTCAAAATCACATCGTCCACATCAAAGCTGCCCAACAAAGTCAGCAGCTGCGCCACCTCCACCGACAAGATCACGCCCAGGCAGATAAAGAAAAACCGAAAGAAATTCCGGAAACGGCTCCAAATACAAGGCAAAAGCCACCCAGGCAGCACAAACAGCGCCACATTGCCCACCAAATTGATGATGCAATGGCTGCGCGCCGCCTCGTTGGTATGCTCCAGAACCACCTTTAAATAATTGCCAATGGTGAAAAAGGGCACCCAATTGATGTTTTGCAGCAGCATTTCTCCATAGGACTCACCCGCCACCCAGCGGCTGGTCCTGCCGAAAAGCAGCCACAGCATAAAGCCGCCGTAAACCAAAAGCAAAAGCCGGGCAAAGGTATGAGACTTGCGTCCTTTTTTGCTCATCGCTTTGTCCTCCTGGCCTTGAGAGCAGGCTTTGCCGGGGGCTTGCCCCGTTTGGCAGCGGGCTTTGGAGGCAGCTTTGCCGGTCCGCCCTGCCTGGGGGGCACTGCCCGGATCAGGCACTTGGGCCCGGAGCCGATCAGATCCTCCCGGTGAGCCTTGATCAACGCTTCCTTCACCAAATAATAATTCTTGGGATTGCGGTACTGGATCAGCGCACGCTGCATGGCTTTTTCATGGGGATCCGTGGGCACATAGACCTTTTCCATGGTGCGGGGATCAATGCCCGTGTAGTACATCACCGAAGAAAGGGTGCTGGGCGTGGGATAAAAATCCTGCACCTGCTCCGGATTATAGCCCATTTCCCGGATATATTCCGCCAGCTCAATGGCTTCTTTCAGCGTAGAACCCGGATGGCTGGACATAAGATAGGGAACCAAAAACTGATTCTTGCCGTACTGCTTGTTCAGCGCATAGTATTTATCCACAAACCGGTTGTACACAGCATTTCTGGGCTTGCCCATACGGTCCAAAACCTTATCAGACACATGCTCCGGCGCAACCTTCAGCTGCCCGGAAATATGGTACTGCACCAATTCCTTAAAGAAAGTATCCTTTTTATCCGCCAGCAGATAATCAAAGCGAATACCGCTGCGCACAAACACCTTCTTGACCCCCGGGAGCTTCCGCAGCTGCCGCAGCAAAGCGATATAATCCAAGTGGTCCGCCTTCATATTCTTGCAAGGAGTGGGATATAGGCACTGCCTGCCGCCGCAAGCACCCTTGGTCAGCTGCTTTTCGCAGGCCGGGTGGCGGAAATTGGCCGTAGGGCCGCCCACATCGTGGATATAACCCTTAAAATCCTTGTCCTTCACCATAATCTCCGCCTCAGCCAAAATGGACGCATGGCTGCGGGTCTGAATGATGCGTCCCTGGTGGAAGGTCAGCGCGCAGAAGGAGCAAGCGCCAAAGCAGCCACGGTTGCTGACCAGACTGAATTTGACCTCCTCAATAGCAGGTACACCGCCGGCCTTTTCATAGCTGGGGTGATAGGTGCGCATATAGGGCAGCGCATAAACTGCGTCCATTTCCTGGGTGGTCAAGGGCTTCTGGGGCGGATTCTGCACCACAAATTCCTTGCCGCAGGGCTCGATCAGCCGCTTGGCGGTGAAGGGATCGCAATTGCCGTACTGAATGCGGAAGCTCTCCGCATAAGTGCGCTTATTTTCCCGCAGCTGCTCATAGGAGGGCAGCATGACCGTGGGTAAACTATCGTCCGGCTGAGTGGTTTTATACACCGTGCCATCAATATAGGTGATGTCCTTCACATCCATACCGGAATTCAGAGCTTCCGCCAGCTCCACGATGCTCCTTTCGCCCATGCCGTACATAAGGATATCCGCCTGAGAGTCCAACAGAACGGAACGCTTCATGGATTCCGACCAATAATCATAATGGGAAAGCCGCCGCAGACTGGCCTCGATGCCACCGATCAAAATGGGCACATCCTTATAGGTTCTGCGGATCAGATTGCAATAAACCACCGTGGCATAGTCCGGACGCTTTCCCATAACACCGCCGGGAGTGAAGGCATCCGTCTTGCGCTTGTGCTTGGTGACAGAATAGTGATTGTCCATAGAATCCATATTACCGCCGGAAACCAAAAAGCCCAGGCGGGCTCTGCCGTAGATGGCAATGGACTTGGGATCCCGCCAGTCCGGCTGGGAGATCATCCCCACCGTATACCCGGCATTTTCCAGCACGCGGCTGATAATGGCATGACCAAAGGACGGATGGTCCACATAGGCATCCGCGATCACATATACAAAATCACACTGCTCCCAGCCACGGTCCAGCATGTCCTGCTTACACAAAGGCAAAAAATCCATTACAGCCTCCAAAAGTCTTTTTCCTCAGTATACCACCGTTGCGCCAAAAAAGAAAGAGAAAAGGCAATTGCTTTTCGCAAAAGCCGGTCAGCGGTCTGTGCTTATGATAATTTCCTCTGATGGTGCATGACCGAATTGCTTTCGATAACTTCGGTAGAATGTAGAATAATCACTAAATCCGCATTCTTCATAGACTTTCGTGGGCCCTATCCCCTGCCGCAGCAAGCCCTGGGCCGCGATCAGCCGTTTTTCCGTAATATACTTTAAGGGCGTTGTTTTCAGTTCCTGCTTAAATATCCGATACAAATAGCTTTCCGTCACAAAAAGGGGCCGGGCGATCTGCTCTATACTTTTAATGGTGAATAAATTGTCATTGATCAGAGCAAGCGCTTTGCTAGCCAAAGGATGCAGGCTTTCCGTAGGCGCTCTGCCGCTTCCCTCCCGTGACAGAGTCAGATTATACAGAAGCTCCTTAATAAGCAATTGGGTCACATGGTACAGATCCTCCTCAGAAAGCACAGACTGGTAATAATCCAGCTTACGGAAAAGCTCCGTCAGCATGGGCCGGTGACGGCAGCTGATGACCTCCATTTTTTTCGGCAAACGGCCTGCCGCATCAAAGCCCAGCCGCGCAGGATCAAACAGAAGATTATACCGCTCATAATCCGCCGGAGAATCAATTTGCACAAAATGATATTGGTTGGGCCGCACCAGCACCAGATCATGCTTGCGCAGCTTGTATTTCCTATCCTCCACCACATGGGTAATATCTCCGCTGAGAATGTACAGCAGCTCATATTGATTATGGGTATGCCGATACAGCAGATTCTCTCCGGGAGCAATGTGCGTAAAATGATCCAAAGTCAAATCCTCATATTGATAACGGTACATAATTCCCCCCATGGCAATCCCTCCTTAGGTGAACATAGCACATCATTTCATAATTTGCAATATAAATGTGCATTTTCTGCTATGTACTTTGCGTTTTATATTCTTATACTAAAATTAGGAGGTGTTCATTATGAAAAAACTGAACTTAGCGATCATAGGGCAAGGCCGCAGCGGCAAGGATATCCACGGTCTTTTCTATCGCAGTGAGGACAACCGCTTTTTCAATGTGAAATATGTGGTGGATGCAGATGCCCGGCGCAGAGAAATTGCGCAAAATATTTACCCCGGCTGCGTGACCTTTGCGGACTACACAGAGCTTTTTAACTGCCGGGACATTGATTTGGTGGTCAATGCCAGCTACTCTGACATGCACTATGCCATCACCAAGGAGCTGCTTTCCCACGGGTTCCATGTGATGACGGAAAAGCCCCTGGCAGGTACCTATTATGAATGCCAGGACTTAATACGAACCGCCAAGAAAAACGGTGTCATTCTGGCCCCGTTTATGCAGTCGTTCTATACGCCCCACTACCGCACCGCCCTGGAGACAATTCAAAGCGGTGTCTTAGGCAGCATCAAGCAAATCGACATTACTTACAGCGGCTTTGCCCGCCGCTGGGACTGGCAGACCCTGCAAAAGCGGCTGGCAGGCAACATTTACAACACCGGTCCTCACCCCATTGGCCTGGCTCTTGGCTTTTTGGACTTCGATCCCCAG
>JAZNSR010000100.1:0-9733 GCA_045591335.1 Faecousia sp.
TATGCTACGGGAACTTTACCATTGCTAAAATAGATATAGATGAACAACTCATCATATCCAAGCGAATCTATCGACGTTAAATTCTTGTGCAATGTGTATACTATGTCCCCGAACATTTTGTATACTATGTGGTCTTTACACGGGACGCCGGTCCCTACATAAATGGTGGGTGAAATTCCGGACCGTCCAGGAGGCCGGTCCCTACAAAATGGGAAAAGGCAGCACGGTTCAAAATTTGTGCTGCCTTGCTTTCGCTCTTGCGACGATAATATTATATCACATTTTTTCAAAAAAAGTGTTGCGTGAAAATCCCAACCTTGTAATTTTGCGGTATGGCAAAGACAAAAACCCAGTATTTATGCGGGTTTTCGGCTTCGGAAAGGGCCAAAAAAACCTTGTAATTTTCCTTCATTTTGACGAAAAAACGCCAAAGTGTTGCGTAAAAAATTTTGCCAAAAAGTTAGGATTTCACCGAGTTTGCGGGAGTGAAAATATTTCTTGACAAATGCCCAAAAGTGTATTATTGTAATAGTGAACTAATACAGTTGAAAGAGGTGGTTTATTTGGAATGGGTATTGGATAAAAAGCGGCCCATCTGTCCGCAGATCTGCGAGCAGCTTTGCGTCCGCATCGCCCGGGGCACCTTTGCCCCCGGAGAAAAGCTTCTTTCCGTCCGTGAGGTGGCTGTGGAGGCCGGAGTAAACCCCAACACTGTCCAGCATTCCTTTGAACTGCTGGAGCAGCAGGGGATCTTGTATTCCGTCCGTGGCTCCGGCTGGTTCGTGGGGGAGGATATTTCCGCCGCCCGGCAGACCCTGCAGGCGTTGATCCGGGAGAAAACCCAAAGCTATTTTGCTTCCATGGAGGCCTTGGGCATGGATCGGGAAGCGACCATTAACTTTGTAAAGGAGTGGGAGAATTGAGTCAGGTATTGCGTTGCGAAAAGCTTTCCAAGAATTACGGCAAGATCAAAGCCTTGGATGAAGTGGATCTTTCCCTGGAAAGCGGTAAAATTATCGGTTTGTTAGGGCCTAACGGCTCGGGCAAGACCACGCTGATCAAGCTGATCAACGGCCTTTTGACCCCTGGCAGCGGCGTGATCGAGGTCTGCGGGCATAAGCCCGGGGTGCAGTCCAAGGCGCTGGTTGCCTATCTGCCGGACAGCATTTATTTAAATTCCTGGATGCGTGTGGAGCAGATCGTGGATTATTTTGCGGATTTTTACGCGGATTTTGAGCCTGCCCGGGCATACGAAATGCTGGAACGGCTGGGTATCGACCCCAAAATGAAGCTGAAATCCCTGTCCAAGGGCAATAAGGAAAAGGTCTGCCTGATCCTGGTCATGGCCCGGCGGGCAAAGCTCTATGTGTTGGATGAGCCCATTGCGGGTGTGGATCCGGCTGCCAGAGATTATGTGATCTCCACCATCATTCAGAACTACGATCCGGAGGCCACAGTGCTGATCTCCACCCATTTGATCGCAGATATTGAAGAAGTGCTGGACGAAGTGATTTTCCTGCGTCAGGGCCATCTGGTGCTTCACAAGAGTGTGGATGCCATCCGTGAGGAGCATGGCCAGAGCGTGGATGAACTGTTCCGGGAGGTGTTCAAATGGTAGGCAAGTTGTTGAAGCACGAGCTGAAATACTATCTTCGTATTCTTACGCCCGTGTATGTGATTTTGGCGGTGATTGCCCTTTTGGGGCGGGTGGTGCTGTTCTTTGAGCAGGATGATCCGGTGTATTACCTGACCTTTGGCTCTTCTGTTGGCATGTTTGTGCTGGCGTGCTTTGCCGCCATGCTTTTGACCACCGTTTTCTATGTGGTCCGGTTTTATAAGAATATGTTCCGTGGCGAGGGTTATTTAACCATGACCCTGCCGGCAACACCTGCCCAGCATCTGTTTGTGAAGCTGCTGGCAGCCTGGCTGGCGGAGCTTGCCACTCTGGGCTGGGTGCTTTTGTGCAGCTGCCTGCTGCTGGTGGGACCCTGGTTGGTGGAGATCGTCAAAGCCGCTGCTTATATCTATAATAAAACGGCACAGGTTATTGGCGCCCATCTGTTCTTTTACATTTTAGAGTACATACTGGTGATTATGATTAGTATGCTTCCTGCCATCATGACCTATTATTTCTGCATGTGTGTGGGTCAGCTGGTGCGGAAAAACCGCATTTTGGTATCCGTTGGCGTGTACTACGGCCTTTATGTGCTGCAGCAGATCGCCGGTACTGTTTTTTCCGTGGCATTCACCATTTTCACCGCCAGCATTCCCCCGGAGAAGATGGAGCAGTTTGGGGAAGCCCTGGGCCAGTGGATATTGAAGCTGGTGGAAAACAATATGATCTTCTATGTGCCCCATGTGATGATTTTGGTCACGATGATTTGGCCTTTGCTTGTGGCGGCGTTTTATTTCCTGGTGTGCAGGGTGATCCTGAGCCGGAAGCTGAATCTGGAATAAGGAGGATAGGGCTATGAAACGATATATTGCGCTGATTTTGGTTGCATTGCTGGTATGCATGAGCTTTGCGGGCTGTACTTTGGAGAACCAACGAAATGCCCATCTGAAGTATGACAGCGATGGCAACATCCAGCTAAACGGGCAAACCTACATAGCGCTCCATGAGAACACCAATATGTTGGATCCCGAAATGGATTATGAAACCGAGTATTATGTGACAGAAGCAGATGTACCGCTGCTGCTGAAGGATATGTTAGGCGTTTCTTCCTATGCCAGCAAGGATGGCAAGATTCTGGAGGTAGGGCCGGATTATTACTGCCGCAGCGATGTGTATGCGGAAGTTGCGGAGCTGCTGAGAAACCCCGGTAAATTGGAATATTTCTGCTATACTCCCTTGTATACCGCCGGTGAGACGAATTTAGTTTCGCTGGAGGACAGCCGGTGGGTCATGGAATTGTTGGAGACCCTGGAGCCGGTGGAGGATGAATCCCAGCTGGATTCCGCAGTTTATTATACCCCGGTGTATGCCTGCAACCAGGATATGTTGCTGAGGACTAATGCCTTTGAAATCTACAGAAGCGGCATGAGCTATTATGTATATAAACCGCTCACGGATTTGGAAGGGGACGACTTCTACGCCTATCATTATGTTTACTATCACATCCCCGCAGAGGATGCGCCCCGGTTCCATGCCATTTTTGCCGATAAGCTTTCAGAACTGAAATAAAAGCATGAAAATCCCGGTATCGATGACCAGTCGATACCGGGATTCCCATGAAAAGAGAGAGATAAGAAAATGAAAAGGAGAAATATAAGATATCTTTCGTGCCATTATTGTATCATCGGTTAAAAGAAATTGCAAGCATTAGTTTTGTGAAAAGGGCTTTTAAAATGTAAAATTATGCCCTTGGATTTTGTTAATTTTGCACAATGAATCAAGGCTTTTGCACACCTGCCAGGTCTTTGATCACCTCACCGGCAATAATCAGCCCCGCCACCGACGGCACAAATGCCACAGAGCCGGGCAGGGTTCTGCGTCCCTCCGGCAGCTCCTCCGGGCTTTGATCCATAGGGGAGAGGGCATCCTCCTTGGAGTAGAGCACCTTCACATGCTTTAGCCCTCGCTTGGCGCATTCCTTGCGCATGATCCGGGCCAGGGGACAAGCGGAAGTTTTGGAAATGTCCGCAATTTCAAACTGGGTGGGGTCCAGCTTGTTGCCGGTGCCCATGCAGCTGATAATGGGTACCTTGGCATCCTTTGCAGCCTGGATCAGAGATAATTTTGCGGTGACTGTATCCACCGCGTCCACCACATAGTCAAATTTTGTAAAATCGAACTGCCCGGCGGTTTCCGGCAGATAGAATTCCTTGATGGCGTGAACGGTGATGTCCGGGTCGATGGATTTTACCCGTTTAAAAGCCGCCTGGCATTTGTCCATGCCCACGGTGTCGCGGGTGGCAAGCAGCTGGCGGTTCAGATTGGTGATGCTCACGGTGTCGTGATCTACCAGGGTCAGTGCTCCAATGCCGGACCGGGCCAATGCCTCCACCACATAGCCGCCTACGCCTCCAAGACCAAACACCGCCACATGGGAGCTTCGCAATATATTCATGCCGTGGTCACCCAGCAAAAAACGGGTACGGGAATAAGGATCCATGGCAATGCCTCCTTACAATTTGTAACCGTATTTTAACGCAAAAATTACAACTTTACAAGAGTGTTACGAAAAAATTACAAGCCTTTGTTTTGTCAAGCTAAAAAATATACAAGAATACATACAAAATTTTGGTGCTTTTGGAGAAATGTATTTTTGTGGGTTTTTGCCTTGACAAAGAATCGAATCTGTGGCAATATATTGTGGGATTGGCCCGGTGGTCACACTAGATGTTGTGATTGCCGAATACATATAGAAAGATAGGGAAATGCCATGATTCAAAGTATTATTAAGCGCGACGGCCGTGTTGTGCTGTTTGACCAGAACAAGATTGCCTCAGCGATCTTGCGGGCGCTGGAGGCTGCCCATGAGGGTGATGCTGCGGATGCTGCCCGTGTTGCCAACGGCGTGCAAAGTGAGCTGGAGGGACGGTTTGCAACAGAAGCTCCTAATATCGAGGTAATTCAGGATACCGTAGAACGGCAGCTGATGAACCATGGCTTCAACAATGCAGCCAAGGCATATATTCTTTACCGTGCCAACCGCACCCGTGCCCGTGAGGGCAACACCGCCCTGATGCGCACCATCGACGAGATCACAAAGATCGATGCCCGTATCAGCGATATGAAGCGTGACAACGCCAATATCGACGGCAACACCGCCATGGGCACCATGCTGCAGATCGGCGCAGCCGGCGCCAAGGCTTATAATGAGATGTATCTGCTTCGCCCGGAGCACGCCAAGGCCTACCGGGAGGGCGATATCCATATCCATGATTTTGATTTCTACTCTCTGACCACCACCTGCTGCCAGATCGGTATTATCAAGCTGTTCGAGGGTGGCTTCTCCACTGGTCACGGCTATCTGCGTGAGCCCAATTCCATCCAGTCCTATGCGGCTTTGGCAGCCATTGCCATTCAGTCCAATCAGAACGACCAGCATGGCGGCCAGTCCATCCCCAACTTCGATTACGGTATGGCTTTGGGCGTTGCCAAGACCTACCGCAAGGCATTTATCCGCCGGGTTACCGAGGCGTTGGAGGATGTTTTGGAGCTGGATGATCAGATGGAAACCATCCGTGCTTTGGTGGCCACCGCAGAGGAGCAGACCGGCGAAAAGGTATGCCTGGAATCCTCTGAAAGCTTTGACGAGACTGTGGCATCCATGCTGGTGGGCAAGTATCCCATGCTGAATCTGACCCAGGCCAGAAAGGTGGTCTCCACCTGCAAAAAGCGTGCCTGGCAGAAGGCGGACCGGGATACCAAGCAGGCTATGGAGGGTTTTGTCCATAATCTGAACACCATGCATTCCCGTGCCGGCGCGCAGACGCCCTTCTCCTCCATCAATTACGGCACCGACACCAGCCCCGAGGGCCGTATGGTCATCCGCAATATTCTGCTGGCTTTGGAGGCCGGTCTGGGTCACGGCGAGACCTGTATTTTCCCCATCCACATTTTCAAGGTCAAGGAAGGCGTCAACTATAACGAGGTGGACCCCAACTACGACCTGTTCCGGCTCAGCTGTAAGGTCAGCGCCAAGCGGTTGTTCCCCAACTACACCTTCCTGGATTCTCCCTTTAACCTGCAGTACTATGTGCCCGGCCGTCCGGAAACAGAAGTCGCCACCATGGGCTGCCGTACCCGGGTTATGGGCAATGTGTATGACCCCAGCCGGGAGATCTCTTACTCCCGCGGCAACCTGTCCTTCACCTCCATCAATCTGCCCCGTATCGCCATGGAGAGCAAGGGGGACGAAAAGGTATTTTATGAAAAGCTGCAGGCTATGCTGGAGCTGGTTGCCCAGCAGCTGTTGGACCGCTTTGAGATCCAGGCCAGTAAGCATATTTATAATTATCCGTTCCTGATGGGCCAGGGCGTTTGGCTGGATTCCGACAAGCTGCGCCTGCAGGACGACCTGCGTGAGGTGCTGAAGCACGGCACCCTTTCCATTGGCTTCATCGGCCTGGCAGAAGCACTGACCAGTCTGTATGGCAAGCACCATGGCATGGATGAGGACATTCAGAAAAAGGGCCTGGAGATCATCGGCTTTATGCGTAAGTTCACCGATGCCAAGTCCCAGGAGCTGAAGATGAATTTCTCCTTGCTGGCTACTCCTGCAGAAGGTCTGTCCGGCCGTTTCATCCGTATGGACCAGAAGCGCTACGGCAAGCTCCCCGGCATTACAGACCGGGAGTACTACACCAACTCCTTCCACATTCCCGTGTGGCACAACATCTCCGTATACGATAAGATCCGCCTGGAAGCGCCTTATCATGCCCTTTGTAATGCGGGTCATATCAGTTATGTGGAGCTGGATGGCGATACTGCCCACAATGTGGAGGCATTTGAGGCTGTGGTCCGCTGCATGCACGACCATGGCATCGGCTACGGCTCCATTAACCACCCCGTTGACCGTGATCCCATTTGCGGCTATGTGGGCATCATTGGGGATGTTTGCCCCCGCTGTGGCCGCCGTGAGGGTGAGATGATCCCTGCCGAGCGCATTGAAGAAATGAAGAAAATGTACCCTGAAATGCCTGCATTCCAGGGCATCGAATAAGGAGGTAATGTTATGACCATTAAAACCAACACAGAAAAGCTGGGCGAAGGCGTGGGCTTTGAGCGTATCCGCCGCATTACCGGTTACCTGGTAGGCACCATGGACAAGTGGAACGATGCCAAGCGCGCCGAGGAGCGTGACCGTGTAAAGCACGGTATGGGCAAGCATGCTTGAGCTTGCGGGGATCGTATCCGATAGCATTGTAGACGGGCCCGGTATCCGCACCACGGTGTTTTGCCAGGGCTGCCCCCATCATTGTCCCGGCTGCCACAATCCCGAAACCTGGGAGTTTGGCTGCGGCACACCCATGCAGGAGGAAGAAATTCTGCGGATCATTGCGGAAAATCCCCTTTGCCGTGGGGTGACCTTTTCCGGCGGTGAGCCCTTTGCCCAGGCAGAAGGCTTTGCCAAGCTGGCTAATTTGCTGAATCAAAGGGGCTATGAGGTGGCATCCTATACCGGCTACACCTTTGAGCAGCTGCTCCATGGCACGCCGGAGCAAAAGCAATTGCTTTCTGCCATCCATGTGCTCATTGACGGGCCCTTTATCCAGGAGCAAAAAAGCCTGGAGCTGGTGTTCCGTGGCAGCCGCAATCAGCGGATACTGGATGTGCCTGCCAGCTTGGCAGCAGGGAAGGCCGTTGCGGTTTCATCGCCCCGTTGGACCGGTGAATACTAAGCATCATTGCGCACCGTTTTGGTGCGCAATTTTTGCGGAAAAATGTTGGGGTTTCCCCCCAGCAGCGGAAAAAGATTGCATTTTCTTTAGAAATGTGCTACTATGTAGCGGTACGAGAAAACCATCTTGCAGAAGAGGTCATATTATGGAAGAAAATAAATTATCCATAAGTCAGCGGCCCCTGGGAGAGAGGATCAACGGATTCCTTGGCTCTCCTTATTTTGTGTTATGTGTGATCCTGGCAGCGCTGCTTTCCAATTGCTTTGGATGGGAGCTTTTTGTATATACTTTGTTCGTAGTGGTTGCGGTGTATTGCTGCTTTTTTGGCAGAGATCTGCTGCCGCTGATCCCTCTGGTTGTCTGCGGCTATCTTGCTCCTTCTGTGGGAAGTAACCCCGGCAAAAACCCGGAGTCCGTTTTTACCTGGGAGCATGGCGGCTGGTATATCGCGCTGCTGGCCGGGGTGTTGGTAGCTGCCCTTGTGATCCACATAATTATTTATGCCAAGCATTTCTTCGCCAAAAAGAGAATGCTTCTTCCCGGTATGCTGGCTTTGTTTGGGGCGTATTTGCTCAGCGGCTTGTTCAGCCCCGCTTACCCGGACCTGGCGCTGCGGAACCTGGGCTTTGCAGCCATGCAGGGTGCTGCGCTGCTGGTGCCGTATTGCTTGATTTCCGGCGGTGTGCGCTGGCACAAAAACCGCAAGGATTATTTCTGTTGGACCGGCTTTGGCGTGGGCTGTCTGCTTCTGGGTGAGCTTTGCTGGATCTATCTCACCGGTGGCATCATCCAGGAAGGGGTCATCCAACGGGACGGCATCTACACAGGCTGGGGGCAGCACAATAACATTGGCGGCATGATGGCTATGATGGTGCCCTTTGCCTTTTATCTGGGCAGTCGGTATAAAAAGCCCTGGGTCAGTATGCTGGCAGGCACAGCCTTTTTGGGCGGCGTGTTTATGAGCTGCTCCCGCAGTTCCATTCTCTTTGGCTGCGCGGCTTACGCGGTGTGTGTTGCGGTGATGCTGTTTAAATCCCATAATAAAAAGGTCACCTTGGTGACCCTGGGTGTGTCTTTGGCGGCAGCGGTTGTGATGGTGCTGGTGTTCCGGCATACCCTTGTTAAGCTGTTTTGGAATCTGATCAGCCTGGGTGCCAACCCTTCTTACCGGGATGTGACCTGGAGCGCCGGCTTGCAGCAATTTTTGAAATATCCCATTTTTGGCGGGTCGTTTTATCCCATTGACTTTACCCCCTGGGACTTTTCCGAGGTGGCGGCCTTCAGCAAATTCTATCCTCCCCGGTGGCATAATACGGTGGTGCAGCTGCTGGCCTGCACAGGCATAGTGGGTATTTTGGCATACATTTTCCACCGGGTGCAGACGGGTTGGTTGCTGCTGAAGCATTTTAACCGGGAGAAAGCTTTTATCGGCTGTTCCGTATTGGTGCTGCTGGGCACATGCATGTTTGACTGCCATTTTTATAATATCGGCCCGGTGCTGTTTTATTCCATGGGCTTGGCTTTTGCGGAAAACTGCAGCGCTTGTGAAGAATAATGTATCCGCCGTCATTATTTTGACGGCGGATTCTTTAATTTTTGCTTGACAGGGGCGGACAAATGTGCTTTAATGGTGGAAACTGATGAGAATGCGTAAGTACTTTTGCTTAAATCGGCATAGAGAGCCGCCGGGTGGTGTAAGGCGGAGCGGTTGAGCATTGGGAATGGGCATTTGAGGGCGAACCCAACGGGAAACCCAGTAGGGGAGACGGAGCGGTACTCCGTGATCAAATACCGGCGTATGATGGTACGCATAAGTGGACGCATTGCGTCAAGCCGGGTGGCACCGCAGAAATGCTTTAGCGTTTCTGTCCCAGCATTTTGCAGGGGACAGAAGCGCGTTTTTTGTTCCCCAATAGAAATGGAGGAAATGTCATGTCAAATCAAATCCCTTATAAGATCTACCTGGAAGAATCGGAAATGCCTAAGGCCTGGTATAATGTCCGTGCGGATATGGTTAATAAGCCTGCGCCCTTGCTTAACCCCCAAACCCTGCAGCCTATGACGGAGGAGGAGCTTTCCCGGATCTTCTGCCGGGAGCTTGCCCGCCAGGAGTTGGATGAAACCAATGCCTACATTCCTATTCCCCAGGAAATTTTGGATTTTTATAAAATGTACCGTCCGTCACCGCTGGTGCGGGCCTATTGCCTGGAAAAGCATTTGCAGACCCCTGCAAAGATTTATTATAAATTCGAGGGTAATAACACCTCCGGCAGCCATAAGCTCAATTCCGCTATTGCCCAGGCCTATTATGCCAAGCAGCAGGGGCTCAAGGGCGTGACCACAGAGACCGGAGCCGGTCAGTGGGGCACAGCGCTGAGCATGG
>JAZNSR010000101.1:0-27748 GCA_045591335.1 Faecousia sp.
ACCGCTGCCGGGGCATTGCAGGAAGCTTATTGAATATGGCGGTTGAGGATCTGCGTGCCAAGGGTATCTCCCCTGCCTACCTGGTCACCGATCATATTGGATTTTATGAGCGCTACGGCTGGGAATTTCTGTGCATGGTCCAGGGCGATGGCGAGCCGGATATGACACGGATGTATATTCACCCATAAGGTCGCGTTGTCAGCCGCACTTTAAAACTACTAAAAGGCTTTGATTGTGATATAGTCTGAGAGGTGTTGCAAGAAATTGCAGCACCTTTTATTTTTAATATTTCAGAAACATTTCAGAAAATATTTGCAAAACTTGCCCGGGTAGAATATGGCCGTAAAGCAAGCAGAAAGGAAAGAGGTAACAAACATGAGCAATAACGATCAGGAATTTTTGGTGCAGAAGATTCGCACCCAGTACACAGAAAAACAGCACACAGAGCTGGACGCTTTGAAGGCCCTGGATGCTAAGGTGAAGAAGCCCGCCAATGTATTTGCCTATATTTATGGTTCTTTGAGTGCCATTGTTATGGGTGCAGGCATGAGCCTGGTGATGACGGAAATTGGCGCAAGCGTCGGCTTGACCAATCCTATGGTGCCCGGCATTATTATCGGTGTTGTGGGCTTGGGCATGGCGCTGACTACTTACCCCATTTATAAAAAGCTGCTGAGCAGCCGCAAGAAGAAATATGCTGGGGAAATTCTGAAGCTCAGCGAAAAGATCATGAAGTGATGGGTGCTGCCATGCAGCACCCATTTTTGCGAAAATTGTCAAAAAATAAATAACGCAAACAAAACTTTAACATTTGCCTCTTATAATATATAATGATAACAGGAGGGATGGATATGTTTCAGATTTTGGTTGTGGAAGATGATAAAGACCTGAACCGAACAGTATGCGCTTTTTTGAATAGCAGCGGCTACCGTGCCACCGGCTGCCTGGATGCCAATGCGGCCTACGATGCCATGTATGGCACGGTGTTTGATCTGATCGTATCGGATATTATGATGCCCGGCATTGATGGCTTTGAATTTGCCAAGACAGTCCGCAGTCTTAATGAAAACATCCCCATTTTGTTTATGACTGCCCCGGATGATTTTGCTGCCAAGCAGCGGGGTTACCGGATCGGTGTGGATGATTATATGGTCAAGCCCATTGATTTGGACGAGCTGTTTTTACGGATCGGTGCCCTTTTGCGCCGGGCTAAGATCGCCAGCTCCCGGACTTTGGAGGTGGGCAGCTTTTCCATGGATGCGGACGAGCGTACGGCCATGCTGGCAGGTAAGGAGATCAGCTTGACTAACCGGGAATTCAATATTCTGTATAAGCTTTTGTCCTACCCTAAAAAGACTTTCACCCGGCAGCAGCTAATGGATGAGTTCTGGGATGCGGACACGGATACTGCCCCCCGGGCGGTGGATGTGTATATGACTAAGCTGCGCAGCAAGCTTTCTGCCTGCGAGGATTTCGAGATCAAGACCGTTCACGGTCTGGGCTATAAGGCGGTGATCAAATGAAAAGGCCAAAATTCCGGCAGGTTTTGAAATCTATCAATAATTATATGGTGTTTTTTCTGACCGTTGCTTTTGCGGTCAGCTGCTGCATGATGCTGTTTTTGAATATTTTGGCAGGTTCTATGGGGCTGGTGTTTGATGCGCAGAATATTGCCACAGCCGCTAAGGTCACCTTTGGCAATGTGCTGCTGATCACTTTTTTATTTGGAACGGCGGATTATATTCGCCGCAAGATCACCGTTGACCGTCCGGTGAAGCAGATCACCCAGGCAGCGGAGAAAATTATGCAGGGGGATTTTTCTGCCCGTGTGCCCAAAATTCACGGGGCGGGCACCGATGGCTTCAATGAGGTGGGCGCAGTGATCAATAAAATGGCCCAGGAGCTTTCCGGCACGGAGACTTTGCGGACGGATTTTATTGCCAATGTTTCCCATGAGCTGAAGACCCCTTTGGCGGTTATGGGCAATTATGCCACTATGCTCCAAAAACCGGGCCTTACAGAAGAGGAAAAAAACGATTATGCAAAAGCCATTTCTGAGGCGGCACGGAAGCTGGCCCAGCTCATCACCAATATTTTGAAGCTGAACAAGCTGGAAAACCAGCAGATATTCCCGCAAAACACGGAATTTGACCTGAGCGAGCAGCTTTGCCAAAGCCTTTTGCAATTTGAGGATGCCTGGGAAAGCAAGGAGCTGAAAATTGAAACAGATATTGAGGATAGCGTGCAGATCCGGTCTGACCCGGAGCTGTTGTCGCTGGTTTGGAATAATTTGATCTCCAACGCGGTGAAATTCACGCCCCCGGGCGGCACGGTCAGCGTGACCTTAAAAGCGGAAAATAATTGTATTTCAGTGACAGTCAGTGACACGGGCTGCGGCATGAAGCCGGAGACCGGTATGCATATTTTTGAAAAGTTTTATCAAGGGGATACCTCCCATGCCACCCAGGGTAATGGCCTTGGCCTTGCGTTGGTGAAGCGGGTCATGGATATTTTAAGCGGCGAGATCGGCGTGCAAAGCGTTTACGGCCAGGGCAGCACATTTACAGTTCGGCTGAAAAGGAATTAATATGGATTGGAAGAAGACAGCAAAGAGAATACTCTTCCCGCCGGTTTGGCTTATGGTGATTTTGACGGTGCTCAGCGGAGCTGCGCTGATATTGGTGTTTGTCAAAGGCTGGGAGCAAACAGTTTTTGCGTATATCAGCTATGGAGTGGCCTTTTATACCTTGAGTGTGGTGACGGTTTTTTGCGTTATGGTGCTGCCCGGGCAATATGGGCACATCAAAGGCAAAATATACGATCACCCCTTCGGCAACCGTTATATAACGGATAAGGTATTCCGCACGGAGATATCTTTATGGATTTCTCTGACCATTAACCTGCTGTATGTGGGCATTCAAATATGGTCCTGGAGCCTCAGCCATAGCTGGTGGTTTGTGGTGCTGGCGGGGTATTACGGCATTATGGCGGTCATGCGGTTTTTGCTGGTGCGCTATGTGCGGGTGAACGAGGTGGGCGTGTGCGTGGCCAGAGAGTGGAAACGGTCCAGAATTTGCGCCTGTATCCTGTTGCTGGTCAACCTTAGCCTCAGCGGAGCGGTGCTGATGATCTTATATCAGGATCAAGGCTATAATTACCCCGGCGTTTTGATTTATGTGATGGCGCTGTATTCTTTTTATTCCACCGTTCATGCCATTGTGGATATTATCAAATACCGTAAATTGGGCAGCCCCGTTATGTCCACTGCCAAAATCGTCAGCTTATCGGCAGCGCTGGTTTCTATGTTAAACCTGGAAACCGCCATGTTTGCCCAGTTTGGACAGGATATGTCCCCCCAGGATCAGCATTTCATGATCATCCTCACCGGGGCGGGGATCAGTTTGACGGTTGTGACCCTGTCGGTGCTGCTGATCAGGAAGGCAACTAAGGAAATCAGGAGAGGAAAGTATGGAAAATAAAGAGGGATTTGAATATATATATTCTGCTGCCCAGCAGCAGGAGGTGGAGCATATCCGCCAAAAGTACCTCCCCATGGAGGAAAGCAAGCTGGAGCAGCTGCGAAAACTCCACCGCTCTGCCAGCCAAAAGGCCCAGGCCTGGTCTGTTGCGGTTGGCGTGATGGGCGCGCTGGTCATGGGCTCGGGCATGAGTCTTTGCATGACGGATCTCGGTGCAGCCCTTGGTAATTTGGCTTTTATGATCGGCGTTCCTTTGGGTATAGCAGGCATAGCTTTGGTGGCCCTTGCCTATCCGGTGTATAACACGGTGCTGAAAAAGCAGCGGGCACGGATCGCACCGGAGGTTTTACGGCTGACAGACGAACTTCTGAAATGAAAAATTTTCCTTGTTTTTTGCTGTATTTATGATACCATAAAGAAAAAGCGAAAGGAAAATGTTGTATGGGAGGCGTAAGGTCTTTGAGCTGGGTTTTAATTATTCTTTTGATTTTGATTGTGTTGGCAATTTTGGTGGTACTGGCTTTGGCGTGTATTGCAGTGGTTTTGATCGCCATTCGCCTGCTGACAAAAAAAGAAAAGAAGCCGCAGCTGCAGCTGCCCCTGCCAGGCACCAATTGCGGTCAGTGCGGGCTGCCCTCCTGCCAGGATTTCGTCAATCAAGTGGCGGTGAATCCCGGTTATGTGAGAAATTGTCCCTGTCTTACGCCGGAAGTGAAGCAGCAAGTGGAAAACAAGATTGTCTGCCAATAAAATACATCTGTAAATATAACCGGGTTTGTGCGATCAAGTTGCACAAACCCGGTTTTTTTTGAAAAATAAAGCAATGTGAAAAAACCATGATTTTGTTGGTTTTTTAACAATTCTTGCGAAATACTGTAGAATAAGGGGGATTTGTATATTTTATCCAATTTATACATAACAGCTATTCCCCTATTGACAATTTTTGTGAAATCGTATATATTAGGTGTACAAATCTGCCCCTTTATTGTTAGAGGCAGATTAAAAAATCATGGCCGCGAAAGCGGCTAAAAAAATGGAGGAAAAACCATGAAGAAAATCTTATCTCTGATCATGGTGCTGGCAATGGTTCTGTGCCTGTTCGCAGCTTGCGACGGCAATACCGATCCCACTGACGGCACCCAGGGCGGTCAGCAGGAAGCTGATCTGTCCGGTACTTATGACATTACCATGTGGGTTTCTGAGAAGGAAGGCGTTGCCGATCTGACTCAGGAGCAGATCGATGCTTTCGAAGCTGCTAACCCCGGCATCGTCATCAACGCTACCATCTCTGGCGTTACTGAGGCTGACGCTGGCTCTCTGGTCGTAGCTGACGTTGCTTCCGCTCCCGACATCTACTGCTTCGCACAGGATCAGCTGGCCCGCTTGGTGCAGGCTTCTGCTCTGGCAAAGCCCGGCAAGGGCGCTGCTGCCAACATTGCTGATGCTAACGACGCAGGCTCCGTTGCTGCTGCTTCCGTGGCTGGCGAGCTGTATGCTTACCCCATGACCTCCGACAACGGCTACTACATGTACTATGACACCAGCATCGTGACCGATCCCGAGAACCTGGAGCAGATCATTGCTGACTGCGAAGCCAGCGGCAAGCTGATCCGTTACGCTCTGGAGAACGCATGGTACACCGCTTCCTTCTTCTTTGCTACCGGCTGTAAGTCCAACTGGACCATGAACGAGGCTGGCGAGTTCGTCTCCGTTGACGACGACTTCAACTCCGACAAGGGTCTGGCTGCTATGAAGGGCATGCAGAAGCTGGCTCAGTCCTCTGCATACGACTCCAACGCTGACATCTTCTCCGATGCTGCTGTTGTTGTCACCGGCATTTGGAACGCTACTGCTGCTGAGGAGCACTTCGGCGACAACTTCGGTGTTACCGATCTGCCTTCCTTCACTGTTGACGGCACTGCTTACCACCTGGGTTCCTACTCCGGCCAGAAGCTGATGGGCGTTAAGCCCCAGACCGACGCCAAGAAGGCTGCCGTTCTGTCCCTGTTGGCTCAGTACCTGACCAACGAGGAGTGCCAGCTGGCTCGTTACGAGAAGTTCCAGTGGGGTCCCTCCAATAAGGCTGCTCAGGCTTCCGAGGCTGTTCAGGCTAACGCTTCTCTGGCCGCTCTGGCTAAGCAGAACGAGTACTCCATTCCCCAGGGCCAGATCCATGGTTCTTGGTGGGATATCGCCAAGGTGCTGGGCGCCGAGGCAAAGGCTGCTGCTGACGATGCAGCTCTGCAGGCCGCTCTGGATACCTACAAGGCAACCATCGACGGCGTTCTGAGCATGAGCGACGAGCAGAAGAATGCTTGGTCCGTGATCGGTAACATCTGCGGCACCAACTGGGATACCGACATCAGCATGACCGACAATGGCGACGGCACCTACATCTCCGATGTTCTGGAGCTGAAGGCCGGCGAGGAGTTCAAGGTTCGCCAGGGCGCTTCCTGGGATGTGAACTTCGGCGTTGAGTTCAACGGCGCTAACATCGTTGTTGAGGCTGACGGCAAGTACCAGGTTAAGCTGACTTGGGACGGCGCACAGGGCGGCACCGTCGAGCTGATCCCCGCTGAATAATTTTCAGTAATTGCATAAAGATGATTGGGGGAGGGCCTCCGGGCTCTCCCCTGTTTTTAAAAGGCATTGTTAGCCGGTTCACAAGGACAGCATATGTCTTGTGCACGGGCTAACAATGCCTTCTTAGTCTGATAGGAGCTCGTATAAACATCGTTTATATATTTTGCTTATGAAAAGATTAACTGATTTGGAATACTTAAAGCTCAGTAAATTCCGGGCTTTTCTTTACAATTTAAAGTTGTTCTTTTTTGCCATCCCTATGTGGATCTGGGGCGGCATAAAGGGCATCGGCCAATTCTTCGTAAAATGCGGCGTTGGCATTTGGGAGCTCATCAAGCAAATTGCGCTGACCTTCTGGAAGGGCAATTGGGCAGTGAAGATCTCCTTCTTTATCTTTGGTTTCGGCAACTTCTATTACGGTCAGATCGGCCGTGGTATTCTGTTTTTGTTGTTTGAAGTCATTTTCTTCGTCTATATGTTCCTGCCTCAAGGCGGCTTGTTCTGGATCGACAAGCTGAACCTGCTGCAAACCGGCGCCACCGTCGGTACTGTCCAGGGCGGCAATGTTTACAATGAGATACTGGACACAGAAATTTGGACCGCCGGCGATGATTCCACCCGTGTTCTGCTCTATGGCCTTTTGAGTGTCATTTTTGTGGTGGCCTTTATTTATACCTGGTATGTGCAGTTTAATCAGTGCCGTATTTGCATGGATATCACTGCCAAGGGCAAGAAGGTCAAAAGCGGCAAGCAGGATCTGCGCTCTTTGGTGGACGATGGCTTCCATAAAACCCTGCTGGCTCTGCCCTTGGGCGGCATTATGTTCTTCACTGTGCTGCCCATTATTTATATGGTGCTCATTGCCTTCACCAACTACAGCGCCGAGGCTGACGGCTACTCCAAGCTGTTTAAATGGGTTGGTCTTTCCAACTTTGCGGAGCTGCTGGATTTCGGCAAGGGCGGCATGGGTCTTGCCTTTAGAGAGACCTTGAGCTGGACGCTGATGTGGTCCTTCTTCGCCACCTTCTCCAATTATTTTTTGGGTATGTTCGTGGCCATTATGATTAACAAAAAGGGTATCCGGATCAAAAAGTTCTGGCGTACCGTTTTGGTTATGACCATTGCCATTCCCCAGTTCGTATCCCTTTTGTATGTGGGCAGAATGTTCGATTCTGACGGTTTTATGGGCAAGGGCTTGACCACCATGCTCTCCTGGATTCCGGAGGGCTTTATGGAGGGCGCTGTGGGCAGTTGGCTGACAAATCTGTGCCCCTGGCTCCCGGATCTCATTGCCGGAAAGGGCGGCTTGTGGGACAATGCCACCACAGCCCGCACCATGATCATTATCATCAATATTTGGGTTGGTATTCCTTATATTATGCTGATGGCAACGGGTATTCTCATGAATATCCCCCAGGATCTGTATGAATCCTCCCGGATCGACGGCGCCAACACCTTCCAGCAGTACACCAAGATCACCCTGCCTTATATGCTGTTCGTCACCGGTCCTTACCTGCTGACCAGCTTCGTGGGTAATTTGAATAATTTCAATGTGATTTACCTGCTCTCCAGCTCCGGCGGTATCGGCACCAATCTGGCGCTGGGCAATGCCGGCGGCGTATCCGTGGGCAATGCGGACCTGCTGATCACCTGGCTGTATAAGATGACCTTGGAGAATGCCACCAGTAAGTACTACGCGGCCTCCATGATCGGCATTTTGGTGTTCCTGGTTGTGGCGATTTTGTCCCTGGTGGTCTACAATGTGATTCCTTCTACTACCAATGAGGAGGACTTTAGCTGATGAAAAAGAATCAATCCTCAACCATTCATAAAACCGGCTTGGGCGCAAAGGCCAGCCGTACCCTCAGCAACACTGCGATACATATTATTTTGGCAGTCATCACTGTGATTTGGCTGTTCCCCTTCTTCGGTATCGTTTTGGAGTCCTTCCGTGTGGAGACCACTGCCCAGGTTGGCTATCTGTGGCCCAAGGAATTCGGTTTGGATAACTATATCTATCTGTTTACCAAAACAGATTTCCTCACTTGGTTCAAAAACACCGCCATTATGGGTGTTGCCACCGCGGTTCTTCAGACGGTGTTTGTGTTGATGATGAGCTATACGCTTTCCCGCCTGCGTTTTAAGGGCAGAAAGCTGCTTATGAACTTTATGCTGATCTTGGGCATGTTCCCCGGATTCTTGACCTTGATTTTGATCTACAAGGTATTCTCCGATCTGGGACTGACCGCGGCAAACGCCCCCATCGGCTTGATCATTGTCTACTGCGCCAGCTCCGGTATGGGCTATTATGTGTCCAAGGGCTTCTTCGACACCATCCCCAAAACTTTGGACGAGGCTGCCCGTGTGGACGGCGCAACCCGTTGGCAGGTGTTTTATAAGGTGATCATGCCTTTGGCAAAGCCCATCATTATCTACACCGTGCTCATGGGCTTCATGGCTCCCTGGGGCGATTTCATGATGGCAAAGTATTTGAGCGCCAACATCGATGCCGGTAAGAACGTGGCAGTTGGTATGTTCACTTGGGTCAGCAAGACCAATCTGAATGATATGTACACTATTTTCTGCGCCGCCGGTGTTACGGTGGCAGCCCCCGTCACCGCCGTATTCCTGATGCTGCAGAAGTATTATGTGGAAGGTGTCACGGGCGGAGCAGTGAAAGGATAAGAGGTACGAAATATGGCTAGTGTAAAATTAACGAATGTAAAAAAGATTTACGGCAAAAATGTGGTTGCGGTGGATGACTTCAACCTGGATATTGCCGATAAGGAATTTATCGTGTTCGTCGGCCCCTCCGGCTGCGGTAAGTCCACCACCTTGCGTATGATCGCCGGCCTGGAAGATATTTCCGACGGCACTATTGAAATTGACGGCGTTGTGGTCAATGACCTGCAGCCCCGTGACCGTGATATCGCCATGGTTTTCCAGAACTATGCGCTGTATCCCCATTTGAGCGTGTTTGAGAACATGGCTTTTAGCCTGCGGCTGAAGAAGGTTCCCCAGGACGAGGTGTATGAGCGGGTCACCGCTGCTGCCGAGGTTTTGGGCATCACCGAATATCTGACCAGAAAGCCCCGTGCTTTGTCCGGTGGTCAGCGGCAGCGTGTGGCCATTGGCCGCGCCATGGTCCGTGACTCCAAGGTGTTCTTGATGGACGAGCCCCTTTCCAATCTGGATGCCAAGCTGCGTAACCAAATGCGTGCAGAGATCATTTTGCTGCGGCAGAAGATCGACACCACCTTTATCTATGTTACTCACGACCAGACCGAGGCTATGACCCTGGGTGACCGGATCGTTATTATGAAGGACGGTCTGATCCAGCAGGTGGGCACTCCCACGGAAGTGTTTGATATGCCCATTAACCTGTTTGTGGCTGAGTTTATCGGCGCGCCCAAGATGAACACCTTTAAGACCAATTTGGTCAAAGAGGGCGACAAGTACTATGTGACTCCCTTTGGCGCGAAGATCGAGGTCACCGGAAAGAAGGCCCAGCAGCTGGCTGAGCGTGGCATCGGCTCCCAGGAGATCATCATGGGCGTCCGTCCCGAGCACCTGACCTTGGCTACTGCGGGAGATGCTGCTGCCATCAGCGGCACTATCCGCGTCAACGAAATGATGGGCAGTGAGCTGCATTTGCACATGAATGTGGCAGAAGCTCCCAACGAAAAGCTCATCGTTCGTATTCCTACCATTACCCTGGAGGACGACGAACGCCATGGTATGGTCTCCGGCGCACCGCTGCATGTTACCTGCGAGGGTAAGGTCATGCACTTCTTCGATGTGGAGACCCAGCAGAATCTGTTGGCATAAATTCCTAATAGTTTAGGGACTGTTGCAAATTGCAACAGTCCCTATATTATTATGCAATGCCGGTCAAATCAAAATTGTCCAGCCAGGTTTCCGCAGCGGCGCAGATCCGGCGCAGAGTATCTGCGTCGAAGGGATTACCCAGGCCTGCTTCTTTCAGCAGGTCCGTAAAGAACATGGTGCCGCCCAGGCGGGTGTATTTCAGATAGGTTTCAAAGGCAGCCTTGGAATCCTCCTGGATCCGTGCCCAGAAATCCAGCGCCACAGTTTGCGCCAGACAATAATCAATGTAATAGAAGGGGCTGGAATAAATGTGGCTTTGCCGCTGCCAGCCCTTGCCTTCGCCGTAGAAGGGGATTTCGCCGGGCTTCAGCCAGGGCATGTAGATTTCCAGCAGCTCCCGCCATACCTGGTGGCGCTCTTCGGGGCTGAATTCCGGATGCTCATACACCACATGTTGGAAATGGTCCACCATGGTGCCGTAGGGAATGAAGCAAAGCGCTTCCTTTAGGTGGTTATACAGGAATTTGCGGGTGTCTGCTCCAAAGAAGCCCTCTGCCCAGGGCCAGGCGAAGAACTCCATGGACATGGAGTGGACCTCGCAGCCCTCCAGGCTGGGCCAAATGGTGGAGGAGGGGATGCGATCCCGGTTCATAAAGCCTGCAAAGGCGTGGCCCGCTTCGTGGGTCACCACCTCCACATCGTGGGAGGTGCCGTTGAAGTTTGCGAAAATAAAGGGAGAGCGCATGGAGGCAATCCGGGAGCAGTAGCCACCGCCGGCCTTGCCGGGCTTGCTTTCCACATCCAGCATTTCATGCTCGCGCATAAACTTCCAGAATACATCGGTTTCCTGGCTGAGCTCGGCGTAGAACTTGTCACCCATGGCCAAAATTTCTTCGGGGTTGCCCACGGGCTTGGGATTGCCGGATTTGAAGGAAAGGGCATTGTCCGCAAAATTCATGGGGAAATCCCGGCCCTGCATCTGCGCCTGGCGGATATACAGTTTTTTGGCAACGGGCACCAGATATTGCTGCACTGCCATACGGAATTTTTCCACATCCTCCGGTCCATAGCAGTTGCGCTGCATCCGCAGGTAGCCCAGGGGGGTATAGCCGCCGTAGCCCAGCTTGCAGCCCATGCTGTGGCGCAGCTTCACCAGTTCGTCATAAATTTCATCCAGCTCAGCGCCGTGCTCGTTATACCAGCTGCCCTCTGCTACCCAGGCGGCTTTGCGGATCTCATCATCGGGATTCAGCTTCCAGGGGGAGAGCTGGCTGATGGTATAAACCTCACCCCGGAAGGGAATCTGGGCAGAGGCAATGAGCTTGGAGTAGTGGCTTTTCAGGGCGTTTTCCTTCTGCAGATCCTCCATGATCTCGGGGCAGAAGGTTTTGGCGGACATTTCTGCATTCACAAAGGGAACACTGCCGTACTTTTCCTCCAGCTGCTTGCGGAAGGGGGATTCCAGCGTTGCCATGGTCCACGCCTTAAAAGCGTTCTGCAGGGTGGGGAGCTGCTCGTCGTAGTAATTGTTTTCTGTGTCGTAGAATTCGTCCCGGGTATCGATATCGTGACGGATGGATGCCAGGGAGACCATGGTGTCGTATTCCACAGAGGAAAGCTCGGCCTCCTGGTAGATGGCATCTGCCTCTTCAAAGGTTTTGGCGGCTATAAAGCGTTTGGTCTGGTCTTCTACCTGGGCTTTCCAGGCTGCCAGGTCTGCGCGGTGATAGGGGATCTGAGAAAAAGTCATAATAAGTGCTCCTTCCGTATGATTTGAAAACAGTATAGCAAATAATCTCAAGGATTACAAGTAAAACAAGAGGGAGATATCCGGGTGGTTCTTTATGAGGAATATAGAAACATGCTGCCGCGCAGATCATAAGCGCGGCAGCATGTTTTCTCTGTTTTTACGGAAGTTTTTGGGGCTGACACCGTAGGTTTCCTTAAAGATCTTGTTGAAATAAGAAACGGAGGAGAAGCCCACATTGTTGCAGATAGATAGGATCGTATTGTCGGTGTATTGCAACTGGAAGGCCGCCTGCTGCAGACGGATGCGGTTGAGGTATTCCGTCATGGTGTAGCCGGTGTATTGCCGGAAGCGGCGGCAAAGGTAGGATTTATTGAAATGGAAGGGCTTTAAAATATCGTCCAGACCCACTTTTAAAAACTCATTCATGTGAAACCGGCCCAGCAGCTCCCGGAACCACATGGGGTAGTAGGCGTCGTTGTGCCGGATCTTTTCTTCCACCAGGTGATTCAGTAAGGATATGCATAAGGCACGGGTGGAGGCCAGCCGGTATTCTGAGTGCATATTGGAGGTCAGGATGGCGTTGGTGATCCGGTGCTCGTAGTTTTCCATTTGTTCCAGGGAAAGGGACAGAATTTTGGAAAGCTGATTGTTTTGGTAGGCGTCCCGGAAATCCTCGCCCATAAACTGGCAGATGGAGTCAAAGAAATCCGTGTAGATAATGATATCCCGGTGCTTGCAGGTGTTGCCCTCCTCACGCTCGAAGTAGTGCACATCCTTTAGATTCAAAAATACCAGGTCACCTGCATGGAGCGTCTGCCGTTCCCCGTTGAGCACATGGGAGATTGAGCCTTCTAAAATATAGAATATTTCGTAGAATTGGTGGCTGTGGACCACTTCGTCGCCATATTCGGTAATCTTGGAGTTAAAGGGATGCTCCGCAGTGGTCATCCAGTCCTCCAGTATTATATAATCCACGGCGGTCACCTCCTTTGTGCTTCTGAATGTAATTATAATGCTTTGTTGCTCTGAATCAAGTAAAATCCCGAAAAAATGTCAATACAGAGCAATTTGTAGTAAAAAATAATACAGAATACCAGGTGGAAGGTATGTTATTTTATAGTTAAATAACACAAAACGATAATGGGGGCAGTATCCTAATTATAGCAAAATATGCAAAAACCTGGCAAAACGGGCAAAAATCGTTTATTGGGGTCAACCGAGAGCAATTTTGCTGAAATACAATAGAAGTCAAAAAACAACCGAAAAACCATAGGAGATTTGTATGATGAACATTAGCGAATATATTGAGAAAAACCTTCCCTTGAGCATCCGTGAGCATAAGCAGGACACAGAAACCTTATATGCGCTGCCTTATCCGTATTTGATCCCCAGCGTAAAGGGTATGTTCCAGGAGATGTATTATTGGGATACCTACTTTGCCAATACGGGACTGTTGATCCGGGGGGATCTGACTCAGGTCAGAAATAATATTGACAATCTTTTACATATGATCGACCGTTTTGGCTTTGTGCTTAACGGCAGTAATACCTATTTTTTATATAATTCTCAGCCTCCGGTGCTGGCGCTGATGGTCCGGGAATATTACGATCATACCGCGGACAAGGCCTGGCTGAAAAATGCCTATGAAAAGCTGAAGACCGAGCATACATTCTGGATGGAAAGACGGGGCAGCCAATGCGGGCTCAACCGCTATGACTGTGAAAAGCTGCCGGAGAGCTTTGTGAAGCATTCCAGCAAATCCGCTATTGGCCGGTTGGGCTTCCGTCCGGAGGGTATGACCGATGCGGACATGGCAAGAGCCAACCATGCTGCCGGCGAAAGCGGCTGGGATTTTACTCCCCGCATGGGCTGGGAGGTTTATAACTATGCTGCCCTGGATTTAAACAGCTGGCTTTATGCCCAGGAGGATCAGCTGGCCTTTTTTGCCGGGGAGCTGGAGCTGCTGCCGGAGCAGAAGGAATGGATCGCTGCCCGGGATGCAAGAGCGGCCTTGATGCGTCAATATTTGCGCGGCGGGGACGGCGTGTTTTATGATTACAATTTGCGCACCAACGCAAAAAGCGATTTGGTCAGCGCGGCTACTTATTATCCTTTGTATGTGGGCCTGGCGACCCGGGAGGAGGCGGCAGCTGCCGTAAAGGTGCTGCCCAGAGTGGAAGAACCCTATGGCATTGCCTGCGTGGAAAAGTGCGATAAGCCGGGCAATTATCAGTGGGGGCATCCCAACGGCTGGCCTCCCACCCAGCGGATCGTGGTGGATGGCTTGTTGAAATACGGCTACCGGGAGGATGCGGTGCGTATTGCCACGAAATATGTGGATCTGGTGGAGCGTTGCTTTGCCGAGACCGGTCATCTGTGGGAAAAGTATAATGTAGTAAAAGGTAATGCAGAGGTGGTAGATGAATACGAGATGCCCACCATGCTTGGATGGACCTTCGGTGTTTATTGCTATTTCTGTAAATTACTGGAAAGAGAGCCAAAATGACATTCCAATTGAAATGCTGCGGCAAAGTGGATCCCATCGGCGTGGATCTGGAGCATGTCCGGCTGAGTTTTGCAACGGACGGCAGCTGCGCGGTGTCTTCTTATACAATTGAAATAACGGAAGCAATCTCCCGGGAAAAGGTCTGCACGCTTTCTGCAGAAGGCTGCACCGCCTGGGTGCCTGCCTCTGTCCTGCGGGAGAAAACTGCCTATGCATGGACCGTAAGTGCCCTGCTTTCCGATGGCAGCAGCGTGATTTCTCAGCCCGGCAGCTTTGAGACCGGACTGAAGACCTGGCAGGGCCGGTGGATCGGCCTGCACGCCCAGCCTGGACAGGTGTTGAAATTTCAAAAGCAGTTTTGTCTGAACAGCAAGCCCCAAAAGGCCCGGCTGTATATCAGTGGTTTGGGATATTTTCAGCCAAAGCTGGACGGTCAACGGTTGGATGACAGTTATTATATTCCTCCGGTAACGGATTATACCCCCCGGAAGCAGCTTCCCCAGAGTGCATCCGGTCACCGGGTCACCTATTATACTTATGATATTACCGACCGTCTGGCTCCGGGAGAGCATGTTCTCACCGCAGAGGTTTCTGACGGCTACTACAGCAATTGTGAAAAGGCTTATTATGAGCCTCAGCCGGATATGAGCTTTGGACAGAGCTGCTTGATCTATGAGCTGCATATTGAGGATGAGGCGGGCCTGCTGAAAATCGTCAGCGGACCGGATACTTTGGTCTGTGCCACAGGTGAGGTCTCCCGGCTGTTTTCCGGCGATGTGTTGGATTTTGCGGCAGCGCCCCGGGTGTATGAAGCTGCCCAATGTGTAGCGGCACCGAAGGGGGTAATGACTTCTCCTATGTGCCAGGATGACCGGTTGGCCCAGGTGCTTCAGCCGGTGGCGTCCTGGAAGACGGCGGAGGGTACGGTGTATGATTTTGGCGTGAATCATACCGGCGGCCTGCGTTTTGTGGCGGATGCGCCTGCGGACACCACTTTGCAGATTCGGTTTGCGGAGGTTTTGTATGCTGACGGCAGTTTGAATTTTGAAACCGGTGCCTGGCATGGCACTCACATTCAAACCGGCCAAAGCAAGCATATTTACCAGGGAAATCAATACCGGCTGAAAAAGGGCCGCAATGTGATCGAGCCCAAATTCAGTTGGCATTGCTACCGTTACGCTCTCATACCGGATACGGCAGAGATTTCTGAGCTTTGCTCCTTGTTTATTTATATGGATATACCAACTGACGGCAGTTTTGTCTGCGGTGAACCCTTGCTGGAGCAGATAAATGCTATGTTTTTGCACACGCTGCGGTGCAATATGCATTCCGGTGTGCTGTCAGACTGCCCCCACAGAGAGCGTCTGCCCTATACGGGCGATGGGGGCTTGGTGATGAAATCCACCTGCTATAACCTGGACGCTTTGGATTTTTATTATAAATGGTTCCAGGATCTGCTGGATTCCCAGCAGGAGAACGGTATGATCCCCAATTCGGCTCCCACCCTGGGTGGCGGCGGCGGATATGCCTGGGGCAATGCCATTTGCACGGTGACCCGGGAGCTGTTTGCCCTCACCGGGGATATGACCGTTGCCCGCCGGGGCTACGAGGCTGTTCGAAAGTGGCTGGGCTATTATGCCGGCAAGCAGGACGAAAACCATATTATCTGGAGAAACAGCCATTGCTGGCTTTTGGGTGATTGGCTGGCACCGGAAGTGGTGGCCTCCAATGTTTATTATATCAGCACGGTCTGCTATTTGCAGGCGGCAAAAACCGCCCGGTTCCTGGCAGAGATTCTGGACCCGGCAGCCTGCGAACAGTGGGAGAATTTGCAAAAGGCCATTATTGCGGGCATCAACCAGGTGTTTTTCGATGAAAAGCGCTTGACCTACGGTAACGGCATCCAGGGCGAGAATATGCTGGCACTGGCGGAGGGGATCGTGCCCGAATGCCACCGGGAGCAAATGGGTAAGAACCTGGAGCAGCATTATTCCGTGGAAACGGATTATCATTTGGATACGGGTATTGTTTTGACACCGGTGCTGATCAATTATTTGACGGATCACGGTTACCGGCAGATCGCATGGAAGTTGATGACCGCCAAAACCTACCCCTCATATTTTAGCCTGATGGAAAACGACACCACCTTCTCAGAGCACTGGAGCAAAAAATGGCCCGATTATTATGTGGGTGAAATTGGCAACAGTGAGCTGGTTAAGGGTGGCGGTGAGCTTTCTCATTGCCATCCTATGTATGGCAGTGTGGCGGCGTGGCTGTATGAACGGGTGGCAGGTCTGGATCTGACGGAGCTTTACAAAAAGACCGTGAAGATCACCCCCTATTTTATGGATCAGCTGCCCTGGGCCAAGGCGCGGAAGCAAACGGCCTATGGGCCTGTCAGCGTTGATTGGCAGCAGGAGGCTGGCAAATGCACCCTGCAGGTGATTATTCCCCAGGGGCTTACGGGCCGGTGTGATTTCCCGGCCCCCTGCGCGGCCCTGAAGGATACTGCCACCGGGCAGGTGGTTTACCCGGATGAAGCCGGATATTTCCGTTTTACCTTAAATGCCGGGCGGTGGACGCTCATCAACATGGAGGGATAATATGAAAACAATCTATCGTATCATTGCGCTTGGACTGGTGGCGTGCATGCTCACTGCCTGCACAGGTACTCCCGCCAAGCAGCAAACCCTAAATCCGGCGGATTATGAAACCGATGCCCGGTTTATCACCGTTGCGGATATGCCTCCCAGCCCCTTTGTGCCGGAGGCGGTGCAGCTGTATAAGGATCTGGGCTTCACCCATTGGATCTTAACAGAGGACCATGTGCCTATGGTGGAAAACGGGACCTTGTCCGCTGGATACAAGAGCGCTATTGAAAGCCTTTCTGAGCAGGGCTTTGAAATCTGGATCCGCAATATGCAAAATGATCCTGAGTATTTCCAGCTGGAAGAAACCAAGGTGGGCAGCAACTATGGCTGGGGCTATACCTTAGAGCCCAGAGATATCACTACGGATTTTGCCCAATATGCCTCGGTGACCGGTTTTTACATGATGGACGAGCCCTTCCAGCTCACCAGGGAGGATCTGCCCGGAACGGCGGACAATGAAAGCCTGCATCCTGCCTTTGATCAGCTGGATGCCATGATCCAATGGAAAAACGAACATTATCCCGATGCTTTTTGGCATGTTAACCATGTGGGTAGTGGCTCCTGGGACCATTATCCCGCGGGAACTACCTATGCGGATTTCATTGATAATTATGTGGAAACCGTTTTGAAAAAGCTGGATGGCGGCGGCAGAAGCATCTGCATGGATAACTATCCCCTGGCTGATGGGGGCGGAACCATTAAAGAAGCCTTTCTGAGCGATGTTTTGGTGCTCGCTCACGCTACCAAGGCCTATAATGCCCAGGCAGCGGAAGGACAGGAGGCTACCATGGGTATCTGCCTGCAGACCATGCAGGACAGCAATCTGCATTTGCGGGATATTACCTCCGCCAATGATATTACCTGGCAAATGTACACCGGTATGGCAGCCGGCGCCCGGTTGTTTGAGTATTTCTGCTATCGAAGCCTGGAGGGCGTGGGCCTGGCGGGTATTATCGATATGACCGGCGAAAAGCGGATTTATGATTATGTTCTGGAGGCCAACCAACGGGCCATTCCCTTTGAGCGCATCATGTGCGCCTTTGACTGGGAGGGCATGACCGTTAACCACGGCAGCCAAAGCGGCATGGAAAATATTTTTGAGATCGTGGAGGATCAGCTGGCAGAGGATACGGGTGTGCTGACCAAGCTGGACAGCCGTTATGATGCCATCGTGGGCTGCTTCAAGCAAAATGAGCAGGACGGCTATATGGTGGTGAATTATACTGCTCCGGATCTGAACATGACCAATATGATTACGCTGACCTTTGAAGGCTGCCAGCAAGCCCTTGTGTATACAGAGGAGGGTGTGCAGCAAATGAACCTGGTGGATAACGGCACCATTCGTCTGACCCTGCATGCGGGGCAGGCTGCCTTTGTGATTCCTGTTTAAGTAGGTGAGCATATGAAGCTAGATAAAAAAGTGAGATCCAAGCTTAACCGGAATATCTTTCTGTTTGTGATGGCGCTGCCGGCAATTTACGGTGTGATCCGGTATTTTGCCATTAACGGATATTCTATTTTGCTGGCAT
Source organism: Faecousia sp. (assembly GCA_045591335.1). Lineage (GTDB taxonomy): Bacteria > Bacillota > Clostridia > Oscillospirales > Oscillospiraceae > Faecousia. The sequence goes on from JAZNSR010000101.1 coordinate 18,327, forward strand.
TTTCTGAGGGCGAGCCCTTTGTGGACCCCTTTACCCTGCGAAATTTCAAAATTTTCTGGACGGATATGCAGGGTAACGGCATTTTGGCTCTGGCGCTGCAAAATACCATTGCCTATTTCTTTGTGGGTATGATCCAGCAGTTTTTGTGCTATGTGCTGGCGTATTTTCTGTATAAAAAGATCCCGGGCTATAAGATCTTCCGTTTTGCTTTTTATTTGCCCTGCCTGATCGCTCCGGTCATCACCACCGCCATTTTTATGGAGGTGATCCGCGTGGGCGGACCTGTATATAAGATTTTGTATTCTTTGTTTGGCATTGAATACAACAGTCTGCTTTCCAGACCGGAAACCGCGACCCCCACCATCATTGCTTTTATGTTCCTTTCCGGCATCGGCACAACTTATTTGATCTTCCTGGGTGCTATGAACCGGATCCCCAAAGAGATTATAGAGGCTGGCAAGCTGGACGGTTGTTCTACTTTCCGGGAGTTTTGGTCGTTGGTGTTCCCGCTGACCTTCGGTACTTATGCTACTTTCTTCTTAATGGGCTTGTGCGGCGTGTTTACTGCCAGCGGTCCTATTCTGTACATGACCCAGGGCGGCGCAGACACCACCACTCTTGGTTATTGGCTGTTTACCCAGGTTATGGGCGATTCGTATAACTATCCCGCGGCGGTGGGTTTGGTGTTTACCTGCCTGGGCGTTCCCATTTTGCTGATTTCCCGCTTTATTATTAACAAAGCAGATCCGGAGGTGACCTACTGATGAGACTTTCTTCAAAATCTAAGCCAAACAGTGAACGGTCTTCGTTGGGTTTTGTGGGCTGGGTGATTTTCGGTATTTTTGCGGTGTATACCCTGGTGCTGCTGGTGCCGTATATTTACGCTATCTTCGCCTCTGTATCGGATTATAAGGAATATTACCAAAGCGTGTTTCCGTTCCCTAAAAACGGCCTTAAGCTATCCAACTTCCTGGATGCCTGGAACAATTTGAAGCATGAGGGCACCGGCGTTCCGGAAATGATCGGCAACAGTCTGTGGTTTGCCGGCGGCAGTGCGGTGCTGGGTGTGTTCCTGTCCTCCTGCGGTGCGTATATCTGCGCAAAGTATAAGTTTTGGGGCAGAAAATTCCTTTATTGGTTCGCCCTGATCACCATGATGATCCCTGTTGTGGGCAGCATGCCCAGTAACTTAAAGTATGTGTCCGCCATGGGCGTGTATAATTCCAGACTTTACATTCTGGTTATGGCGCAGACTGTGGGCGCAGCCTTTATCATTATGTACAGCTGTTTCCAAAGCGTGGATTGGGCCTATGCAGAATCCGCCTTTATTGACGGCGCCGGGCATTTCACCGTGTTCTTTAAGATCATGCTGCCCCAGGTCATTTCTCCCATGACCGCGCTGATTTTGGCAGACTTCATTCTGTTCTGGGCGGATGTGGAAAGCTCGCTGATTTACTATCCGGAGCTGCCAACGCTCTCCACGGGTCTGTACCATTTCAGAAGCTTTGTGATTACGGCGGAGGGTATGCGGCGATATCCGGCTTACTTTGCGGCCATATTGCTTTGCGTGATTCCTACGGTAACTTTGTTTACGATCTTCCAGAAAAAGCTGATGGACATTCAGCTTTCCGGCGGATTAAAAGGATAATAAGAAAAAGGAGCGAAAATTATGATGAAAAAAATTCTTGCTTTGCTGCTGTCTGCGGTGATGCTGCTGTGCCTGTTTGGATGTACTGACAGCACCGGCGGTGACGGCGAGGACGAACTGGCGCAGTATGCCGACCGCAGTAAAAAATTCACCCTTTGCTATTATGAAGGCGGCTACGGCGCGGATTGGCTCCGGGCGGTGGTCAAGGACTATATGGACAATGTAAACCAGGATGTGTATATCAGTCTGAAGGCCAGCACCGATAACAGCGTGGCCCGTGAAAAGATCACCAGTCAGACCGGTACTTATGACCTTTATTATATCGAGGTGGATATGTTCAAAAAATCCGCCGTGCTGGAAGAGCTGTCCGGCTTGTTTGAAATGGAAGTTCCCGGTGAGTCCGGCGTGAAGGTCAAGGACAAGATCAAGCCTCAGTGGCTGGATTACTATGAAGAGGACGGCGCTTATTATCAAATGCCCGCCACCAACTTCATGGGCTGGAACTGGACCTACAACAAGACCCTTTTGGATGCCACCTTCGGTGAGGGCCAGTACAAGCTGCCCAACACCACCGATGAGTTCTTTGCCATGGGCGATGAGCTGTTTGATAACAATGTGTTTTTAACTGCTTTTGCCGGCCAGGATACCACAGGTGGTGCAGACTATCTGCGGTATTGCTATGAGGTGTGGTTTGCTCAGATGACCGGCATGCAGGGCTATGACAACTATTATAACTGTATGTATAACAACAATGGCACCTATGAGCTGGCCAAGGATTATCCCCACCATGTGGTGGAAAACAAAAATGCCATTGAGCAGACCTACACCCTTGCCCAGACTCTTTGCCAGGGAAAGGACGGTGTGGAATACATCCACGCCAAGTCTGAGAGCCTGACCTTCCTGGACGCCCAATTCCTGCTGAACCAGGGCGGCTTCCGGGGCGCGCAGGAATATCCCATTGCCTTTTATTATAACGGCGCTTCTGCTGAGAAGGAAATGATGGGCTATGTGGAAGACGGCATTATTTCCAATCAGGATATCCGGGTTATGAAAATGCCCGTGATCAGTGCCATTATTGAAAGAACTCCCAGCATCACTGATGATGCTACTCTTTCCGCGGTGATCGATTATGTGGACGGCGCAGCCTCCCAGTTGCCTGCGGGCGTGACCCAGGAGGATGCTGCTATCATTGCAGAGGCCAGATCCATGATGGCTGAGCTGGTCTGCCGTGAATTCGTGATCACTAAGAACGCTCAGAACAAAGAGGAGATCAAGGAATTTTTGGCTTATTTGACCTCTGATAAGGCGCAGCTGGTGGCTGCTCAGAACTGTAACGGCCTGCCGGTTTTGAACTATGGCTATGTGCCCACAGAGGAAGCTTTGGGCTTTACCTTCACAGAGTTTACCAAGAGCGTGTATGACATTTTGGCAGATGCTACCGTGGTGGATATTGCCAGATTTGACAAGCCCGTGGGTATTTTTGTGGGTATGGCCTGGTATAAGGATACCACCGTCAGCGGCGGCAGCCTGTCTGAAAATTTGTATACCAAGCAGGCTTTGACTGCCGACAAGATCTATGAAAGCACTCTGGAGGCCTTTGAAGGTACCTGGAAGGATAGAGTGGAGCAATTCCTGATCCAGCAGGGCCAGTAACCTGCAATGGTTACTTGAAAGGAACGCAGTATGAAGAACAAAAAACTATTGGCAGGAATCGCGCTGGCAGCTGTTGTGTTGCTGCTGGTGTGCGCAGTGGTGGCGCTTGCGTTTTCCGGAAATAGCTGCAAGATCGTTATTGAAGGGGATTTTGCAGAGGGCGCAGCCATTGAGTATACCGGGCAGAAGATCCAGTTTCCTGTGGCCCATGTGGAAAATACTGCCGGGCAGATCGTGTCCTACGGCGTGGGCTATACGGTCATCAACCAGGCCGATAATAGCAGGCTGGAGGATGAATATGCCACATTTGATTTAAAAACCGGCAGCTATCAGCTGGTATACACCTATTTAAAGGATACAAAAGTTTCAAAAACCGTATCCTTTGTGGTGCAGGATACCACCAGCCCCAAGGTGGAATTCATGGATGTGCCCAATGGGCTGTTTCTGCAGAACATCACAGAGGATACCATCACCAAGCTGCCTCTGTATTCTATTGAGGATGCCTCCACAGCCGATGGCATTGATCTGATCCGCACCTTGAAGTTTAAGGGTGCAGGGGATGAAGCTTTCCGGGAGTATAAGTACCGGGAGATCAACAATTCCTATGAGATCGAAGGCTTCGGCACCTTCCATTATGAGCTGACCGCTACGGATGCCTATGGCAACCAAACGGTGGCTTCCGTGGAATGGAAGGTTAAGGATATGCAGTGGAGCCCGGATCAGCTGCCTGCAGAGGGCATCCTGGCGGACTATTCTGTGGACGGCTATTGCAACCTGGTGGAAGGCGGCGACGCTAACCAGTATTACAAGATCGGCAATGATTATTCCGACCAATGGCTGGAGGAATTTGAGGGCGCCAAGGGCGTTTTGAAACTGGAGCTTCCCTTTAATAATGCCGCCGGCGTTGGCAATAACACCATCCGCCTCCGTTTGCCCAAGACCTTTACCCAGAAGGATATTGCAGGTAAATACCTGGCAGTCCGTATGTATGTGGAAGGGGAGCATCTGAAAAAGAGCTTTTTGATTGCGGGCAATAATGTGGAGTTCCGGACAGAGGATTCCACCACCCGTGCCTTCAGCACTGGGGTGGACGGCCTGGAGACCGGCGTTTGGAAGACCTATTATATTGATGCTGCCACGGTGGAGCATATTGGTATGTATCCCAATGCCACCTATAATCCCGCCACCACCTTCTATGAGGGCGGTGACCCCGCGGACAGCATCCAGCTTTGCTTCCACAGAGAGGCGGGCTACTATAACGATATGGTTTTGTATGTGGACAGCATTTCTCTGGCGGAAAAGCTGCCGGATACCCAAATCACCATTTCCGGCAGCCAGGCTGCATGGGCTGCAGTGGATGGCGCTGCCGGATACCGTGTGGATTTGAACGGCCAGGAGCAGGTGACCCAGGATACGCAGATCACCCTGCCCAACGAAAAGGGCTATATCCGTGTGACCCCCCTGGGCAATGGGGCAACCACCCTGGACGGCGAGACCGTTACTGCGGTTTACGGCCTGGAAACCGACGGTAAGCTGGCCTGCTTTGATGATCCCCTTTACATAGATCTGTTCACTGATAAGCTGAATTTCAGCACCTATGCAGAGCATAACGGCTATAAGCCCAAAACGCTCAGCGGCGCATTGTCTGAAGACGGTGTGACCATGGAGATCGGCACCGGCGCCTGGGGCGTAGTCACAGGTGTTCGTTTCCTGTTCCCCCATGGACAAAACCGGGGCGGCAACACCACCCTGGTGATGGATATGCTGGTGAGCAACAGGGATTATGACCAGATCCGTGTGTATGATTATGCCGGAAAGTCCCTGGGCAATATCAGTCTGGATGCCTCCAACACCGGAAAATTCCATAGCTTTGAGGTGGATATTTCTGCCTACCAGGGCAAGCTGGAGGGTGTTCAGCTGATTTTCGGACCCAATAAGAAATTCAGCACCGTGCAGGATGGCGTTTCCGTGACCTTCAAGGAAATGCGTCTGATCAACAATTATTACCCCATTACCGTGAACGGGCAGACCCTTATGTGCGCCGGCAGCCGGGAATTGGTGCCTCATTATACCACTAAGGATCTGGTGCAGTTTGCCACCTTCTTCAATTTCGGTGTGCCTGCGGACAACACCCCCCTGGGCTTTGCCGGTAAGGTTTTGCTGGATGGCAAGGAGCTGAGCGAAAGTGTTGTTTCTGTGATCGGCTACCCCAATACGGACACCATCTGCTTCAATGTGCCGCATAACGGAAAGATCCTGACTATTATGAAGGATTCTGTGATCTACTATAAAGGTACTGCGGTGAAGGTGGCACAAACCTTCAATGCCCGCTGGAACGGAAGTAGCTGGCAAATGGTGGGCAGTATTCCAGAGCCTCCTGCCATTGAGTATGTGACCTTGGCAGACGGCACCACCAGAGTGTTGGCAGAGACCGTGGAGCTGAGCCCCGGTTTTACGCTGGAGCATTTGGTGCAGTTTACCAATGTTTACGATTTCGGCGCATCTGCCGACAGCACACCTTTGTGCTTCCAGGGAACTGTGCTGCTGCAGGGCAAGACTGTGAAAGACCCGGCCTTTACCTGCCATAAGAATTCCACCACCATTGCCATCGAAAACCTCAGCCACAAGGGCAAGGTACTGACGGTGATGGAGGGCGCGCTGATCTATAACGACAGCGTTGCGGTCCGGGTGGCAAAAACCTTTAATGGGGTTTGGGATGGCACTGCCTGGACGGCGGTGGAGGAGATTCCCGAGCCTCCTGTCAAGGAATATGTCACCGTCAACGGCCAGCAGAAGGAGCTGGTGGCGAAGGTCACCCTGCAGCCTGGCTATACCCAGACGGACCTGGTGCAGTTTACCAATGTTTACGATTTTGGCCTGGCAGATGAGCTGCCCCTTGGCTTCCAGGGCCAGGTGTTCCTGGATGGCAAGGAGCTGGAAACCGGAGATTACCGCTTTGACGGCTACCCCGCCAATACCACCCTGGTTTTGAAGCTGATCACTGCCTTGAATCATACCAATAAGGTTCTGACGGTGCAGGAGGGAGCGATCCTTTACTCCGGGGATGTGGCGATTCAAGTTGCGGAAACCTTCTCCATGCGCTGGGACGGAAGCGGCTGGACCGCAGCGGAAATGCCGGAACCCGGCGGCTCTGAGGAGACCACTGAACCCACCGAGCCGGAGGTGCCCGTGCCCACAAGCCTCAGCTTCCAGTACCGCTACGGTGCCAATAATCTGATCCAGGTGAACACCAACCTGCCCGTTGCTACCCCCTGCGTTAATTTCCTGGCAACGGATAACGGCTGCAGTATTGACCAAAGCGGGAATCTATATCAGCAGATCGGCTGGATCGGCATGGAAAATGTGGATGGCACCATTGTTTTGACCTTCCACTTTAACAGCGCCTTTGCTGCGGGGCAGAATTATACGCTGCCTGCAGGCGCGGTGTTCGGGTTTACCGATGGCAGCAAGTATACGCTGGATAAGAACTATCGCTTTGATTTTAACGGCACAGACTGGACTTTGGAAACCACCGAGCCTGCTCCGGAGCCGGAGCCCGATGTACCTGGGGAAGGGGAGATTGGCTTCCAATACCGCTATGGCGCCGAGGATCTGATCCAGGTAGACACGAATTTGCCCGTAGCTACCCCCTGTGTCAATTTCCTGGTAACGGACAACGGTTGCGATATTGACCAAAGCGAAAATCTGTATCAGCAGGTGGGCTGGATCGGCATGGACAATGTGGACGGCACTATTGTGTTGACTTTCCACTTTAACAGCAAGTTCACCGCCGGGCAGACCTATACCTTGCCTGCAGGCGCGGTGTTCGGCTTCACCGATGGTAGTAAGTATACGCTGGATAAGAACTATTGCTTCACCTTTGATGGCACGCAATGGACCATGGAGGCCACCGAGCCGGAGCCGGAGCTGACCCTGCCTGTGTTTACACTGTCTTACCGGTTTGGCAACAGCAAGCTGATTCAGCTCAATACCACCCTGCCTGCCGCCACCCCCTGTGCCACCTTTACCCCGGATCAGAATGGCTGCAGTATCGATCAGAGCGCAGGGGCGCAGCCGGTGAATAAGATCATGATGAGTAAGATGAGCGACTCCATTATTTTGGTGTTCAGCTTTAGCTCGGCATTTGAAGCGGGCCAAAGCTATGTACTGCCCAAGGGCTCGGTGTTTGGCTTCACCGATGGCACTTCCTATGTGCTGGACCGGGATTATATCTTCCAGTTCAGCGGCTCTGCCTGGACCTTGGTATAACCCCTTGCAAGAACCCGTAATTCTGGAAAGGCGATGCCGGCCTGGATCGCCTTTCCCAAAATATAAGAAATGAGGGAATATCATGCAACAAAACGGAAAACGAATTTGTGCGCTTCTTTTGGCTTTGTGTATGCTCGTGGGCGTTTTGCCTGCCAGTGTGCTGGCTGCAGAAGCAGAAACCGAGATCATTGGACAAAAGCTGTTTTTGGGCGATGATCTGAGCATGCATTTCTATGGAAATGTGAGTGAGACCCATGCTGCAGATGCCGTGGTCAACATTACCGTTGGCGGCAAGACCGCAGCGCAGTATACCGTCAGCACCATGACCCCGGAAGCAGACGGCAGCTATGATTTCTCTGTGGATCTGGGCGCGCCTCAGATGACCGAGGATATCAATCTGACTCTGATTTCCGGCGGCGCAGCTGTGCTGGAAAAGACTTACAGCATCCAGGATTATGCCCATGCGCTGCTGGAAGGCAACTACACCAGCCAGACTAAGGCCATGGTCAAGGAGCTGCTGAACTATGGCGCAAAGGCACAGCTTTACTTTGGCCATAAGACCGGAGATTTGGCCAATGCCGGCTATGAGATGGAAACAGAAGCTACCATCAGCAATGAAGCGGCATCTGCCACCGTTAGCGGCAGCGTTCCCGGCATCAGCTATTACGGCGTGACCATGCTGCTGAAGTCCAAGATCGCGCTGAGATATTATTTTGTGATCACCGGTGATGCTGCGGATTACACTGTCACCGTGGATGGCGAGCCCTATGAGTTAAAGACCAAGGGCAGCGATTATTATATCGAAGTTGCCGGTATCAATCCCCAGGAAATGGACACGGCTATGGAGGTAAAGGTCTCTGACGGCACAAAGGAAATGAGCCTGTCCTATAGCCCCATGCATTACATCACCCGTATGTATAATAAGGACACCTCCAGCGCAGAGTTAAAGGCGCTTTTGAAAGCTGCTGTGGGTTATTTTGAGGCCGCTGAGGTCTTTGTGGGTGTGCAGGAAAAGCGCACCGGCAGCTTGACCATGGCTTACCGTTACGGCACCAATAATCTGATTCAGGTCAATACAGACCTGCCTTCTGACACGCCCTGTGTGAACTTTACTGTTGGTGTCAACGGTTGCAGCATTGATCAGTCCGGCAACACGGTACAGTGGGTTGGCTGGATCGGCATGGACAATGTGGACGGCACCATCGTGCTGACTTTCCACTTTAACAATGCCTTTACCGCCGGTCAGACCTATGTGCTGCCCAAGGGTGCTGTGTTCGGCTTTACCGATGAGAGCAAATATACCCTGGATAAGAATTATACCTTCTCCTTTGACGGCTCCGGCTGGACCATGGAGGCCAAAGAGCCTGCCATTCATCTGGACTACCGTTACGGCACTGATAATCTGATCCAGTACAACACCGATCTGCCCGCAACCACCCCCATTGTCAACTTCCTGGCTGGGGATAACGGCTGTAATCTTATTCAGAGCGGCGATCAGAGCGTGGGCTGGATCGGCATGGACAATGTGGACGGCACCATCATTTTGTCCTTCCATTTCAACGGCGCGTTTGAAGTGGGTCAGAGCTATGTCCTGGGCGCAGGCAGTGTCTTCGGCTTCACCGATGGCAGCAAGTATGTGCTCGAAACGGACATTACCCTCTATTATGATGGCGCTGCATGGACTGCAGAAAAGCCCGCTGAAGAAGAAAAGACTGTAAGCTTTGCTTACCGCTATGGCACCAACAATCTGATCCAGGTCAATACGGATCTGCCCTCTGACACGCCCTGTGTGAACTTTACTGTTGGTGACAACGGTTGCAGCATTGATCAGTCCGGCAACACGGTACAGTGG
>JAZNSR010000102.1:0-3647 GCA_045591335.1 Faecousia sp.
GTATTCCTTATGCAGAGCCTTGCTATTCTATGGCCATTGCTCCTAAGACCAAGGGTCAGGAAGAAAAGGTTGGTTCCGGCCTGAACCGTCTGAACGAAGAAGATCCCTCCTTCACTTTGGTCAACAATGCTGAAACGCACCAGCTGGTTCTGTCCGGCGCAGGCGATCAGCATCTGGATGTTTTGGTTGCAAAGCTGAAGAGCCGCTTCAGTGTGGATGCAGTTCTGAGCCCCGCCAAGATCGCTTACCGTGAAAAGATCAAGAAGACCGTTCAGGCTCACGGCCGTCATAAGAAGCAGACCGGCGGCAGCGGCCAGTTCGGTGATGTTTGGGTCCGCTTCGAGCCCCAGGAAGAGCAGGACGATCTGATCTTCAATGTGGAAGTTGTTGGCGGCGCAGTGCCCAAGAACTTTAACCCCGCAGTTGAAAAGGGCTTGCAGGAAGCCGTTTTGAAGGGCCCCCTGGCTGGTTATCCCATGGTTAACCTGAAGGCTACTTTGTATGATGGCTCCTATCACCCGGTTGACTCCAACGAAATGGCATTTAAGCTGGCTGCTATTCTGTCCTTCAAGGAAGCAATGCCCAACGCAATGCCCACCCTGCTGGAACCCATCGCTTCCCTGGCAGTCACCATTCCCGACAGCTACATGGGCGATGTGATCGGTGATCTGAATAAGCGCCGTGGCCGTGTGATGGGCATGAACCCCGATCACGAGGGCAACACCGTTGTGGAAGCTGAGGTCCCCATGGCTGAAATGGGCACCTATGCCATCGATCTGCGGGCTATGACCCAGGCCAGAGGCTCCTTCACCATGAAGTTTGAGCGTTACGAGGAAGTGCCTAAGGCTAACCAGCAGAAGATCATTGACGACGCAAAGAACGAAGAATAATTTTAATTGAAAAGCGGCGCAGATCACCTCTGCGCCGCTTTTCAATTCCGACTGGCCGCTGTAGCGATCAGTCGGAGTGAAGTTGCTTCGCAGTGAAGTATACCGACGGTATGTGAAGTTACTTTGTAGTGAAGTTTTCTCCTTTGGAGAAAGTGAAGGTGTTGCTTACGCAACGGATTTAGATTATGTTTTTGAAATAGTAATTTCAAAAACTCATAAACTGCACCATAGGTGCAACTTCACTTGGCTTTAGCCAAACTTCACAGCGCAGCTACTTCACTTGCTATAGGCAAACTTCACTATTTTAAATTATCGCAAGGCAATAATTTAAAATTTGAAAGGATGGTATGAATGCTGCCGGAGGCGTTTTTACAAAGAATTGAACAACAGCTGGGGCAGGAGTATCCGGCCTTTTTAGAAAGCCTGGAACGGCCCCGGGCGGTGGCATTGCGGTATAATCCGCTGAAAGGGACGATGCCCCATATGCCTTTCGTGTTGGATCCTGTTCCCTGGGAGCCTATGGGCTATTATTATGACCCGGAAAGTCGCCCGGGCCTGCACCCTTATCATGAAGCCGGCGTATACTATTTGCAGGAGGCCAGCGCCATGGCACCGGTTGCACTGCTGGATCCCCAGCCGGGAGAGTGGGTCTGCGATCTGTGCGCCGCCCCCGGTGGAAAGACCACCCAAATTGCCGGACGCATGGCAGGGGAGGGGTTGCTGTTATGCAATGAGATCAATCCCAAGCGGGCAAAGATTCTAAGCCGTAATATAGAACGGATGGCGGTGGGCAATGCGCTGGTCACCAATGAGCATCCTCAAAGGCTGGCGCAGCAGTTTGCGGGCTTGTTTGACCGGGTACTGATTGATGCCCCTTGCTCCGGCGAGGGCATGTTCCGCAAAGAGGAAGCAGCGGTGACGGATTGGAGCCCGGAGACTGTGGAGATGTGCGCCCGCCGTCAAGGGGAGATCCTGGATTCCGGGGCGCAGCTGGTGAAGCCCGGCGGACGGCTGGTGTATTCCACCTGCACCTTTGCGCCTCAGGAAAATGAGGAGGCCATTGCAGCCTTCTTGCAGCGGCACCCGGAATTTGTGGCGGAGCAGGTCAGTGCGCCCTGGTTTGCGCCTGGGCCCAATGGATCTTTCCGTATGTGGCCTCATAAGCTGCTGGGAGAAGGACATTTTGCGGCGGTTTTGCGAAAAAATGACGGGGAAGTGGGAGAGTGCGCGCCTATGCCCTCAGAAAAGCTGCCTAAGGAATGGATGGAATTTGCCCGGGATATGGGCATTGCCCTGCCGGCGGGCAAAGCAGTGTTCTTTGGGCAGAGCCTATACTGGGTGCATGCGGAATTGCCGCAGCTGCGGGGGATTAAGGTCATGCGCCCCGGACTGGAGTTGGGGGAAGTGAAAAAAGGCCGGTTTGAGCCGGCTCACGGGCTGGCCCTTTGGCTGCGCAGTGCTGCCAGAATGGAGGATTATTCTGCGGAAAGTCCTCAGATCAAAGCCTATATGCATGGCGAAACTGTGCCATCTTCTCAAAAGGGCTGGTGCCTGGTTACTGTGGATGGGTATTCCCTGGGCTGGGGAAAGGGCGATGGAAATTGTCTGAAAAATCATTACCCCAAGGGCTTGCGCCGATAAAATTGGGGATTTACAAATTTTACTTTACATAATTCAATAATTATGTTATAATTTCTAAGCTTTAGTATGAATTTTCGCAAGGAGTGAATGATCCTTGGCAAAATATGAGATCATCGGCGGCACCCCTTTGCAGGGCACAGTGACCGTCAGCGGCGCAAAAAATGCCGCTGTTGCGATCCTGCCTGCAGCCTTATTGGTTTGCGGAAAATGCCGAGTGGAAAATGTTCCGGATATTTCGGATGTCCGGATCCTGCTCAGTATCCTGGAGGATATGGGCGCAGCGGTCACCTGGGATGCATCCGGCGCAGTGGAGCTGGATTGCTCCAATATTCATAAAACCGAACCCAACCCCGAGCTTGTGCGGAAAATGCGCGCCAGTTATTATTTAATGGGCGCGCTGCTCAGCCGTTTCGGTACTGCCAATGTGGCGCTGCCCGGCGGCTGCAACTTTGCTTCCCGCCCCATCGATCAGCATATTAAGGGCTTCCGTGCTCTGGGTGCAAAGGTGGAAGAAACCGACGAATATGTGTTTTTGCAGCCTGGTGAGGATGGCCTGCAGGGCAGCCGTGTGAGCCTGGATGTGGTGAGTGTGGGCGCAACGGTGAACATTATGATGGCGGCCTGCCTGCTGCCCGGTCAGACTGTGATCGAAAACGCAGCAAAAGAGCCCCATATTGTTGACCTTGCCAACTTTTTGAATACCATGGGTGCCCGGATATCCGGTGCAGGTACAGATACGGTGAAGATCCGCGGCGTGGAAAAGCTTCGCGGCGGTACTTATGCCATCATCCCTGATCAGATCGAGGCCGGTACATACCTGGCGGCGGTGGCTGCTGCCGGCGGCAATGTGCTGGTGCAGAATGTGATCCCCAAGCATATGGACTGCATTACCTCCAAACTGCAGGAAATGGGTGCCCGGATCATCAACTATGATGATTCCATCCGGATTATTTCTGACGGAAGACTCCACAGAACCACCGTCAAGACCCACCCCTATCCGGGCTTTCCCACGGATATGCAGCCACAGATCAGCACGGTGCTTTGCCTTGCGGAGGGCACCAGTGTGGTCACTGAGAACATGTAGGAAGTCGGAGGCCAAGCGGTCTTAGGAAGACA